>NZ_JBFTKP010000019.1:0-108957 GCF_056396005.1 Allobosea sp. 05T439 | reverse complement strand
GGCCAGGCGATGACAGCGTCATGGCGTTCACAGACTTCGGCATCGAGACGCTCAAAGGCCTCGCCGAAATCTACAAAGCCAATCCTCACCTGCTCACAAGATCGGACGACCCGAAATAGCCGTACTGCGGCCTACGCCGCATGGTTACGGAACACAAGGCTCGGCACGCGGATCAGCATGGTCCCGCGGATGGACCGACCGACTCCCGCCGGCCTGGCGCCAGGACCAGATAAAGCGCTGCGGCTGGCCGCTACCGCTTCACCCGCAAGCGCGGGCGGCTGGCGTTCCAGTCGCGGGCGCGATTGATCCCGGCCGTTTACCTTCACCGCCAGCAGGCCGTCGCTGGTTGAAATCCCGGCGCCAGGAAGCGTCAGTGCGTAGGCAACGGCCTCGTCCCAGCTGAACGACATGCCATGGCTCCCTGCAGAATCCGCGGGCTGACCGGCCTTGGCTTTGGCCGGATCCTCAGTGTGTCTTGCCGCTTACCCGTTCAGCACGCAACTCAGCACCGTCGTCGTAGAAACAGTCTTGACTGTTTGTAAATGCGATCACAGGCTTGCTCTCGGCTGAAAGTGGAGGGGCAGCTTGACCGGAACCGGCAAGAGGCGATCGCAGAAGGAACGCAGCGCGGACACCTCTGCGCGGCTGATGCATGCGACGATCKATCTGATGCATGATCGCGGGCTCGCACGCACGACCACCCCCGAAATTGCCCGCGCCGCCGGCGTCTCGCGTGGCGCGCTGACGCATCACTTTGCCGGGCGCGAGGCGATCATCACGGCTTCTGTCGCCGATCTGCTCGGGCGTTCCTCGCGCAACCTGCATCGCTTCGCCGAGGCCTTCGCAGAGCGGGGTGGCTCCAGCGACGAGATCGTCGACTACATCTGGCAGATGATGTCGGACCGGCTGTTCTATGTGACCATGGAGTTCCTGCCGGAGGCGCGGCATAATGACGAGTTCCGGGCTGATCTCGTGCCCGTGGTGCGAGAATTCCACGCTGGTCTGGATGCGGTCTGGACCGCACTCGCCGCCCGCACCAAGGTCGATGCGGACCATACCCGCGTGGTGATGAACGCCACGATGTGCCTGGTGCGCGGCATGATCGCCCAGACCGTGCTGCGGAAGGACCCAGCCTATTACGCCGAGATGCTGAATTTCTGGAAGCTTCAGGTCCGCCAGCATTTTCCGACACAGACATCGCCCTCACGCCGGTCGGTTGCGGGGGCACAGGCTTCATGACGCCGCTGCTGACGGTCACGGGCCTGAAGCTCGACTTCTACGGCGTGCATGTGCTGCGCGGTGTCGATCTCGCCGTGCCGGCCGGAAGCTTTACCGGCCTGATCGGCCCCAACGGTGCCGGCAAATCGACCTTGTTCAATGCTGTATCCGGACTGTACCGGCCCAAGGGCGGTACAGTCGCGCTGGGGCCGAAGGATGCAACGGGCCTGGCACCGGAAGAACTCGTCGCGGCGGGGCTTGTGCGGACCTTTCAGCTGGCACGGGGCTTCCCCAAGCTCAGCGTCTTCCAACATCTGATGCTCTATGGCGCGGATCAGCCCGGCGAGAATCTGCTCGCGGGGTTGTTCGGCTCTGCTGCCGCACGCCGCCGCGAAGCCGAGCTGGCAGGGCGCGCCTTCGAGATTGCGCGCCGGCTGAAGCTCGACCACGTGCTTGATAATCCGGTCACGGCGCTGTCCGGCGGTCAGAAAAAACTGGTCGAGATCGGGCGAGCCCTGATGGCCAAGCCGAAAATCCTGCTGCTCGACGAGCCGATGGCGGGCGTCAATCCGAGCCTGGCCGACGAGATCGCCGAGCATCTCGTCGGGCTCAACCGTGAAGGCCTGACGATCTGCCTGATCGAGCATGACATGGCGCTGATCAAGCGCCTCTGCCAACCGGTCGTCGTCATGGCCGAGGGCAGGACCCTGACCCAGGGTTCGTTCGAGGAGGTCGCCGCCGACATCCGGGTGCAGGAAGCCTATCTCGGGAGGCGGCATTGAGCGCGGCTGCGGGCGCCGCCCTGCTCTCGGTCGAAGGTGTTGTCGCCGGCTATGGCGCGGCCGAAGAAATTCTCAAGGGCACGTCGCTCAGGGTCGCACCAGGCGAGATCGTTTCGATCATCGGGCCGAACGGGGCCGGTAAATCGACCTTGCTCAAGACCGTCGCGGGGCTGGTTGCGGCGCGCAAGGGCCAGATCAGCCTGAACGGCGCGGATATCACGGCTGCGAATGCGCTTGGCCGGGCGCGGGCCGGCATCGGCTTCGTACCGCAGGAACGCAATGTCTTTGGTGCGATGACGGTTGCCGAGAACCTGGAGATCAGCGGTTTCCAGGATTCCGGCGGAGTCAGGACGCGCAGCGAAGAGATGTATCAGCGCTATCCGATGCTGGCGGAGAAGCGGCGCGCGCTGGCGCGTACGCTGTCGGGCGGACAGCGGCAGATCCTGGCGATGGCGATGGGGCTGATGAATGCGCCGAGCCTGCTGCTGCTCGACGAGCCGACAGCCGGGCTCTCGCCCAAGGCGGCTGATGAACTGTTCGAGGCGATCGTCGCCCTGAACAGGGGGGGCTTGCCGATCCTGATGGTGGAGCAGCACGCGCTCGAAGCGCTCGAAATCTCGACGCGGGGCTATGTGCTCGTCTCTGGCCGCAACAGCCGAGAGGGGGCGGGACCTGCTCTCGCCTCCGACCCCGATATCCGCCGCCTCTTCCTGGGCGGCTGAAGCCGACGCCGACACAGTTCAAGAAACATAAGGACAAGGGGATCACCATGACCGATTTCATGACGAACCGCCGGACGCTTCTGACGGGTGCCGCCGCGCTTGCCGGTGTCAGTGCGCTACCGAAGCTCGCGCTCGCCCAGGGCGCGCCGATCAGGATCGGCACCCTGACGCCGTTGACCGGCTCGGGTGGTCCCTATGGCCCGGTGATGGTCAAGGCGGTCAAGGCCGTCATCGATGAGGTGAATGCGGCAGGTGGCGTGCTCGGGCGCAAGATCGAGCTGATCTCGGAGGACGACCAGACCAATCCGGAAGCCGGCGTCCGCGCGGCGCGCAAGCTGATCGACGTCGACAAGGTCTCGGCCATTCTCGGCACCTGGGCCTCCTCGGTCACGACCGCGGTCGCGCCGCTCTGCTGGGAATCGAAGACCTTCCTGGCGACCGTCTCGGGCGCGGATTCGATCACGCAGTTGCCGCATCAGGGCTATCTGATCCGCACGCAGCCGACGACGACGCTGCAGGGCCGCAAGTTCGGCGAGTTCGTCATCGCCGAGAAGGCCAAGCGCGTCTTCTTCCTGTCGCCGCAGACGCCCTTCGCCAAGAGCCAGTTCGACAATATCACCGAGGCCGTGAAGAAGGGCGGCGGCGAGACGGCGTCCCTGATCTATGACGACAAGAAGCCTGCCTATCGCACCGAGATCGACGAGGTGCTGCGCTTCAAGCCCAACGCGGTCGTGTTCGGCGGCTATACGCCCGACACCGCCGTGATGCTGAAAGACCTCTTCCGGGCCGGCTTCGGCGGGCTCAAGGTCGCCTTCGGCTATTCGGTGAACCAGAAGCTCGTCGACAGCGTTCCGGCCGATGTCGTCGACAAGACCTACACGATCTCGCCCTCGTCGGCGGAAGGCTCGAAGGCCTATGAGCGCCTGGTCAAGCTCATCGGCGTGGCTTCGCCCGATCCCTACACGACGCAGATCTATGACCAGATCAACCTGGTGCTGATGGCGATCGCGCTGGCCGGCGATGCGTCCGGTACGGCGATCAAGGACACGATCCGCAAGGCGAGCCAGGCGCCGGGCGGTGCCAAGATCGATAATGCGATTGACGGCCTGAAGGCGATCGCAGCCAAGCAGCCTGTCGACTATGACGGCGCCAGCGGCCCGTGCGACTTCACCGAGACCGGCGATATCAGCGACTCGAAGTTCCGCTACGAGCAGGTCCAGGGCGGGAAGATCGTTCTGGTCAAGATCGCCTGATCCCGAAAGACCCGCGCGCGTGACCCTTTTCCTGCAGGCGCTCATCAACGGGCTGATGACTGGGGCGTTGATTGCCGTCCCGGCTGTCGGCTTCTCGGCCATTTTCGCCGTGCTGCGCTATCCCAACTTCGCCATCGCATCCTATGCCACCATTGGCGCCTTTGCCGCATGGTGGGCGAATGTGGTGCTGGGGCTGCCGATTATTCCGGCTCTCGTGATTGCGTTTGCTATCGCCGGAGCCGTCGGCGTGGTCGCGGAGGAGAGTGCGCTCAGCCGCCTGCGCGGGAACGGGGCGCTCATCGTCGCCATCGCCTCGATCGCGCTCAATCTCGTGCTTGAGAATATCGTCCGGTTCGTCTTCGGCAACGACATGCGCGGCTATGACCTGCCCCTGATGCGCGACATGCGCTTCGGCGATCTGCGGATTGGCCCGCAGCAGCTGCAGAGCCTTGCGCTGGCGGTCGTGATCATGGCCGCGATGTTTGCCTTCCTGCGCTATACGCGCTTCGGCAAGGCCATGCGCGCAGTCGCCGACAATCCCGATCTCGCCCGGCTGAAGGGCATCGATCCTGCCCGGATCGCCATCGTCACCGTCTTCCTGGGCGCTGGGCTCACCGGTGTCGGCGGCGTGCTGATCGGCCTCGATACCTCGATCGACCCGCTCACCGGCTATCGCGTGTTGCTGTCGGTCTTCGCCGCCGCGGTGCTCGGCGGGCTCGGCTCGATCCCTGGCGCCGTGGTTGGAGCGCTTGCGCTCGGCATCGCCGAAGAACTGGCGTTGATTGCGGTGCCCGCAACCTATCGCACCGCCGTCGGCTTCATCGCGATCCTGATCATGCTGACCTTCCGTCCACGCGGCATCCTGGGCGAGAGGGCGGTCTGATGTTGTCCTATGTCATCTTCACCCTGACGCTCTGTGGTATCTACGCGCTGCTCGCGCTCAGCCTGAACCTGATCTGGGGCGGCGTCGGACTGGTCAATCTCGGCCTTGCCGGGTTCTTTGCGGTCGGAGCCTATGCTTCTGCGCTGGCGACTGGGGCAGGGGCGCCGGTGCTCTTCGGCTGGACCGCGGCGCTCGCGGTCGGCGCGGTGGTCGGGCTTGTCGTCACATTCGCGACCTTGCGCCTGCGCGACGACTATCTCGCCATCGTCTCGCTCGGCTTTGCCGAGGTGATCCGGCTCGTTGCATTGAACGAGCGCTGGCTCACCAAGGGATCCGACGGCATTTCCGGGATCAAGGCGCCTCTGAAGGCCGAGCTCGGCCTCATGGGCTTCAACCTGTTCTATCTCGGTCTGGTCACGCTGATCGTGGCCGGCGTCTGGCTGCTGCTGCGTCGGCTCGACGGCTCGCCCTATGGCCGGGCGATGAAGGCGATCCGCGAGGATCAGCAGCTTGCGGCCTTCGCCGGAAAGACGGTGCTGCGTTTCAAGCTCCAGGCCTTCGCGCTCTCAGCTGCCATCGCGGCATTGGCCGGCGCGCTCTATGCGCATTTCCAGTCCTATGTGTCGCCTGACCATTTCCAGCCGCTGATCACGATCTACATCTTCCTGGCGGTGACTGCCGGCGGTGTCGGTCGCCCGAGCGGCGCGGTCGTGGGCGCTTATCTCGTCGTGATCTTCCTCGAGGCGACGCGCTTCGCCACCGAATGGGTGCCAGGTCTGCAGCCTGTCCAGGTCGCGGCACTGCGCGAGATCCTGGTCGGGCTCGCGCTGATCCTCGTCCTGCACCTGCGGCCGCAGGGGCTCCTGCCCGAACGCATTCCACGTGCACCCAAACCCGTTCCTTTCAAAGCCTGAATCCCGGAGTTCACGATGTCCGATGATCTTGCCGCCCTGTCGCGCCTGCTTGCAGAGCCCGGCCAGCCGGACACGCTGTTCAAGGCCTTCGAGGCTGTGACCAAGCAGCTCGTCGGGCATGAGCTCTTCACCCTGCTCTACGTCGATGGCGAGGAGGTCGCGCGGATCTATTCGAACCGCCCGGCCGAATATCCGGTCTCGGGCCGCAAGACGATGGGGCCGACGCCCTGGGGCGACCATGTGCTGAAGGGGCGCAAGCCCTATCTCGGGCGCGACAAGGCCGGAATCCGCTGGGCCTTCTTCGATCACGTGCTGATCGAGAGCATGGGCCTCGGCTCGGTCATCAATGTCCCGGCGCTCTATGACGGCAAGGTCGTTGGCACGATCAACCTGCTCGCGCCGGAAGGCTTCTATCGCGAGGAGCATGTGCCGCTGGTTGAGCGGCTGGCGCCTCTGCTGGTTCCCGCATTCCTGGCTGCCCGCGCAGCAGCGCGCGCTGTCTGACAGCTCCCATCCGACTGGAGAATTGCCGTGGCTTCCACCCTCTTCACCAATGCCCGCATCGTCGACGGCACCGCGCCGGAGCGCGGTGCACCGGTTTCAGTCCTGGTCGAGGGCGGGACGATCCGCGAGGTCGGCAAGACCGTGTCCGCCGGCAAGGCGAAGGTGATCGATCTGGCGGGCCGGACCTTGATGCCCGGGCTGATCGACGCGCATGTGCATGTCATCGCCGGCGTCGCCGATCTCGGGCGCAATGCGGCGCTGCCGGACTCCCTCGTGACGGTGCGCTCCCTCGTGATCATGCGCGAGATGCTGCTGCGCGGCTTCACCACGGTGCGTGATGTCGGCGGCGCCGATTTCGGGCTGAAGGTTGCGACCGAGGAGGGGCATTTCCCCACACCGCGCCTCGTCATTTCCGGCAAGGCGCTGAGCCAGACCGGCGGCCATGCCGATTTCCGCGGCCGCTATGACGATCGCGAGGCGGTGACGACCCGTCATCGGCTCGGCGCTCTCGGCCGCATTTGCGACGGCATCGACCAAGTGCGCCGGGCGGCTCGCGAGGAGCTCAAGGGCGGAGCCGATTTCATCAAGATCATGGCCAATGGCGGCTGTGCCTCTCCGACCGATCCGATCCATTTCCTCGGCTATTCCGTGAGCGAGCTCGAGGCGATCGTCGAGGAAGCCCGGATGGCCGGCACTTATGTCTCGGCCCATGTCTATACGGACGAGGCGATCCGCCGCTGCGTCGAGGCTGGCGTCCACTCGCTCGAACATTGCAACCTGATCCAGGCGGATACAGCCAAGCTCGCCGCCGCGAAGGGCGCCGTCGCCGTGCCGACCCTGGTGACCTATGACAAGCTCGCCAGCGAAGGCGGCAAGCTCGGTTTCCCGCCGGATTCCATCGCCAAGGTCGAGAATGTCCGTGTCGCCGGCATGGATTCGCTCGCCATCATGAGGAAGGCGGGCCTGCCCATGGCCTATGGCAGCGATCTTCTCGGCGAGATGCATCGTCATCAGTCCGAGGAGTTCGTCATTCGCGGCCGCGCCCTGCCGGCGCATGAGGTGATCGGTGCGGCCACCCATGTCGCGGCGAAGCTGCTCGGGCTCGAAGGCAAGATCGGTACGGTCGCGCCGGGCGCCCATGCCGACCTGGTCGTCGTCGACGGCGACCCGCTGAAGGACCTGGCGTTGCTGACCCGCCAGGGCCGGCATATGCCGCTGATCATGAAGGGCGGCGCCTTCATGAAGCGCTCAAGCCTGAGCTGAGGCCGCTGGCGGGCAGACAATCGAGCGGTTCCGGGACGATCGGTTAGCCGAGGCCCGGAACCCGGATCCACAACCGCGTGTCAAAGGCTCGCCGGCTCGCACGGGCGGAGCCTGTGCCCCGGCCCTGGCAGCCCATTCGCCGTTGACTTCGCGGAGGAGGAGAGGAGGATGTCGTCCTGACGCGTCGCCAGACAACAAAGGGGCGCCTCCGATGACAATCGCAAAGAAACTCCAGGCCTATATCGACGGCGAAGGCATCGCCTATGACACCGTCGCGCATCACCGTACGGCGACCAGCAGCCAGTCGGCGCAAGCCGCGCATGTCCCGGGCAGCAGGCTGGCCAAATCCGTGGTGGTTCACCATGAGAGCGGCTATGTCCTGGCCGTCGTTCCCAGCACGCACCGGATCGAGCTCTCCACTTTGCAGGATGTGATACACCAGCGGCTCGGCCTCGCCTCGGAGGATGAGGTGAGTTCGCTGTTCGTCGATTGCGACCTGGGCGCGGTTCCGCCGATCGGATCAGCCTATGACGTACCGGTGATCCTCGATGAAAGCCTTCATGACGCCAGGGACGTCTATTTCGAGGGGGGCGACCACAGGACGCTGGTGCGCGTCAGTGGACCTGACTTTTGCAACCTGATGAAGGATGCGCGGGTCGCTCGCTTCAGCCACCCGTCCTAGACATCGGCATCGCGCGGGGCGACAGAGCCCCTATCGATCGGCGCGCGCGACCACGGAGCGGAACAGGACATTCAGTCCGGGCTCCAGATCCTCGCGCGTGCAGAGTTCCAGGTTGTTATGGGTGATGCCGTTTTTGCACGGCGCGAAGATCATCGCCGTCGGAGCATGGCGGGCGACGAAATAGGCGTCGTGCCCGGCCTGGCTCAGGATATCCTGCGTCCGGTAGCCGAGCCCGAGCGAGACAGAGCGGATGCCCTCGATCAGTTCGCCCGAGAAAATCCGTCCGCCCCAGTTCCAGGTGTCGAGGATTTCGGCCGTGCAGCCGCCGCGTGCTGCGGCTTCGCCAATGGCGCGGCGCACGCGCTCGGCCATGACCAGGGTCGTCTCCGCGTCGGGATGGCGGACGTCGCAAACCGCCTGCGCCCAGTCCGACAGGATGCCGGGCTTGTTCGGCCAGGCGACGAGCCGCGAACCTGTCGCCTTGCCGCCCGTGCCGGCGTTCTCCCAGCCGATATCGTCGACCGCAGTGAGAAGGCGCGCGCCGGCCACCAGGGCGTTCCTGCGCCGCTCCATCGGCCAGGGACCGGTATGGGCGGTCTCGCCTCGGAATTCGACGAGCATGCCGCAACTCGGGTAGCCGCCGGTAACGACGCCGACCTGCATGCCCTCGCGGTCGAGAATCGGGCCCTGTTCGATATGGAACTCGAAATAGGCGTCGAAGGCGTGCGGGCTTGCCTCCATCTCGCCGAGATAACCGATGCGCTGCAGCTCCTGGCCGAGACTGATTCCGTCATCGTCGGTGCGACCGCGGGCCCAGTCCAGTGTGTAGGTGCCGGTGAAGCAGCCCGAGCCGACCATGGGCGGGGAGAAGCGGCCGCCCTCCTCATTGGTCCAGTTCACGATCTCCAGCGGGCGGCGCGTGCGATGGCCGAGCGCATCGAGCGTGCGGCAGACTTCGAGCGCGCCGAGCACGCCGGCGATGCCGTCGAAGCGGCCGCCATTCACCTGCGTGTCGAGATGGCTTCCCATCACGACGGGAGGCAGCGTGTCGTCGCGGCCCTGACGCCGGGCGAAGATATTGCCGATTCCGTCGATGCGGACGGTGAGGCCGGCCTCCCGGCACCAGCCGACGAACTCGTCGCGGACCTGCTTGTCGGCATCCGACAAGGCAAGCCTGGAGAGACCGCCCGGCCGGCCCGGACCGATCTCGCCCGACCGTTCTATTGTCGTCCAGAAGCGCTCGATGTCGATGCGGGCGGCGGCAGGCGGGCTCATGGCGAAGATCTCTTGCGCAAGGTCGGCGAGCGATGCCGCGCAAGCAAATAGCCGTCACGGCATCACGGGATGCATCAACTCTGAGCGGCGCGACACCGTTCTGGCAACTGGATATTCGTCATGGCCTTGCCCGGCGCCGCGCATTGGTCGTGATTCTCGCCAGGGCTGGATCATCTGACGGGATACCGTATCCGGTCCGATGATCCAGGCTTCCGTGCTTGCATCGGCTTTCCCCGAAAACCTCAATTCACTTTCCGGGCCGATGCTTTAGCGCTCCAGCCAGAGCGCGGTTCTCGGCGACAGCGACAGGCTGACGGGTGCCGCGACCTCATGCAGGTCGCCGCCCGACTGGAAGGGCAGGTCGACCGAGACTTCGGTTTCGCCGATCGTGACGCCGTAGCGCATGCTCGATCCCAGGAACTCGCGATGCGCGATCCTGCCCGGCAACGCGACTTGCCCAGCATGCGTGGCGCCTGCGGCGCCGAGAGTCGCATGCTGGGGACGAAAGACCAGCTTGGCGCCGGTCGGGACCGCTACATCACCCGGGATCGGGAGCTTCGCGCCGCCCTTGACCTCGAAGGCGCGTTCGGTGCCGCTGCCGACAACCTTGCCCTCGAGGATATTGGCGGTACCAAGGAAATTCGCGACGAAGAGATTGGCCGGGCGCTCGTAAAGGTCCATCGGGGTGCCGACCTGCTGGACGATGCCCTCGTTCATCACCGCGATGCGGTMGCAGATCGTGTTGGCCTCCTCCTGGTCGTGGGTGACGAAGATCGTCGTCAGGCCGAGGCGCTGCTGCAGGTCGCGCAGCTCGCGCCGCACCTGCACGCGCAGCTTGGCGTCGAGATTGGAGAGCGGCTCATCGAGCAGCAGGACCTTCGGTTCGACCGCGACGGTGCGCGCGACCGCGACGCGCTGCTGCTGGCCGCCGGAGAGCTGGGATGGGCGCCTGTCGCCGAGATGGCCGAGCCCGACCAGGTCGAGCGCGACCCCGACGCGCCGCTCGATCTCGGCGCGGGCGACGCCGCGCTCCTCAAGACCGAAGGCGACGTTCTTGCGGACTGTCATATGCGGCCAGAGTGCATAGGACTGGAAGACCATGCCGACATCGCGCTTCCAGGGCGGCAGGGTGGAAATGTCCTGGCCGCCGATCCGGACCTGGCCGGTATCGGCCTGGTTGAAGCCGGCGATAAGGCGGAGCAGCGTGGTTTTGCCGCAGCCCGATGGCCCGAGAAAGGCGAAGAATTCACCGGGCCGGATCGCGAGGTTGACGTTCTTCAGCACATGATTGGTGCCGTAGGAGAGATTGATGCCCTCGATATCGACGGCGACGGCTTTGGTAGCGAGCGGTGCGATGGCGTTCATGATCAGTGGCCCATTCCCTTGGCCTTCTGGCTGCGTTCGATGATGAGATGGGAGAGGAAGGTGCAGGCCGCGACGAGGATGACCGCGACGACGCCAAGCGCCGCACCAGGCCCACGTCCGGCGGCGGACTGCATAAAGACATAGAGCCCATAGGCCAGTGGCGCGTCGGAGTTGGACTGCACCAGCATCAGCGTGGCCGAGAGCTCGACCGCCGCGGTCGAGAAGCTGGTGACGAAGCCGGCGAGAATGCCGCCTGCCATCAGCGGGACGACGACGCGCCGCACTGTCCGGGATTTGGTGGCGCCGAGATTCTCCGCCGCCTCCTCAAGTGAGACCGAGATCTGCTGCAGCGCCGCGTGGCAGGCGCGCAGCGCATAGGGCAGGCGCCGGATCGCGAGCGCCAGCACGATGGTGATCCAGAGCGAGGCGAGCGGCGTGCCGTCCGGCAAGGTGATGCCGTAGAAGGTCCGGAGGTAGCCGATGCCGAGCACCACACCCGGGATCGCCAGTGCCGCCGACGCCGTCCAGTCCAGCCATTCGCGGCCGACCAGCTTCGTCCGCAGCACGAGATAGGCGATCGCCACACCGAGCACGATGTCGATCCCGCCTGCGATGCTGGCATAGATCAGCGTGTTCTTGATGTAGACGGAGCTCTCGCCGAAGACGCGGGCGTAATGAGCGACGGTGAAGGCGTCCGGCAGCGGCGAATAGGACCAGATCGTCGCAAAGGAGAGCAGCAGCAGTCCCAGATGCGGCGCGAGCACCAGCGCCAGGATCAGGATGACGACGCCATAGCCGAAGATGGCCTCAGTCGGTGACATCACACGTTTGGCGAGGCCGCCGCCGCCGCGCTGGGTCGTGGCGTAGTCGCGGCCCTTCAGCGCCAGCGCCGACAGCCACATGGCGACGACCGAGGCGATGATCAGGACGACCGAGATGACATAGCCCATCGGGTCGGCAATCCCGATCGAGGTCACCCGCAGATAGGCCTGCGGCGCCAGCATGTCCTTGACGTTGAGCAGGAGGGGGGTCGCCAGATCGTCGAAGACCTTGACGAAGACCAGCGAGGCGCCGGCGAGATAGCCCGGCATGGCAAGCGGGAAGACGATGCGGCGGAAGAGGCGGAAGCCGGAGGAGCCGAGATTCTGCGCGGCCTCTTCCATGGCCCGGTCGATATTGCGCAACGCCGCCGAGAGATTGATCAGGATGAACGGGAAGTAGTGGACCGACTGGACGAAAATGACGCCGTTCAGCCCTTCCATGAAGCCGATCTTGAAGCCGAACCAATCATCCAGCAGCAGGTTGATCGAGCCGTTGCGGCCGAAGAAGAGCTGCATCGCCACGGCGCCGACGAAGGGCGGCATGATCAGGGGCAGGAAACCCAGCGTCTGGACGACCGCAGCGCCGCGGAAGACGAAACGCGTCGTCAGATAGGCCAGCGGCAGTGCGAAGACCGACGCCCAGACCACCGACATGGCCGAGACATAGACCGAGTTCCAGAACGACCGGATGAACAGCTMGGTGCGGAAGAAGTCGTAGAAATTGATCAGCGTGAAGCTGTTCGTACCCTTCTCGGTGAAGGCGACATAGATCACCGTTGCCACCGGCAGCACGAGGAAGAACAGCAGGAAGGCTGCAATGGCCAGCGCGAGCGCGATCTGGCCAGGCGTCGCCGACATGCGTTTGGGGCGCGAGAGCGCGGGGACGGCGGTCATGGGGAGTTCCCGAAAGAGGCTCGATCGATAAAGCCCGCGCCATCATGCCAGACGGCCGCGCGGAGATCCGCGATCCATGCCCGAGCCCCCAATGGGAGGCCGGCATGGATCCCGGCTCTTCACGTCGCTACGGCAGGGATGACGGCAGCGGCGACGGCTCAGCGCGCGAGCTTGAGGGCTTCCTCGGCCTTGGTCTTGGCCTTGGCGTAATTCTCGCGGGCGGCATTGGCCCACTGGCTCTCGAGCTCCGCCTGTCTGGCGCCCTTCTCCTTGCCGCCGGTAAAGGCGCCGCGGAGTTCCGCGCTTGCAGCCTGCGCTTCCGAGACCGGCATGGCTGCGATCAGGTTGCGTGCCTCATCGGCTGCAGCCTTGGCCTGGGCGTTGGGCTTCTTCGCCAGCGCGGCGTCGACCTCGTGCAGCGTCTTGGTGACGCCCTTCAGCGCATCGAGCTGGAAGGAGATCAGCTGGTCGAACAGAGTGTCGACGACAGCGGTCCGGGCTTCGGATTTGTCGACGTCGAAGCCGATCATCTTCTGGAAGCGCGGATCGGTGAAGGGGTTGGGATAGTCGGCGCCGGCCTTGGCATAGACGGCCGGATTGACCGGCAGGCGGCGGATGCCGGGGTCGAGCAGGACCTCCTGGCCGGCCGGCGAGAGCAGGAACTCGACGAAGGCCTCGGCCGCCGCCTTGTTCGGTGGGTTCGCGATGATGCCGACATTGGCAGGCACGACGGTGGTCACGGTCGGGTAGACGAACTTGACCGGGAAGCCGGACGCCTGCGCCGAGAAGGCGAAGAAGTCGATGACGATGCCGACGCCGACCTGCCCGGAGTTCACCGCCTCCGGCACTCCGAACGAACGTTCCGTGATCGAGCGGAAATTGCCCGACATCTCCTTGAGCGTGCGCCAGCCCTTCTCCCAGCCTTCGCCCTGAAGGATGGTCTCGACGGTCAGGTGCGTCGTGCCGGAGCGGGCCGGCGAGGCGATCGAGACATGGTCGTAGAAGGCCGGCTTGGCGAGATCCTGCCAGTCCTTCGGCTCCGGCAGCTTGTTGGCCTTGGCGTAGCGATCATTCCACATGATGCCGTAGCCCGATGCCGCGAAGCCGAAATAGAAGCCCTGCGGATCATTGATCGGATAGGAGCCGATCTTCTCGGGGATGCCGGCCGCCTTGGGCTTGTAGGGCGTCAGCAGCTTCTTGCCCTTGAGCACTTCGAAGGCGTCAGGAGCCGATGCCCAGAAGAGATCGACCTGGTTGTTGGCCTTTGTCTCCTCGACATATTTCACACCGGCATTGGTGTTGCGGTTCTGAACCTCGAGCGTGACGCCCGGAACCGCCTTCTCGAAGGCCTTTTTGATCGGGTCGGTCACGTCCTTGGAGAAGGAGGTGACGACGGTGACCTTGCCGGCCGGAGCCTGGGCGAGGGCGATGGTTGCGAATGACGTGCTGAGCGACAGGCCGAGGGCGGCCGCGAGTGCGACCCTGCGATTGACCATGATTTCCTCCAAGACAGTTTTTGCTCACCCGGCGTCGAGGCCGATGCTCATCTGTCAGCAACGACGATGCCAACCGGGCGTCGTATTGATTATGTTGAGGAAATCCCGGTTTGCGCGCGCAGTTCGCGGTCTCTGCGGGTCGTTGCGGTAACCGTCGCGTCGGCGGGATGGGTCAGGACGGTAACATCGCGACGTCAGTCGGGAAGCGCTGCCGCGCCACTCAATCCGTAGCGGCGCATCTTGAGGTAAAGGGTCTTGCGGGTGATGCCGAGGGCGGCTGCCGTGACGCCGATCCGGCCGCCATGGCGTTTCAACGCCGCGCCGATCACCTCGGCTTCGGCGAGCGCGATCTGTTCTTCCAGCGTCAGTTCGGCGCTCGATGGTCCGGCGACGGTCTCGTGATCATCGAAATCCTCGTCCATCCCCAGCAGGCTGCGTTCGGCGGCGTTGCGCAATTCGCGGACATTGCCGGGCCAGTCCTGCCGTGACAGGCGCTGCAGCAGATCGCGGCCGAGCAGCGGGGCGGAGCGGCCGACGCGAGCGGCGGCGAGCCCGAGGAAGTGCTGGAACAGCAATGGAATGTCCTCGCGCCGATCGCGCAGGGGCGGCAGGCGAAGCGTCACGACATTGAGGCGATAGACGAGGTCCTCTCTAAATCCGCCGGCCTTGGCCAATGCAGCGAGGTCCGCCTTGGTTGCCGCGACGATGCGGATATCGACCGCGATCTCGCGGTTGGAGCCGAGGCGTTCGATGCGTCGCTCCTGGAGCGCGCGCAGCAGCCGGACCTGCGCGGCCATCGGCATCGACTCGATCTCGTCGAGAAAGAGCGTGCCGCCGCTGGCATGCTCGATCTTGCCGATGCGCCGCTCGCGCGCGCCGGTGAAGGCGCCGGCCTCATGGCCGAAAAGCTCGCTCTCGATCATGGTTTCGGGGATGGCGCCGCAGTTCACCGCGACGAAGCGGCCGCTGCGGCGCTTGCCGAGATCGTGCAGCGCGCGGGCCGCGACCTCCTTGCCGGTCCCCGTTTCGCCGAAGAGCAGCACGTCGGCATCGGCATCGGCCATGAGGGTCAGCCGCTGCCGCAAACGGACGATCGCCGGCGAGGCGCCGACAAGCCGCGCGACCCACGGGTCGTCGGGGGTGGCTCCGGCACGCAGCAGCCGGTTCTCGATGATCAGCCGGCGGTAATCGCTCGCCCGGCGGACGGTCTCGGTGAGGAGCACGGGATCGGCCGGCTTCTCGACGAAATCCCAGGCGCCGTCGCGGATCGCCTTCACCGCCATGGGGACGTCGGCATGGCCGGTGACGAGCACGACCGGAATTTCCGGGTCGATCGCCCTGACCGCCGCCAGCAGGCCAAAGCCGTCGCGGCCGGGCATCCGGACATCGCTCACCAGAACGACGGGGCTGTCGCGCGTCAGCAGGGGCAGGGCGGCGTCGGCCGAGCGCTTTGCCGCGACCTCGAAGCCTTCGAGCTCCAAGGTCAGCCGGCAGGCCTCGAGAACCTCGGCATCGTCGTCGACGAGAACAATCCTCGGCGCATTCATGCGTCAATTTCCATGGCAGCCATTGCGCGATTCGGCAGGGCTTCGAGCATAATCAGAAAGCGTGTGCCGGCGGGACCGGAGCTGGCGACGGCGAGCGTGCCGCCAAGGTCCTTGATGATGTTGTAGGAGAGCGAGAGGCCGAGGCCGAGCCCCGAGCCGACCGGCTTGGTCGTGAAGAACGGGTCGAAGATTCGCTCCAGATGCGCGCGGTCGATGCCGGGCCCGTTATCCTCGACCCAGATCTCGACGGCCTTGCCGCGTTGGGCCGCGCCGATCGCGAGCGTCGGGTTCGGCCGGCCGGCGATGGCATCGAGGGCATTGGCGATGAGGTTGACCAGGACCTGTTCCAGCCGGATTTCCTCGGCGCGGACATAGAGCCTTTCGCCTGGCATGTCCTGCTTCAGCGTCACCTGCCCGGCATCGAGACGCGGACCGAAGAGCGACAGCGCCGTCTCGACCACACCGCCGACCTCGACGGGAGAAAGCGTCACGCCCGGCTTGCGGGCGAAGCGCCTGAGGTGAGCAATCAGCTCGGCGGCGCGCGTCGTCAGCGCCTGAATGCGCATGATGGCGTGGCGGGCCTCGTCTGGACGCTCGCGCTCCAGCAGCAGCACGCCGTTATGGGCATGGGAGCGAATCGCCGCCAGCGGCTGGTTGAGTTCGTGGCTGAGGCCGGCGGCCATCTGGCCGAGCGCGGCCAGCTTGGCCGCCTGGATCAGGTCGTCGCGGGTCTGCCGGAAGACCGCAAGCGCCCGGGCGAGGTCGCCGAGCTCGTCATTGCCGGCGTGGGGCAGAACAGCCGAGGACTGCCCGCTGGCGATGCTGGTCGCGGCTTCGGTGAGCACGCGCAGCCGCGCGACGAGATGCCGGCGGACATAGAACCAGCCGATGAGAAGGGCTCCGATCAGCGAGGCGGCGGCGATCGCCAGGAGCAGGTTGCGGCCGAGCCTGATCGCTGTGGCCGAACGCTCGGCAGCGGCCTTCGCGGTTGCTTCCGTTCTCTGGACCTCCTGGGAGACCAGGGTGCCGAGCTCGCTGACCAGCCGCCGGCTTTCCGTGATCAGGCGTTGCGCGTCGGCCTGGGCCGCCAGCTCGGCACGCTTGATGGCGGGTAATCCGGTGCCGGCATCGGCAAGTCCGATCAGCCGTTGGGCAATCTGCCTGACGGTAATGGTATCGGGCCAGCCATTCAGTGCCCTGGCCTCGATTTCGAGCTGGTCGACCGCCTCGCCGATGACGTGGCCCGTCTGCTCCATATCCTCGCGGGTGCGGACCACGCCGAGCCGCCCGTAAAGTCCGACGATCAGGTTCGCCTGGGCATTCAGCGTCATCAACGCCGCGCTCTTGCGGGTCTCCTCGCGAATGGCATTCGGCTTGGCCGCGCTTGGTGCATCGGTTCCGGCCTGGCCGAGCGCCGTCTCGATATTGAAGCGGGCATCGTCGGTGAGCGGCTCGATTTCGTCGAGGAGATCGGCCTGGAGCCAGCGCAGTTCCTCACCGATGGCGCGATTGCGCTCGCCAAGCGGGAAGCGCCGCCCCGAGACCGCATCGATGGCTTTGAGATTGCTGCGGATTTCCGTCGCAACCGCGGCGAGGGCGGGCGAAGCGAACCCTCCCTCGGCCCGCTCGGCCAGGACCCGATCGAGCTCGTCCAGCCGTTCTCCGACAAGTCGTCGGCTGCGTTCATAGGCGTCGCGCCGCTCGGCATTGGCAAGCTCGGGCATGCTGGCGATGACGCGCGCGCTGGCTTCGGCGAGCCTCGCCGACGAGGCCAGGCCCGGCAGATGATCGCGGGCGATGGCTGCCAGTTCCGTGCTCAGGCGCTCATAGGAGATGACGCCGACGATGCCGGCGCCGACGGCGAACAGACCGACGCCGAGAAAGGCGGCGATCAGGCGTTCGCCGATGCCGAAGCGCCGGCCTTGCCAGAGGCGCCTCATGGCAGCCCTCCGGCCAGCCCGTCATCCGAGTTGGTCCACCCTGCGGCGGCGAGCCGCTCGGCAGCCTGTCGCAACCTGACGGCGGCGTCCGCGGCCTGGGCTGCGATTGCGCTGCGGATCTCGGCTTCGATACGCGCCTGCGCCTCGGGAACGGCCAGGCCCCGAGGCACACGCACAAGATCGCGAAAGCGTTCGGGCTGGCCGAGTTCCGAGGCGGAGATGGGCGGCCGCACCAGCGCTCTGCGCGCTTCGGTTAGGAGGCGGGCAGCCTTCCCGTCGGGATAGGCGAGAAGCGCGGCCTCCAGCCCCTGGAGGCTGCGCCAGAGCCGGGCATGCTCCGCGCGGCGGAAGGTGATCCACTCGTCGAAGATGATGTTGACCAATTCGTAGCGGCCGGCCGACAGCCCGGCATCGAAGCGTGTCCGGTTGAAGAGCCCCGACAGGTCCGAAAGATGCGGCGGCGCCTCGTCGGCACCATAGGCAGCCGGTGAGACCGCAAGCCGGCCGATCCGCGGCTCGCGCAGCAGTTTCTGGCCCTCGGGCGAGAGCACGAAGTCGATGAAGAGCTCGGCTTCCTTCGGATTGGGTGACGTTGCCAGTCGTGCGATGCTGGCTGGTGCGAAGAGCGTCTCCTCCGGCAGCAGGAAGCGGCTGGTCTCGCCCTCCGCGCCGGCGGTTTCTGCCAGGAAATCGATCGAGATACCGATGCCGAAGCGGCCGCGCGCCACACCGGCCGTCACCCCGAAACTGCGCGCCGTGATGGTGGCGAGATTGCCCCCGATCTCGGACCAGAGCGCCCAGCCACGTTCCCAGCCGAGCGATTGCAGCAGGGCTTCGACCATCAGGTGCGTCGTGCCGGAGCGGGCCGGCGAGGTCAGGCCGATATGGCCGGCATAGGCGGGGGCGGCAAGGTCGGCCCAGTTGCGCGGTACCGGGAGCCCACGCGCCGCAAGATAGGACGGGTTGTAGACCAGCCCGTAGCCCGAGACGGCAAAGCCGAGATAGTGCCCATCCGGATCGTTGACGGGGTAGCCCGCGATGGTCTCGGGGGCGCCGGTCGCCCGGGCCTGCAGCGGTGCCAGCAGCCTGCTCCGTTTCAGCAACTCGAAGGCGTCGGGCGCCGAGGCCCAGAACAGATCGGCCTCCTGACGCTGCTGCGTCCGGATATCCGCAACGGCTGCGGTGGTCTTGCGCTGCACGACCTCGACCGCGATGTCCGGGTGCCGATTGCGAAAGGCCGTCCGGAAGGGCTCGAAGAAGGCGGGCGGGAACGAGGTGATGATCTGGACGCGGCGAGCTTCTGCCGGGCCGGCGGCAAGCCAGGCGAAAGCCGCAAAGGCAAGGCAGAGACGTGCCGCGCGTCGGATCATGAATCTGTCATATAGCCGGCAACCGGACCCGCATAGATCGACGGGTGGACCTTCGCCTTCGCCGATCCTAAACATCGCTCGTCACGGCGAGGGGAGATGGGATTGAGCGGGACGAATCTGATCGAGAGCCTGGCGGGGCTGAAGGCGGGCTCCCAACTTGCGGACGCCGTATCAGAGCGCTCCGGGATCATGGAGATGAGCCAGGCCAGCCATGACGCGGTCCTGCTGCCGCGCGAGCCGGGCGGTCTGAGCCATGCCGAACGTGCGGCGCTGGCGGTCAGGATGGCCCGATGGAACGGGGATTCCGGGCTGGCCGCTCACTACCGGGAACTGCTCGGCCAAGCCGGAGAGACCTCCGCGTTGGCGGCGATCGCTTCGGGCGCGGCCCTTGAGCAACACGGCGCGGATGCGCGGCTCATCGCGGTCACGCGTCATGTCGACATCCTGACGAAGACGGTCAAGGACGCGACGCGGGCGGATATCGAGGCGCTCAAGGCGGCAGGCATCGCGGAGCCCGACATCGTCCGGCTCGCCGAGCTTGCTGCCTTCGTCAATTATCAGGTCCGCGTGATTGCCGGCCTGCGGCTGCTGGAGGAGGTCCTGTGAGCGTTCCGGTCCATGAGTTCACGGCCGAGGTGCCGCGCTGGTCGCCCTATGTCACGCCGGTCGCGCTCGAGGACGCGACGCCGGAGCAGCTCGATGCGCTGCAGATCACGCCGTCGAACAAGAAGGTTTCGGCCTATGTCCTCACGCTCGCGCATGATCCCGAATCCCTGAAGGTGCGCTCGCCGCTCTTCAACGCGATCATGTATGGCAAGGGCGGACTGTCCTCGGCCGAACGGGAGCTTGGGGCAGTCGGCGCCTCGATCGTCAATCGCTGCGTCTATTGCGCGGCAGTGCATGCCTCGCGCTTCAACCAGTTGACGAAGCGGACAGACGTGATCGAAGCAATCTTCGCCGATGGCGTCGATGCCGAGCTGGAGGAACACCAGCAGGCGATCTTCGATTTCGCGGTCAGGCTCTCGAAGACGCCGTCCGAGGCGACGCCGGCGGATATTGCCGCGTTGCGCGATCTTGGACTGTCGAAGCTTGAAATCCTCGACCTGATCCTTTCCGCCTCGATCTTCGGCTGGGCCAACCGGCTGATGCATACGCTCGGCGAACCGGTTCGCGACTGAGCCGTCCACGCAGCAAGAGTCCATCGAACATGCGTGTCGCCATCATCGGCTCCGGCGGTATCGGCCGAGGCTATGCCGCCTATCTGACGCAACAGGGGCATCAGCCGGTGCTGTGGTCGCCGAGCGGAGCGGAGCTGGCGGATTTCGCCGGGCGCGCGGAACTGACGGTAACCGGGAAGATCGTCGCATCCTTGCCCATCGCGGTCGCGCAGAGCTGTGCGGACGCCGTGGCGGGCGCCGAAACCGTCATCGTGGCGGTGCCGGCCAATGGCTTCCGAACCGTGCTGGAAACGCTTTCGGAGCATCTGCATCACGGCCAGAGCGTGGTCATCAGCGCGCATAGCTCCTTTGCCGCACTCTATATGCATGACCTGTTGGCGAAGCGCGGGATCACGCTGCCGATTGCCGCCTGGGCGACGACCGCGCTGACCGCGCGCAAGACGGGGCCGCGCAGCGTCAACATCTCCGGCATCCGTGCCCGGCTCGACGTCGCGACCGTGCCGCGACGCTTCGCAGCGGAGGGGCACTCGATCTGCCAGGCATTGTTCGGCGATCGGTTCGAGCCCCGTGAAGACCTGCTCGCCATCATGCTGAGCAACCTCAATCCGCCCGGCCATATGGCGAGCATGCTGTGCAATCTGACCCGCGCGGAACAGGGCGAGGATTGGCCGAATTACGGGAGCACGACGCGCGGCGTCGGCCGCATCATCGATGCGATGGACGCGGAGCGGCTCGCGCTTGCGGCGGCCTTCGGACTCGCGGTGCGCAGTGTGCAGGATCACTATGCCCTGTCCTTCGGCGTCACGCCTGGCCCTGTCGGCGAGATGGCTGCCGCGGTCTATGCCATGCGCCCGGAGCTGATGGGGCCGAAGACGCTCGATACCCGCTTCATCACCGAGGACGTGCCCTTCGGGCTCGTGCCGCTCGAACTGCTCGGTGCCGTCACGGGCGTGGCAGTGCCGTTGCATCAGGCCGGCATCGCGCTGTTCAATGCGGTCTGCGCGCGGGATTTCAGGGCGGAGAACGATCTCCTGCCGTTGCTGGATCTGGGCGGCCTGGACGCCGCTGGTCTGCACAAGCGGTTGCGCGACGGCTGAGGCCGGGTCGTCGAACGCCTGCTGACAGGCGCTGACAAGCCGTTTGGCCACGATATGACGAGACGGGTTGGGACGGCTCTCCGAAAGCGGGTGGTCTCAATGCCCGTTTGCGACAAGAATGCCGCCAGCCAGCTTGAACGAGGAGCCGTCATGTCCGCAGCAGCAAAGGGCGCCATCAGGATCGGCATCGGAGGCTGGGTTTTCGAGCCTTGGCGCGGCAGCTTTTACCCTGACGGTCTCTCCCAGAAGCGTGAGCTCGAATATGCCAGCAGCAAGCTGACTTCGATCGAGATCAACGGAACCTATTACGGCTCGCAGAAGCCCGAAAGCTTCGCCAAATGGCGCGAGGAGACGCCGGACGGCTTCGTCTTCTCGTTGAAGGGTTCACGCTATATCACCAACCGCCGCGTGCTTGCGGAAGCTGGCCCCTCGATCGAGAAATTCATCACGGGCGGCGTGCTGGAGCTCAGGGAGAAGCTCGGCCCGATCAACTGGCAGTTCATGGCGACCAAGGCCTTCGACCCGGTGGATTTCGAGGCTTTCCTGAAACTGCTGCCGAAATCCGTCGAAGGCCGCGCGCTCCGCCACGCCGTCGAGGTTCGCCATGACAGTTTTCGCTCGCCGGACTTCGTCGCGCTGCTGCGCGAATACGGCGTAGCGGTCGTCACTGCAGCGGATTCCAAATACACGCAGATTGCCGATCCGACGGCGCCTTTCGTCTATAGCCGCATCATGGGCACGCAGGAGGCCGAACCAAACGGCTATTCGGCCACAGACCTGGACGCCTGGGCCGAGCGTGCCCGTCGCTGGGCGGAAGGCGAGGTGCCGAAGGATCTCGACACAGTCGCGACGCCCGCAGGAGTGCAGGGCGGCCGCGATGTCTTTTTATATGTCATCAGCGGCGACAAGATCCGCAACCCGGCTGCTGCAATGGCCTTGATCGAGCGCGTCGGCGGCAAGGGCTGAGGCCCGTCAGGCCGGTTCCTGGCAGACATCGACCCATTCGGCCTTGGTCAGCTCGACCATGCGTTGCGGGCTGATGCGGAGTGCGCTCTGGGTGGATCCGGCAGCCGGCACGACTTCGTCGAAGGCCTTCAGCGTGATGTCGCAATAGACCGGCAGCGGGGAGGCAAGCCCGAAGGGGCAGACGCCTCCGACCGGATGGCCGGTGATCTCGGTGACCTCGCCGGCATCGAGCATGCGCGGCTTGCCGCCAAAGGCCGCCTTGGCCTTGCGGTTGTCCAGCCGCGCATCGCCGCGCGCGACGACCAGCACGACCCGCTCGCCGATCCGGAGCGAGAGCGTCTTGGCGATCTGCGCCGGCTCGACGCCATGAGCCGCCGCGGCTAGCGAGACCGTCGCACTGCTCTCTGCAGTCTCGATGATGGCGATGTCCGGCGCGTGCTCCGCGAAGAACGAGCGAACCGATTCGAGACTCATGCCGAGGCCTTTCCAAAGAACCAGCGTAGCAGCAGCGCGATCGCCATCGGGATGCCGAAGACGATGAGCAGGATCGGAGCCTCCTCGAGAACCGTGTAGCCGGCGCGGGTCACGCCAACGACGAGATTGATCAGCGAAACCGCGAGCCAGAGCGGAATGAACAGTTTGACCGCATAGGCGATGGGGTGCGCGCTGCTGCGGTTCAACCGCGGCGCCAGGAACAGCAGCAGGCCGAGCAGCGCAAAGCCGGCCGAGAGCATCTTCATCGTATGCATGCGTCAGGCCTCCTTCGGCCGAAGCGAGAGCGTTTCCCAGGCCGCGACCAGGACCAGGATGAGCGTTGCACCGAAGCTCAGCGCGAGCGGCGGCAGGATCGCGCCCGTCGGAGCCCAGAGGACCAGCAGTCCAAGCCCGACGAGGTGGGACAGCGGATACCATCCTGCCGTGGCCTTCTTGAAGAGCAGATTTCCGATCACGTAGAAGATCGGCCCCGCGATGACGGCGATCGCCACCTTGAGCTCGGTGTGGCCGGTCGGGTGCGCGAGCACGAACTCGTCGCCGACGGCGACCAGGATGATTCCGGCGACGAGAGGCAGAGGGATGAAGGTGTAGGCGCTGCGAGCCAGCGAGCCCGGATCTTCCGCCATGGAGATGCGCTGGCTGCCGCGCTCGGCGCCGACATGAAAATACAACCACCACATCGCGACGGAGCTGAGAAAGGCATTGGCGAAGGCAAGCGAATTGGGCAGCGTTGCTGCCAGCTTCGATGCGGTGGCGCCCGTCACCAGTACGGATTCACCGAGCGCGATGATGATGAAGAGCGCGCATCGTTCGGCAAGATGCGCGCCTTCGATATCCCATTCGGCGGTGCTGGAGCGGCCGAGACCAGGCACCCTGAAGCCGATCCAGGGCGCGCCATATTCAAGCGCAAGTGCGAGCGCCCAGAACCCGAAGCGGAGACCGCCATCGGCTAATCCGCCGATGATCCAGAACACGCCGGACAGCGCGAACCAGAGGCATATGCGTTGGAAGTTCCGGTAGTTGGCGGGGCTGCGGCCCCGTAGGCTGATCAGCGTGAAGACGCTGCGTCCAAGCTGCATCGCGACATAGGCGCAGGCGAAGATCAGGCCGCGATCCTCGAATGCGCCCGGCAGCGAGGTCGTGAGTGCCAGGCCGATGAACATCAGCACGAACAGCATCAGACGGACCGGCGTCGAGTCGGGGTCGAGCCAGTTGGTCACCCAGCTCGTGCAGACCCAGGCCCACCAGACCGCGCCGAGCAGCAGCGTGGCCTGGGCGAGCCCAAGCAGCGTGAAATGCTCCAGCAATGTGTGCGAGATCTGCGTGATCGCGAAGACGAAGACGAGATCGAAGAACAGCTCGACGAAGCTGACCTTGGCGTGTTCGTGTGCAACGCGCGTCCGCAAGGGCGTGCGCCGCTGATGGGTCTGCGTCATGCCGGCCTCGCTCGCGACGCCGGCAGAATAGGACCAGGCCGCGCCCGTGGTCGAGAGCGGCCCTTGCGGCGTCCGCGCCTCAGTGGCGGAAGTGGCGATGGCCGGTGAAGACCATGGCGAGGCCGGCCTCGTCGGCCGCCTTGATCACTTCGTCGTCGCGCATCGAGCCGCCGGGCTGGATCACCGCCGTGGCACCGGCCTCGGCCGCGGCAAGCAGGCCGTCGGCGAAGGGGAAGAAGGCGTCGGAGGCCACGACCGAGCCCTTGGCGAGGCTCTCGGCAACGCCAGCAGCCTTCGCAGCCTCGCTCGCCTTCCAGGCCGCGATGCGCGAGGAATCGACGCGGCTCATCTGGCCCGCGCCGATGCCGACAGTCGCCTGACCCTTCACGTAGACGATGGCGTTCGACTTGACGTGCTTGGCGACGCGGAAGGCGAAGCGAAGATCGGCGAGCTCGGCCTCGCTCGGCGCGCGCTTGGTCACGACCCGCAGTTCCATGTCGTCGACGACGGCGTTGTCCCGAGCCTGTGCGAGAAAGCCGCCGGAAACGGTGCGCAGCGACAGCCCGCCGCCGCGCGGATCGGGCAGGCCGCCGGTCAGCAGCAGCCGCAGGTTCTTCTTGGCGGCGATCATCGCGATCGCCTCGTCATCGGCCTCGGGCGCGATGATCACTTCGGTGAAGACCTCGACGATCTTCCGTGCCGCCTCGGCATCAAGCCTGCGGTTGAGCGCGACGATGCCGCCGAAGGCCGAGACCGGGTCGCAGGCCAGCGCCTTCTCATAGGCCTCGAGCAGCGAGCTGCCGCTGGCGACGCCGCAGGGATTGGCGTGCTTGACGATGACGCAGGCGGCCGAGACTGCAGGATCGAACTCGGCGACGCATTCGAAGGCGGCGTCAGTGTCGTTGATGTTGTTGTAGGAGAGCTGCTTGCCCTGGACCTGGCGGGCAGTCGCGACACCGGGGCGCTGCTCGGGGGTGCGGTAGAACGCGGCCCATTGATGCGGGTTCTCGCCGTAGCGCAGCGTCTCGGCGAGGCCGCCACCGAGGGCGCGGTAGGCCGGGGATGTCTCCGCCAGCTCGTTGGCGAACCAGTTCGAGATCGCGGCGTCATAGGCGGCGGTGCGGGCATAGGCCTTCTGGGCGAGCTTGCGGCGCAGCGTCAGCGTGGTCGCGCCCTTCTGGCTCTCGAGTTCCCCAAGGACGGCGGCATAGTCCGACGCGTCCACCACGACGGCAACGTCGTTGTGGTTCTTGGCGGCGGCGCGGATCATCGCGGGGCCGCCGATATCGATGTTCTCGATGCAGTCGTCATAGGCGCGGCCGGCGGCGACGGTTGCTTCGAACGGATAGAGATTGACGACGAGCAGGTCGATCGGCGCGATGCCGTGGCCGAGCATCGAGGCCTGATGCTCGGGATGCGAGCGGATGGCGAGAAGGCCGCCATGCACCTTGGGGTGCAGCGTCTTGACGCGACCGTCCATCATTTCCGGGAAACCGGTGAGATCGGAGACATCGGTGACGGGCAGGCCGGCCTCGGCGATCGCCTTGGCGGTGCCGCCGGTCGAAACCAGCGCGATGCCAAGACGGTGAAGGGCGCGCGCGAATTCGATCAGCCCCGTCTTGTCGGAGACGGAAAGAAGGGCGCGTTCGACGCGGCGAAGCTCAGTCGGCATCGGGACAATCCGGTGTGCAGTGCAATGAAGGCGGCTTGGCGGGGCCGTATCATGCCGGGCCCTGGATGCAAAGGGCGGTGTCCGGAGCGGCGTCCCGCCGTCAAAGCGGCAGTTGTGCCTCGGGTCCGCCCCGTTCATGCGACCGCGTTGCCCGCGGTGCCGTGCCGACGCGGGTCAAGCGCCARGTGACTTGCGGCGTCACGGCAGCGTCGAAGCTGATCGTCAACTGCTCGGTTCTCCGTTTGCCGTCGGCTGCGGCGAGGAAGATGCTTTCCTCGATCGTGACGGCAAGGCCGGAGGCTTCGAACTCCCAGACTTCGCCGGATGGCAGCGCGAGCAGGGCGCCTTCGCCCTCGCGGATCAGGCTCGTTCGGATACCGGGGTGCAGGTGGAAGCGTGCCACGGCCGGCAGGGTTTCGGTTCCCTTGGGCAGGGCGATCTCGTCTTCGCCTGTCAGCGTCGTGCCGTCATTGCTGAGCAGCAGGCGGCGGGTGTGCAGGGCGCCGAGATTGCGATGGTAGCCATCATGGCTCGCGACCCATTCATGGCCTGCCTCGCTGTCCTGCCGCGCGACGCGCACGTCGGAGGGGCCGGCGATGATGCGGTGTTCACCGAGTACGAGGCCGAAGGAGGCGCTGGAGCGCTCCGCCAGGATCACCGTGGAATGGGCTGCGGTGCTACGCGCGGCCAGCCGGAGCTCGGGCGGTCCGAAACGGCTGGCGCCGCAATTGACGATGATGCGCTGGCTGCCGCTTGAGAACTCGAAGGACAGGCAACCTGCATGGGCCTCGACCGAGTTGGCCCCTCGCGGCGCCGCGCCGGCATCGACCACCACGGTGCTGCGGCCGGCGCCGAGCCGATCATAGCCGGAATAGGCGGCATGCTCGATCGGCCGCGCGCGGGCGTCGTCATAGGCCGCGAGCGTAGCCATCAGATCGGGCGGGGTAATGCCCATGCCGTTGAAGAGGGCGAGCGAGCCGTCGCCATGCCGGAACAGCCGCAGATGCGGCATCATCCGCTCGATCGCCATGAGGACACTGCGCGGAGGTTCGAGCCCGCGCGCGACGAATGTCTCGCGCAGGGGCAGGAGATCGAGCAGCAACTCGATGATCAGCCGCGGATTGCGGCTGAGATGGCCGCCATCGGGCAGGATCTGGACGTCGAGCTCGTCGGACAGGGCGGCCTCGGCGCGCCTCAGCCGGCGCTCCTGGCCGTCGAGGCTGATCGCGGCGAAGGTCACTGCGATCAGGCATTGCAGCCGCGCTGCGCCATCGACCGCGCCGGACAGCGTCAGCGTCAGCCGCTCCGTCAGCCGCCCGACATGGCGGATGAAGCGCTCGTAGAAAGCGTGATCTGCGCCCTCGAGAAGGAGCGGCGAATGCGACAGGAAGGAGATCAGTCGACGCGCGGCGACAGCCGGCTGCCTTGCGATCTCGCTGCGGTCGTGCCGCCTGTCGATGAACTCGTCGACCAGCGCGCGCGCATTGGCGCGGGCGATCGCGGTATCGGCGGCGCGCATGTGCCGAAGCCAGGAGAAGCCGTACAGGGCCTCGGACCAGCCCTCGCTCGGCGGCTGGCAGTCGAAGGGCGATTCGCCATGGGTTCTCAGCGTGCGTCCGGCGAAAGCATAATACCCGGAATAGATATCGCCGGCCGTAGTCGGATCGGCGGTGCGCAAATCATGCGGAGCAAAGAGCAGACGGGTGGCCTGGACATGGCCGAAAGGCCAGAGCTTCCGCGCGGCGCCGACGAACTGGCCACGCGTACGCCGCGCAGCCCGACCGATCGCCGCCTGGGCAAGCCCCCTACGCTCAGTCCAGCCGTTCAATGCCCCCGCTCACCCCGTCCCGATGCGAATCGTCCCGGAGGACGTGGTCGCGCCCTGCGAATCCCGGTTTCGTCATAGCCTGATCAGACGGCTTGCGTAAAATCCTGTCCATCCTGAGAGCCGCGGGCTTTCGCCGCGAAGCTGATGCGGCAAGGTACGAAGGTCGCCGGCGGCGTTGATCGCCTCAGGGAGGCCGCCGATATCCTCGGGCTTGATCGGCACGCGTGCAAAATCCGGGTTCGCGGCGAGGAAGGCGTCGATCTGGTTCTCGCCCTCTTCCGGTTCAAGCGAACAGGTGCAGTAGACCAGGCGGCCGCCGGGCCGCGTCAGGCGCGCCGCCGCGTCGAGCAGCCGGGCCTGGAGTGCGGCGAGCTTGTCGCGATCCTCGGGTGTCTTCGTCCAGGCGACATCGGGATGGCGGCGGATCGTGCCCGTGGCGCTGCAGGGGGCGTCGAGCAGAACCGCGTCGAACGGCTCGGCCTGCCAGTTTGCGGCGTCGGTCGCCAGGATCTCGGCCGTGAGCCCGAGCCGTTCCAGATTGGCGCGCAGGCGGCGCAAGCGCGGCGCCGAACGATCGACTGCGGTCACGGCGGCGCCGGCTGCCGCGAGCTGTGCCGTCTTTCCGCCCGGCGCGGCGCAGAGATCGGCGATGCGTTCGCCCGGCTTGGGCGCCAGCAGCAGCGCCGGCAGTGCGGCGGCGGCGTCCTGCACCCACCATTCGCCTTCCGCAAAGCCAGGCAGGCTCGGCACCGGCGAGCGTTCGCGCAGACGCACCGATCCGGTCGGCAGCACGATGCCGCCGAGTTTCTCGGCCCAGCCTTCGGCGTCACCCTTCACGCTCAGATCGAGCGGCGGCTCGTCGGCGTGGCTTGCTGCGATGGCGGCGGCCGTTTCATCGCCATAGGCGCTGCGCCAGCTTTCGGCGAGCCAGGGCGGGGTGTCGGCAAAGGGGGCGGCGCTTCCGTTCAGGATCGCGTCGCGCTCGCGGGCAAGCCGGCGCAGCAACGCATTGCCCAGCGCGACATAGCGGGCCGAACGCGCATCCTCGTGGAGATGGCGGATCGCGAGATCGACGGCGGCATGATCCGGCACGTCGAGGAACAGGATCTGGGCCGCGCCGGCGACCAGAATCGGCTCGAACGGGCCCGAATTCTTCGGGCTGCCGCGTTCGAGCCGCGCATTGATGGCGTGCTGGATCGTGCCGAGCCGGCGGAAGGCGGTGATGGCGATGGCGCGCGCCAGTGCTGCGTCGGCGGCGTCGAGCCCGAAGGCCGGGCTCATGCGTTCATAGGTTTCGTCGAGCGCGGTGCCGGCCCGGAGCACCTCGTCGATCAGGTTCGCTGCAAGGCGGCGCGCCGGCAGACCCGGGGCATCATCGGCTGGCCGGGCGGGAGCCGGTGCCGGTTTGCCGCGCGAATTGTCCTGTTCAGTCATCTCAGCCCCACGGGCCGGGCTTGTGGGAGCCGTTCCACGGGCTCTGTGCGGCCTGGCTGGTGAAGCCGCCGGCATTGCGACCCCGGCCGATACCCATGGCGCGCGCCTGTTCCATCAAGGCGGCGATTCGATTGCCGGTGTCGGGGTGGGTCGAAAACAGAGAATCCATGCCGCGTCCGCTCAGGGGATTGATGATGAACATGTGGGCCGTAGCAGGCTTGGCCTCCGCCGTCTCGTTCGGAATATGCGCGACGCCCCCGGCGATCTTGGCAAGCGCGTCCGCGAGCGCGACCGGATTGCCGCAGATTTCGCCGCCGAGCCGGTCCGCCTCGTACTCGCGGGAACGCGAGATCGCCATCTGGATCACCATCGCGGCCATCGGCGCGAGCACCGAAATCAGGATCTGCACCAGCAATCCCGGCCGGTTCTCGCGCGAGCCGAAGAACATGCCAAAGGTGGTGAGCGAGGAGATTGCGCCCGCCATGGTCGCGGTGATGGTCATCGTCAGGGTGTCGTGATTTTTGATGTGGGCAAGCTCGTGTGCCATCACGCCGGCGAGCTCATCGTAGCTCAGCGTGCGCAGGATGCCCGTGGTCGCGGCGACGGCTGCGTTCTGCGGGTTCCGCCCGGTGGCGAAGGCGTTGGGCTGCTCCTCGTCGATCAGGTAGACCCTCGGCATCGGCATGTTGGCGCGCGCGGCAAGGTCGCGCACCATGCCATAGAGTTCGGGCGCGCTGCGCTCGTCGACCTCATGGGCATTGTGGGAGGCGAGCGCGAGCCGATCCGAATTCCAGTAGCTGTAGAGATTGGTCGCGGCGGCGATCCCGAGCGCGATCAGCATGCCGCCCGCGCCGCCGAGCAGATAGCCGACCACGGCGAAGAGCGCGGTGAGGCCGGCCATCAGGATGCCGGTGCGGACGTAGTTCATCTTGGTCCCCTTTGTCGGTCGCAGTCCGGGATGATGAATTCGCTCTCCCCGAATGCGGATTTGCGCCTTATGTGGTGAAGACCATGCCGATCCCGCAAGAGAGCGCTGTGCCAATGCCGAACGACATTGCCAAGGATCAAACTTCGGCCAAGGATCAAGCCTCGGCCAAGGATCAAGCCGCAGTCCTGACGAGCGAGACCGATCGGGCCAGGAGCCTTTCGCCGGCGGCGCAGCGCGCATTGGCCGAAGCACAGGCGCGACGCGCCGAGATCGACGCCAAGGCGGCGGCGGCAAAGCGTGACAAGGAGCTCAACGGCCGCGGTGGTCTCGATCCGGTGCGCTACGACGACTGGGAAGTGAAGGGAATCGCGAGCGATTTCTGACGGGTGGTTGCCAAGCCCCACGCCTGCCGTCAAACAGGTCGGGACGGGGATGGATCGGCCACGCATGGATCGCGACACCAAACGCCTCGCCGCCTTGCGGCGACTTCTGACCGAGGCACACCAGAAACTTGGATTGAAGCTCGGCTTCGCATTATGGGACGGGAGCCGCATCCCCTCCGAGTGGCCTGAGGACGGCCTTGCGATCGCGATCCGCGACTCCGGCGCCGTTGCAGCGCTGCTCCGCAAGCCGAAGCTCGACACGCTGCTGCATCTGCATGTCACCGACCGGATCGCGATCGTGAACGGAACGATCTTCGATCTCGCGGCGGCGCGCCCGGAGGGAAAGGTCGCGCGGCTGGCGCGCGGTATCCCGAAATCGGCGGTGTTCGATGTCGTGAGGCGCTTCCTGCTCGCGCCCGGCGCTGCGCCGCAGGCCGTCGAGCACCTGCAGGGCGACAAGGCCACCCGCGATGGCGCTCCCGCCACCAACAAGGCCAATATCGCCTATCATTACGACGTTTCGAACGCGTTCTACCGGCTCTTCCTCGATGAGGAGATGGTCTACACCTGCGCCTATTTTACCGAGGATCATACCGATCTCGAGCGGGCGCAGCGCGACAAGCTCGACATGATCTGCCGCAAGCTACGCCTGCAGCCCGGCGAGAAGCTGCTCGATATCGGCTGCGGCTGGGGCGCGCTGATCTGCCATGCCGCGCAGCATTATGGTGTCGAGGCACATGGCGTGACGCTTGCCGAGGAGCAGCTCGCGCTGGCTCGCGAGAAGGTCGAGCGACTCGGTCTTCAGGACAAGGTCACGCTGCATCTCAAGGATTTCACGGAGATGGAGGGGGTCTTCGACAAGATCTCCTCGATCGGCATGTTCGAGCATGTCGGCATCCGCAATCACCCGGCCTATTTCCAGGCGGTGAACCGGCTGCTCAAGCCGCGCGGTCTCTATTTGCACCATACGATCTCGCGGCGAGCCAAGAAGACCGAGCGCGCCTTCAACAAGATGCCGGCCGAGTACCGGGCGTTGGTGCGCTATATCTTCCCGGGCGGTGAACTCGACCATCTCGGCATGTCGATCGCCAATCTCGAGCGCCATGGCTTCGAGGTGCATGATGTCGAGGGGTGGCGCGAGCATTACCAGCGCACGACGCGGCTATGGTTCGAGCGGCTGAATGCACGCAAGGCCGAGGCCGAGGCGGAGATCGGTCCCGAGCGGACGCGGATGTGGCTGCTCTATCTCGCGGGCTGTTCGCTCGCCTTCGAGCGCGGTGGCGCGCTGATCAACCAGACGCTGGTCTCGAAGCGGCGCAAGGGACCATCGGGTCTGCCGCTGACGCGCGCGGACCTCTATCGCTGAGCGTGGCGAGAAGCGGATAGGCAATATGGTCGGCCTGGAGCCGACCATCTCGTCCTGGAATAGATTTGTGATCCAGGATGCCCGGGGCCAGCCCGGGCATGCGCGCAGGGCGCGTCTTACTTCTTCACGAAGAGATCCAGCTTCCCGTAGTGCTCGGCCAGCAGGTAGTAGAAGGTCAGGCGCGACTTGGTCTTGTCGTCCTTCATATGCTCGCAGGTTGCCTTGATGGATGCATCGAGATCGGCGCTCTTGAGACCGAGTTTCTTCTTCAGGAAGTTCTCGCGGACGCGCTCCAGTTCGGCCGGATCCGTGCAGGCGACGAAGCGGGTGTCGGGCTTGCCCATGACGAGCGCGTAAGATTTGGACATACCGGCAAAGGCAGCTTCGTTGACGGCCTTCCTGGCGTATTTCTTGACGTCGGCGAGATGATCCATCGATAGCCCCTGTTGGGCTCGGTGCTTCAGGCCCGAGCGCGATTGAAGTCGTGCAAGCAAACGTTAACGCGCTTCTTTGTCGCAGGCGAGAGGTTACGCTAGGCGATGTTGGCCTTTTTCGGCGAGGCGTTCAGAGCGGTTGCATTGCGTCGGCGAGATGGCGGTCCCCGCTCCGAAACGGGTTGAGCAAGCTGCCGTTCGATGTTGCGATGCAACACCGCCATGGAGCTTGATTCCTGATGAAGCCGACCATCCTCATGGCGCCGCGCCTGCCTGATCGGCTCGTCGCGCGTCTGAACGAAAGCTACACATTGCTTGGCCCGATGGCGCGCTCAGCTCCGGATGCGTTGCCGGCAGGGGCCGAGGAGGTTCAGGCTCTCCTGACCATCGGCAGCCACAAGACGGATGCGGCGTTGATCGATGCCCTGCCGAAGCTGCGGTTGATCGCGTGCTACGGCACGGGTTTCGAGGGGGTCGACCGGGTGCGCGCCAAGGAGCGCGGCATCCTGCTGAGCAATGCCGCCGACAGCAACGCGACAAGCGTCGCGGAATTTGCCATGGGCCTGCTCCTGGCCAGCGCGCGGCAGATCAATAGCGGAGACCGGTTCCTGCGCGCCGGACGATGGCAAGGCAATGCGGTCGCGCGGATGGCGCATGTGCCTGGACTGGCTGGTCGCAAGCTGGGCATTTACGGACTTGGCGCCATTGGTGCCCGCATTGCCAGTCGCGCTGCGGCCTTCGACATGACGATCGGCTACCATAATCGGTCGCCGCGCGCAGACCTGCCCTATCTCTATCACGACAGCCTGCTCGGGCTGGCTCACTGGGCGGACCTGCTGGTCGTTTCGGTGCGTGCCAGTGCCGAGAACCGCTACGCGATCAACGCGGAGGTACTGAAGGCGCTCGGTCCGCAAGCGCATCTCGTCAATATCTCGCGCGGCATCGCCGTGGATGAGTCTGCGCTATGCGACGCGCTCGAGGCGGGCGTGATCGCGGGTGCGGCGCTCGATGTCTACGAGAACGAGCCGCATGTCTCCGAGCGGTTGCGGGCCTGCGAGAATGCGGTGCTGACGCCCCATATCGGCGCCAACGCGGAATCGGCGCAGCATGCCCAGCAGGATTTGCTCATCGGCAACCTCGCGGCCTTCTTTTCCGGAAGGCCATTATTGTCGCCGGTTGCCCTCTGAAGCCTCAGTCCGAAAAGTGGATTGCGGCTTTCGCGGACAGCCGATGCAATCACTAGAGATGATCTAAGGCAGGACCACCACGGGCGTGCCCATGCGGACGCGGGCATAGAGATCGATCACGTCGGGGTTGTGCATCCGGAAGCAGCCAAAGGAGGCCGCTGTTCCGATCGTGCCCGGCGCGTTGGTGCCGTGGATGGCGTATTCACCACCCGGCCCGAGGCCGATGACACGGGCCCCCATCGGGTTGCGGGGCGAGCCGCCGGCGATGACGTTGGGCAGGTTCGGCTGGGCGCGCTTGACCTCGGCCGGAGGACTCCAGGCTGGCTCGACTGCGAGTTCCTCGACATATTTGACGCCGCGCCATTGCTTGCCGGCTTTGCCGACGGCGATCTGGTAGCGGATCGCCTCACCAGGCGCCGTGACGAAATAGAGGCTGCGCTGGCCGGTGCGGATCACGATCGTGCCTGGGTAGTAGCGCTGGTCCTGGAACTGGACGAGTTCGCGAGCGAGCGCGGGGCGGCCGGCGAAGGCAAGGGCCAGCAGGGACATCGCGCCTGCAAGCAGCAGGTCGATGGGGGCGAGGCGTCTGGTCACGGTTCATCTCCCGCTTCGGGTTCTGCGGGAGATGTGGCGCTGCGACCGTGAACCGGCGGTTGAGCGATATGGTGAAGCCTGGATTCACGATGAATCCGGCGTAAAATCGATCATTCCGATGATTTCGATCAGGCGTTCAGGGCCTTCATCCGATCGAGAGCCTCGGCCACATCTCCGTCCGACAGCGCCAGTCCAAAGCCGAACCGCAACACGTCGCCGCGATGATCCGTGGCGATGCCGTGCTTCGCCAGTGTCGCCTCCAGCGCTCCGGCTCCCGCGGTGCGGAAGGCGAGGAAATTGCCATGTGCCGCAGGATTGCCAACGGGCGTGATCAGTTGGGCCGGGGATAGCCCGGGAATTGTCAGCGTATCGAGGCCGGAGAGGAACTGCCGCATCAGGGAGATGGCGTGCTCGTGGACGTGATGCGCAGCGAGACTGTTGGCCTGCAGCCATGCCAGCACGGCTCGCATGCGATAGAGCCCGCTGGGATCGAAGGTGGCGCCGAGGAAGCGACCGCCGTCGGCGGAGTAGCCGACACTGCTGCCGGGGGGAGCCGCGAGCGCGCCGAAGGCTGCAAACCAGCCGGTGTCGCGCGGGCGCGGGCCATAACCTGGCGGGCAGTGCATGAAGCAGCAGCCCTCGCCGGCCATCGCGTATTTATAGCCTCCGGCGATGTAGAAGACGCGGTCCGCAATCGCCGAAAGGTCGGTCGGCAGGGCGAGGTAGCCGTGATAGCCATCGATCGCGACCAGGGTTTCCTCGGACGGTACTGCGCCGGCAAGCGCTGCGAGATCGCCTGAGGTCGCTCCCGAATTGAACAGGACCTGGCTGACATAGATCAGGTCGTGGCCACCGGCGATGATCGCCGTCCGGAGGCGCTCGTGAAATGTTGCGAAGGGCTCTGCGGCGATCTCGTCGAGCTGGATCAGTCGCTCTTCGGCCAGTCGGGCGAGCTGCCGCCGAGCCGTGTGGAATTCGGCGCTCGTCGTCAGTATGCGAGGGGTGCGGTCGGCTGGCAGGCAGGAGAGGAGGCGACGCAGGAATTCGTGGGTGTTCGGCGCAAAGGCGATGCTCGACGGATCGGGAAGCCGGAGCTCGCGGGCGATGCCGGCCTGAACCGCCGGAATCAGCTCGCCGAAGACGAGGCTCCATTTATGGCCTGCGAGGCGGGCGGCGTCGGTCCAGGCCTGTTCCTGCGCCGCGAAACTGACATCGGGCCAGTCGTGATGGCTATGCGCCGCGAGGTTGATCCGCTCCGGTGCCGCGTTGCGGAAACGGCTGAAATGAGCTGTCCAGTCGCCGTGCATCAGGCCGCCCCGTAGCTGAAGCCCATGCGCCGGCGTACCCCCTCGGGCAGGGCCGGCAGGTCCCGGGCGGCGAGCAGATAACTGGAGAGATGGAAGAGGTCGATGAAGATGCGGTGCTTCTCGGCCGTGGCGCGCAAATAACCCGAGCCCGAGGAGCCGCCGGTGCCGGGCCGGACGCCGATCATGCGCTCGACCATGAGCGCATGGCGCAGGCGCCAGAGCGTCAGGCTTTCGTCGATGTCCATCAGGTTTTGCAGGAGCCGGAAGGGCAGCTGCAGCACGGGCATGTCGCGATAGAGCGCGATGAATAGGGCTGCTTCGATCGCGCGCGCCGACATGTGCCAGGTTGTGCCGGCGGCGTCCGGCTCGAACAGGGCCTGGAAGCGGGCGAGCGCCGTTTCGATCGCGGCGGCATCGGCCTGGCGCTGCGCTTCCGGCAGGGACGGATCGGTGCCGACGCTGCGCGCATCGCGCTGTAGCGCCGCGGTCACGGCGGCACGATAGCTTTCACGGAAACTGTAGTCGCCAAGTGCGACGAAGGGCGTGCGCGCGAGCCAGGCGTCAAGCTGAGATAGCAGGGACGGTCTATGCTCGGCGTCGAGTTTGGCACGATCCTCGGGCGCGAGGCGTTCGCGCATGCTCTGATCGTCGATCCGGAGACGGAGCGTATCGGCGAGACCGAGACGGCTCTCGATCAGCCGGAACTGCACGGACTGGAAACCCGAGGCCGGGGTCAACAGGTCGCGGAATTCGAGGAAGCCGGCGGGCGTCATCGTCTCCAGGACGTMGAGCTGGCCCACCAGAAGCTTCAGGATCTCATGAATGCGGCCGAGGCCCGCGACGATGCGGCCAAGATTCTCGTCGGCGACCGGGCTCGCCGAGAAGTCGAGCTGGATGCGGTCGAGCTCATGCAGGATTTGCTTGAACCAGAGCTCATAGGCCTGATGGACGATGATGAAGAGCATCTCGTCATGGGCCGGCGTGCCGGCCTTCACGCTCTCCAGGGTCTGGCAGGCCAGCAGATCGTCGACCTGAAGATAACGTCCGTAGGACAATCTGCGCGGTGAAGCGGACATGATCGCGGACCCCGGTTCGGAGCAATTATTTCAAGCTTAAAATAACCGCTCCGGGGGATCAAGCGGCTGCGTTGGGGCGGTGCTGCTGGGGCAGGAGGAAGGGCAGGCCGGCGGCGGGCGCGCGGCTGAAGCTGAGGTCGACCTTGAAGACATTGCGCAGCAAGGCGTCATCCAGCGTTGCTGCCGGCGCCCCCTGGGCGACGATGCGGCCGCGGTCCATCACGACGAGGTGGTCGGCATAGGTCACGGCGAGATTGATATCGTGGAGCACGATCAGCACGGCCACGCCGCGGGCCGCAATCGCGCGTGCCATATCGAGCAGGGCGAGCTGATGGCAGAGGTCGAGGCTGGCGATCGGCTCGTCGAGGAAGAGGGTCTGCCGCGCAGCGACGCTGCGACCGGCCTCGAGTTGGCAGAGCACGCGGGCGAACTGCACGCGCTGCTGCTCGCCACCGGACAAGGTCTGATAACGCCGCGCGGCGAGCTCGGCGACGCCGGCCGAGGCCAGGCATTCGCCGACGAGGGCTTCGCGGCGCTGACGCGACAAGGCGCGCCCGACACCGTCCACGCCGAGGCGTGCGACCTCATAGACGCTGAAGGGAAAGGCGAGCCGCGTGTGCTGCGCCATCACGGCCCGCTGGCAGGCCAGGCGCCAGGACGGGATCGCGGAGAGGCGCTCGCCGTCGAGCAGGACCTCGCCATTGGCAGGCTTCAGTTCGCCGGTGACCAGCTTGAGCAGGGTCGATTTGCCGGCGCCGTTGGGGCCGATCAGGATCGTGGTCTTGCCCGGTTTGAGATCGAGCGAAGCCTCGCTGACCAGCGCGCGCCCGCTGGCCATGAAGCTCAGGGACCGGCCTGAGAGGATCGGCTCGTTGTTGATCGGCTCAGACATCGAGACCATCCGCGCGACGCAGCAGGAGCCACAGGAAGAAGGGCGCGCCGAGTGCTGCAGTGACGATGCCGATCGGCAATTCGGCCGGGGCGACGATCAGGCGCGCGACGATATCTGCGGCGACGAGAAGCGTTGCTCCGCCGAGCGCCGAGAGCGGCAGCAACAGCCGGTGATCGGGGCCGATGGCGAGGCGGATCAGATGCGGCACGACGATGCCGACGAAGCCGATCACGCCGGCCGAGGCGACGCTGGCGCCGACGGCCAGGGCCACGAGCAGGATCGCCAGCGCCTTGATGCGCTGGATCGGGATGCCGAGATGGTAGGCTTCGGCCTCTCCGAGCATCAAAGCGTTCAGCCCGCGGGCCAGGAGGGGCACCGCCAGCAGCAGCGGCAGGACGATGGGCGCGATGACCACGAGCTTGGTCCAACTCGCGCCGCCAAGGCTGCCGAGCGACCAGAAGGTCAGGTCGCGCAGCTGTCGGTCGTCGGAAATGAAGGCGAGGACGCCGGTCAGCGCGCCGGCAAGCGCGCCGAGCGCGACACCGGCGAGCAGCATGGTCGCGACCGAGGTCCGACCCTGGCGGGTCGCAATGAGATAGAGGGTCAGGGTCGAAATCAGGCCGCCGCAGAAAGCGCCGAACGGGAGGGCTGCAAAAGGCAGCTTCATCGTCAGGCCGGCGAGAAGGCGGTCACCGAGCACGATGGTCGCAGCCGCTGCCAGGCCGGAGCCGGCGGAGACGCCGACGAGGCCGGGATCCGCGAGCGGATTGCGGAAGAGCCCTTGCATCAGGGCTCCGGAAATCGCGAGTGCGGCGCCAACGAGGGCGCCGAGCAGCACGCGCGGGAGGCGGATATTGAGGACGACGAGCGCGTCGCGCCCTTCCAGCAGGGCGGTCTCGCCTGTCAGCCTGGCCCAGAGGATCTCGGCGACCCGGCCAGGCGGAATCGAGAACGCACCTTGCCCGACGGCCACGATCATCAACAGGCCGCAGAGCAGAACAAGGCCGACGATGACCAGAACGGCCTGCCGCCGTTGTCCGGCTGCGAAGCTGGCGAGCGCGGCCGTGGCCATCGTGTCGGCTGGACGGACGGCCAGCGTCATGGTGCAGCGGCGGTCTTGAGCGGCGGGATCGCGGCCTCGGGGTAGAGCGCTGCCATCAGGTCGCGGGCTGCCGCCGGTGTGCGCGGCCCGAAGCCGAGCAGGTAGAGGCCATCCATCCTGACCAGCGCCATCTTCGCCGCGGCCGGGGTCTGCGAGAAGGTCGGCATAGCGAATACTTCCTCCGGCGATGCATTATGGCTGCTGCTGTTGCGCATCATCAGGATCACGTCGGGGGCGGCCGCGATGATGGCCTCGTCGTTCAGGGGTTTGAAGCCCTCGACCGCAGTCGCGGCGTTGACGCCGCCGGCCATCTGGATGATCGCATCGGCCGAACTGTTGCGGCCGCCGACCAGCACGCGGCCGTTCTGGAGCGACAGGACGAAGAGCACGCGCTTCTTGGCCGGCAGGCTGGAGCGCAGCGTCTGAAGTTCGTCGAAACGCAGCTTCGTCTGCTGCGCGAGGCGCGCCGCGGGTTCGGCCGCACCTGCGACGGCGCCAATCGCCTGGATCTTGGTGACGACGCCATCAGGCGAGTTGTCTTCCGGAATGCTGGCGAGGCGCAGCCCGGCCTCGTTAAGCAGCGATACCGCTCCGGGAGGTCCGGCGCCCTCGAGTGCAATAACCAGCGAAGGCTTGAGGGAGAGCACACCTTCGGCCGAAAGTGCACGGACATAGCCGACGCTGGCCTTGTCGCGCAGGGCCTCGGGGGGGAACTGGCTGGTGGTGTCGACACCGATGATCCGGTCCTGCAGGCCGAGTGCATAGAGCACCTCGGTGATCACGCCGCCGACAGCGACGATGCGATCCGGAGTTTGTGCCTGGGCCGGGCTGGGGAGCGTGGACGGGGCAAAGAGGCCGGCGGCGGCCAGAAACGTCAGTCCGATCGCGGCGCTCAGTTCGCGTCGATGGGGCCGTGCGCCGAGCGGCCTTGAAGGCGCCAGGGGGCTTGGCATGATGGTCTCTCCGCTTCACGGGTTGCGCGTCAATGGAAGATGGGATCGGAATCGATCTCGTCTAGCCAAGAGTGCGCGACATCTCGTCGTCTAAAGGTGATCTAAAGCAGTTGTCAGTTTTTAATTATTCTAAGGAAGGGTAAATCTTAAGCGTTGTTGACGGTGATATTCAGCTTTACTACAAAGGGTCAAGAGCGGCGCGCCGGGACGGTGCGACCGCCCGCGCCAGCCAGCCACACGCAGCCCGCGTCCAGCCAGCCAGTCGCTGCAAAATCTTCAGGTCAGGTTCGGGGCTGGACGTATGAATTCTCACGCCGCGCTGTTGCGCGCTTCCGTTTCCGTGGCTGCCATCGCGCTATGGTCGCTCGGCGCTCATGCTCAATCCCAGCCGGCGCCAGCCTCCGCTGCTACGCCGATTGCGCTGGACGAGATCACCGTGACGGCGAGCAAGCAGGAAGAGCGCGCGATCGACGCGCTGGCCTCGGTCTCTGTGATGACGCGCAACGAGATCCGTTCGCAGCAGCCGCAAAGGCTCGGGACCCTCCTCAACCAGATGCCCAGCGTCTCGACACAGGAAAACCCGAACGACCCCGCGACCGCGATCAATATTCGTGGCCTGCAGGATTTCGGCCGCGTCGCGGTGACGGTCGACGGCGCGCGCCAGAATTTCCAGCGATCGGGCCATAATGCCAATGGCGCCTTCTTCCTCGATCCCTCTTTCGTACGCGTCATCGACGTGACGCGCGGCCCGGTTGCCAACATCTACGGTTCAGGCGCGATCGGAGGCGTCGTGTCCTTCGAGACGGTCGATCCCAAGGACATCCTCAGGCCCGGCGAGCGCGCAGCGGCCGAGATCGGCGGTACCGGTGTGTTCGCTCGCCAGACCGGCGTCTTCGGCAATGCCATCGGCGCCTTCCGGCCAAATGACGTCGTCGCGGGCCTGGTCGGGCTTTCGTTCCGCTCACTCAATCCCTATCGCGACGGCAATGGCACCAAGATCGCCGATACCGGGCAGGACCTGGTTTCAGGTCTCGGCAAGATCGTGATCACGCCCGGCGAAGGCCAGGAGCTCAAGCTCGGTGGCCAGTACCAGCGTTACGATTTCTCCAACGGTGTCGGCACCCCCACGGCCCCGCGTCGCGACAACGAGGTTACGACGCAGAACTACACGGCGCGCTACAGCTTCTCGCGGCCCGACATCCCGTGGCTGAACCTGAACATCGGTGCGTATTCGACCTCGACGGACACAGACCAGACCCAGATCTCGGGTACGGGCGCGGCCCTGGGCGCGAAGCGCTATTTCAAGGTCCAGACCACGGGGTTCGACATCTACAACACCTCGAAATTCGATCTGGGCGCGGCAGCGCTGAATCTGACTTACGGCGCGGACTGGTTCGAAGATCGCGTCAGGACCAGCGATCCGGTCAGCAATGGCGACGAGACAACGCCGTCCGGCAAGCGCAGCGTCTATGGCGGCTTCGTGCAGAGCCACGTCAAGTATTCGATCTTCGACCTGATCGGCGCGCTGCGCTACGACGCCTATGAGCTCAGCGGCGGTCGCACCTCGTCGGATGGCAACCGCATCTCGCCCAAGCTGACGCTCGGCGTCACCCCGCTGCAGGGGCTGCAGGTCTATGGCACCTATGCCGAGGGCTATCGGGCGCCGTCGGTGACCGAGACGCTGGTAGACGGGCCGCATCCGGCTCCTGCCAGCTTCATCTTCCGGCCGAACCCGAACCTGAAGCCGGAAGTGGGCAAGACGCTCGAGGCCGGCGTCAATCTGAAATATGACGACATCCTGAGCGAGGGCGACCGCTTCCGCGGCAAGCTCGCCGTCTACAGGAACGACGTGAAGAACTATATCGACGGTATCTTCGTCGATCCCGGTGCTCCCTGCGGCGCGCCGATCCCGGGCGCCTGCAACGATGCCTTCTTCTCGTACCAGAACGTTGCCAAGGCGCGCATCACCGGCTTCGAGGCCGAACTCGGCTACGACGCGAAGCGCTGGTTCATGACCCTTGCCGGCTCGACCATCCGCGGCGACAACAGGACGCTGAACCAGCCTCTGGAGTCGATCTATCCTGACAAGCTGGTCCTCAACGGCGGTTTGCGCTTCTTTGAGGAGAAGCTGACGGTGGGCGCCCGGCTGACGCTGGTCGACGATCAAAAGCGCCTGCCGCCTGGATCGCAGGTGCTCGCGAGCAAGGCCTATGCGCTGGTCGATCTCTACGCCGACTACAAGATCACGCCGGATGCCCGCGCCTATCTCTCGCTCGAGAATGTCGGCGACGTTCGCTATCGCCGCTACCGCGACGGTGACAACAGCCCGGGCTTCGTCGGCAAGATCGGCTTCTCGACGCGCTTCGGCACATGAGGACTGCAATGCCGCCAGGCACTGCCCGCTTCCCGTTCAACCAAGCCAGCCAACAGCCAGCCAACTGAGGAAAACACCCATGTTCATCGCCATGAATCGCTTCAAGGTCGTCAAGGGAGAGGAGGCCGCTTTTGAGACTGTCTGGTCCTCGCGCAAGACCCGCCTCGACGAGATGAGCGGCTTCATCGCCTTCCATTTGCTCAAGGGGCCGGAGAAGGAGGACCATACCCTCTATTCCTCGCACACGACCTGGGCCTCGAAGGAGGATTTCACGGCCTGGACGAAGTCCGACCAGTTCCGTGAATCACACCGCAATGCCGGCCAGCCCAGGGCTACGCCGATGTATCTCGGGCATCCCGAATTCGAAGGTTTCGAGACGGTGCTCAGCGAGGCCAATCCGCATTTGCCCCGCCAGGCGGCAGAGTGAGGGAGGACGGCATGTCGATCTCGCAGGCGAGTGCAGCGGCGGTCCAGGACCCGTCACAGACAGACCCGATGGAGCGCGTCAGGCAGGCGCTGGCAGCCAAGCCGGATGGCGTGATCGAGGCCATCGCCCGCGAGGTCGGCGTGCCGACGCTCGCGGTGCTCGAGGCAGCGCCGGCCGACCAGCGCCATTTCATCGCTGCCGAGCGCTTCGAGGCGCTGTGGCAGGCGCTCTCKACCTGGGGCGAGGTGCTCTTCATCGTCCACACCGCCGATATCGTGCTGGAATGTGAAGGCTCGCTGCCCGTCGGCTCCTTCGGCCATGGCTACTACAACATTCATGGCGACAGCCCGATCGGCGGACATATCAAGGCAGGCAACTGCACGGCGATCTACCTGGTCGATCGACAGTTCCATGGCCGCCGCTCCTGCTCGGTCCAGTTCTTCAATGCTGCCGGCGAAGCGATGTTCAAGGTCTTCGTGCGGCGCGACGAGAAGCGTGCGCTGATTGCCGAGCAGGTTGCGCTCTTCGAAGGCCTGAAGACGCAATTTTCCTGACAGCTCGGGCTTCCGATCCGCCAGTTCAACGCCGTCGTCGCGATCTCGTGACGGCGGCGTTCTTCATTGGCCTTGGCTTTGTGCCTCGACGCGACGATTTTTGCTGGCACCGCCGGGAACGCTGACACGGCCTGACAGCAGGATCGGCACAATGGGCGATGTGGGAACGCCTGCGTCGCCGACGCGTTGACCGGCGGCGGCGGTTCTCGTGCCTAAGCGATCCCGTTCAGTCGAACCGAAGGCTGCACTCCATGAAAAACCAGATCATTGCCGGAGCGGAATCCACCAGATCAGGGGCTCGCCTGTCTGCGAGCGCGGTACTCGAGAACATGGCCTCGCTCCAGGATTGGCGTCGGCAGGTGGCCGATCTCTACGCAGCGGTCCGGGCGATGCCGACGGAAGCGGGCTGGACGCAGTGGCGAAGCGTACGCGACCGGTTGTTTCGCGAGCATCGGCAGTCGCCGCTTGCGGCCGCTCGGCGGCAGCGCTTCAGGGGCATCCGCTATTTCTCCTACGATCCGGCGCTGCGCTTCGAGGTCGGGCTCCGGCCCGCGATCGGGCGTGAAACCATTCGGGTCGAAGCCGGAAAGGACGGCGCCATGGTGCTCCGGCCCTACGCGCTGACCGACGGATTGGAGGGCGCGCTCGCTCGGGAGCTGACGCTTTACTGGATCGAGGGCTATGGCGGCGGGACCTTCCTGCCCTTCGGCGATGCGAGCAATGGCGAGGAGACCTTTGCCGGCGGCCGCTACCTGCTCGACACGATCAAGAGCGCTGATCTCGGCGCGACTTCGCAGGGGCGTACGATCCTCGACTTCAATTTCGCCTATTACCCGTCCTGCGCCTATTCCGAGGCCTGGGTCTGCCCTTTGTCGCCCATCGAGAATCGCCTGCCCGCCGCCATCCGCGCGGGCGAACGAAATCCCCTCAGTTGAGCGCTTGCCCGGGGCGTTCGTTCTCCGAGACTGGAATCGCGAAGGCGCTTTTCTCCTTCACGAGCCCGAAACTTGCATCGCTGTTCGATCCCTCGTTAGCTAACCCCTTGAGCCATCACAGGAGGCAGCCATGAAACTTGTCAGCATGCGCTTCGCGAAGACGGTCTGTACTGTTGCCGCCATGATCCTGGTCGGGCTGTCGGCGGCAGCGGCCCAGACGATCAAGATCGGTTCCAAGAATTTCACCGAGCAGTTCATCGTTGCCGAGCTCTATGCCGCGGCCCTCGAGGGCGCTGGTTTCAAGGTCGAGCGCAAGATCAATCTCGGTGGCACGCTGGTGGCGCATGAGGCCCTGAAGAGCGGCGCGATCGATCTCTATCCGGAATATACCGGGACCGGCCTCAACGCCGTGATGAAGGCCCAGGGCGTGACCGAAACCGACCCGGAGAAGGTGCGCGGCATGGTCAAGGCCTTCTACGAGAAGGAGTTCAACCTGACCTGGCTGAAGCCTTCCGGCATCAATAACGGCTATGCCATCGTGGTGCGGCCGGAGACGGCGAAGGAATACAACCTCAAGACCCTGACAGATCTCGGCAAGGTCTCGTCCAAGCTCCGGCTCGGTGCCGGTACCGAATTCGTCGACCGCCGTGATGGCATCGCGGGTCTCAAGGAGGTTTATGGCGCCGAGTTTGCCGAGTTCAAGCAGTTCGCTGCGCTCCGGCTGCGCTACGAGGCGCTGAACCAAAAGCAGGTCGACATCGCCAACGGCTTCTCCACCGACTGGCAGATCGCGGCGGAGAAGTTCGTAGCCCTGGACGACGACAAGTCGCTGTTCCCGCCCTATTTCCTCGCCCCGGTCGTGCGTCCGGAGATTGCCGGCAATGCCAAGGTCGTCGAGATCCTCGAGAAGGTCGGGGCGGCGCTCGACAATGCGACGATGCAGGAGCTGAACCGACAGGTCGAGGTCGACAAGAAGGAGCCGCGCGTCGTCGCCGCCGCCTTCCTGAAAGCCAAGGGTCTTGTCCGCTAAGGCGGGCGGTCTGCGGATGGAGCTGGTGCAAGCGGCCCCCGCCGTCGTCATCGGTGCCGGGCCGCTTTCGATCGAACAGGTCCATGCCGTCGCGCATGATGCTGCGCAGATCATGCTGGCTCCCGCGTTGCATGAGCGGCTGAGCGGGGCTCGCGCGGTGGTCGAGCGCAGCCTCGAACGCGGCGAGGCCGTCTACGGCTTGACGACGGGCCTCGGGGCTGCGGTCGATACGCGGCTGGCGGCGGATCAGATTGCTGCCTTCCAGCAGCGGGCCGTTCGGGCGCGGGCCGTCGGGGTCGGGCATTGCCTGTCACGGGGCGAGGTGCGGGCCGTGCTGCTGGCGCGGCTTGCCGGTCTTGCGCAGGGCGCGTCGGGCATCTCGCCGGGCCTTGTCGGGACGCTCGCTGCGATGCTGAATTCCGGGGTTCATCCTGTCGTCCGGCGCATCGGCTCGCTGGGTGAGGCCGACCTCAGCTCGCTGGCCCAGCTCTTTCTGCCGCTGACAGGGGAAGGCGAGGCCGAGTTCGACGGGCGGATTCGCCCCGGCCCCGAGGCCATGCGCCTGGCCGGCATAGCGCTTCCGGCCCTGGGGCCGAAGGACGGGCTCGCGCTGCTCAATGCCAATGCCGAGAGCGCGGGCCTGGCTGCGCTCGCGCTTCGCGCCATGACCATGGCGCTGCAGGCGCTGACGGCAGCAGGCGCACTCTCGCTGGAGGCTTACCGCGCCAATCTCTCGCCCATCGGCAGCAATCTGGTCGCGCTTCGGCCGGTGCCGAGCCATGTCACTGGCGCGGCGAAGTTGCGCGAACTCCTGGCCGGCAGCGATCTCCTTGATGAAGGCGCTGCCAGGCGCGTGCAGGACCCGCTGTCCTTTCGCTGCCTGGCGCCCGTGAACGGAGCCGCATCCGCCGCGCTCGATACGGCGCGGGCGCTCGTCGAAGTCGAGCTCAACGGGGCCGGCGACAGCCCGGCGGTGCTGATCACCGAGGATGTCCTGCGTTCGACCGTCAATTTCGACACGACGGCTCTTGCACTCGCGCTCGAGGGGCTCGGACTGGCAGTCGCCCACGCCGCGACGATCTCGGCGTTCCGTATCACCAAGCTGATGTCGCCTGCGTCCAGCGGGTTGCCGCGCTTCCTGACACGCCATGGCGGCACGCATGCGGGGTTTGCGACCACGCAGAAGACGACCGCAGCCCTGGAAGCGGAGATCCGCCATCTCGCCCTGCCGCTCGGCCCGATGACCATGCCGGTTGCCGATGGTGTCGAGGATTACGCGCCGATGACGCCGCGCATCGTCGCAAAGACGGCGATGATCGCCGAGCACCTGGCGCGGCTTGCTGCGATCGAACTCGTCGTGGCCGCCGAGGCCGCCGAGCAGCGCGAGGGCATCAGGCTCGGCGTCGGCACCACTCTCGCACTTGGCTTCGTCCGCGCCCATGTCGCCCGGCTCGACGATGACCGGCCGATGGGGCGCGAGTTCGAGGCGCTGGCCGAACGCCTGGCGGCGGGAGAGCTTGCCGCAGCGTTTTCGGACCTGCCGGCATGACCTGGATCATTGAGAATTACGACCGCCTGCTGATCGCGCTCTGGGAGCATATCCAGCTCGTTGGCATCGGGCTCGCGATCTCGCTCGTCATCGGCCTGCCGCTCGGGATCATCTCGGCGCGGCGGCCGACGTTCTACCTCGTCGTGCTGTTGATTTCGGGCGCCCTCTACACGGTGCCGGCACTGGCGATCTTTGCGCTGTTGATTCCCATCCTCGGGCTGGGCTTTGGCCCGGCGATCGTTGCGCTCGTGATGTATGCCCTGCTGATCATCATCCGGAACACGGCAACCGGCCTGCGCGAGATCGCGCCCGAGATTCTGGATGCCGCCGACGGCATGGGCTATGGCCGCTGGCGTCGGCTTTTCGCCATCGAGCTCCCGCTGGCGTTGCCGGTGATCATCGCCGGCATCCGCATCACGGTCGTCACCATGGTCTCGGTCGCGACCGTGGCCGCCTTCATCAATGCCGGCGGCCTTGGCGACATCATCTTCCAGGGCATCACCCAGGATTTCGGCGAGAAGGTCGTGGTCGGCGCGATCATGACCTCGCTGCTTGCCATCGCCTGCGACGAGATCTTGCGTCGGCTCGAGCTCGGCCTGCGGGCGGCCCAGGCGGAGGGCGCCTGATGCTCGGCTGGATCTCCGCCAATCCCCGCATCTTCTGGACAGCGGTCGAGAATCATCTCTGGCTTTCGGGCGTGGCGCTTCTCGCCGTGGTGCTGATCGCACTGCCGCTCGGACTTGCGCTGACGCGTCATCGCAGCTTCGCCAATTCGGCGATCGCGATCGTCAACATCCTGCGCACCGTGCCGAGCCTGGCCTTGCTCGTCATCATGCTGCCCCTGCTCGGCACCGGCTTCCTGCCGTCTGTGGTGGCGCTGACGCTGTACGGCCTGCCGGCCCTGCTGCTCAACACCTATACGGGCCTGAGCGAAGTCGACCGCGACATCGTCGAGGCGGCGCGCGGGCAGGGACTTTCGGATGCGCAGGTTATGACGCGGATCGAGATCCCGCTGGCGCTGCCGGTGATATTTGCGGGCATCCGCACGGCCGCCGTGCAGGTCGTCTCGGCGGCGACGCTCGCGGCCTTCATCGGCGGCGGCGGTCTCGGCGAACTGATCACTGCCGGCATGGCGAATTTCAATTTTCCGCAGCTGATTGCCGGAGCGGTCGCGGTCGCCTTGCTCGCGCTGCTGGTCGAGATCGGTTTTGCGAGCGTCGAGCGCGCCATGACGCGTTCCGCGCGAATGGGGGCCTGATGATCCGTCTCGAGAATGTCAGCAAGCTCTTCCCAGGCATCGCGCGTCCCGCGGTCGACAGCCTCGATCTTTCTGTGCCCGAAGGCCGGACCTGCGTGCTGATCGGCCCATCCGGCTGCGGCAAGACCACGACAATGCGGATGGTGAACCGGCTGATCGAACCGAGTTCCGGCCGGATCATCGTTGGGGGTGAGGATGTCACCCAGGCCGATCCGGTGCTGCTTCGCCGCCGCATCGGCTATGTCATTCAGCAGGTCGGCCTGTTCCCGCACATGACCATCGCCGAGAATGTCGCGACCGTGCCCAAACTGCTGGGCTGGCCGGCGGAGAAGATCAGGTCGCGCTCGGAGGAGATGCTGGCACTCGTCGGGCTGGAGCCCGAGCAGTTCCTGGCGCGCTACCCGCGCCATCTCTCCGGCGGACAGCGCCAGCGTGTCGGGGTTGCGCGCGCCTTGGCTGCCGACCCGCCGGTCATGCTGATGGACGAGCCGTTCGGTGCGGTCGATCCCGTGGTGCGGGGACGCCTCCAGGAGGAGTTCGTTGCGATCCTGCGCCGGCTGAAGAAGACGGTGATCTTCGTCACCCATGACATCGACGAAGCGATCCGCATGGGCGATGTCGTCGCCATCATGAAGGATGGCGGCCTAGTGCAGTATGACACACCCGACCGCCTGCTGGCGGCTCCGGCTGACGCATTCGTCGCCGATTTCGTCGGTGCTGACGCCGCGCTACGGCGCCTCTCTCTGGTCAGCGCCGCAGATGCGGTCGAAGAGGGAGCGCCAGAGGTTTCCGACCTGCGGCTTCCGGCATCGGCCAATCTGCGCAACGTGCTCTCCGCGCTTCTGACCGAGGGGCGAGACGGGGCGACCATCGTCGATGGCGACAGCCGGCCGCTCGGGCGTATCACGCTTGCGGCGATCCGGGCGCGCAGTGCCGGGCGCCCGGCCGAACCCTAGCCCGGCCGACCATATCCGGCGGCTTCCGCGCTGCGTGCATCCTCGAGCAGCACGTCATAGCTGCTGCGTTCTATGGCTGCGAAACCGGAGAGCTTAAGGCGAGCCAGCAAAGCCTGCGCCTGAGGCTGGGCTGCTGCGTCGAGCAGCGCATCGCGAAGGTTTGCAAGCGGGGCCGCGTCCAGCGTGTCCGAGGCGACCAGGAGCGGCATCGGCCTTGGGAGCGTCGTCTCGATGGTCCGCAGCCGTGCAGCGGTTTCAGGCTCATGCGCGAGTAACAGGTCGTGAAAATACGAGTCGAGCGGACCAATATCGATTTCGTCGTTGAGCAACGCGGCAATCACCCGGCGCGGCGTCAGAAGCGGGCCGATGCTTTGCCGATACAACGGCCCGGCCTTCCAATGGGGGAGCAGGTGGCTGCGCAAGGCGTTGAACCCGGACTGGGAGTGCTCGACCGTCCAGCCAAGGCGCTGACCGAAGCTCCCGGCGAGCGTGGCGATCGGGCTTTCGGCGCGGGTGACGAGATGAGTTGCATAGAAGGGCCGCCCGCCCGCAAGCGCTGCGGCCGGGATCGGAGCCGCGATCGGCTGCACGGGAAAGCGACCGCTTGCGAAGGGGTAGCCGCAGATGAAGGCGAGGCCGAGATCGCCGCGTCGCCAGAGGTCCTCCAATGGAGCCGGTGCGGCATGGTCGACGACAGTCAGCGGCACCCCCGACCGGCTTGAGATCCAGGCGAAGAGATCGGTCCAGGCAGCATGAACCGCCGGGTTGACGGCATACATCCGCGCATTGGCGACAAGGTGCGGTGTGGCAGGGTTCATCAGGCGTAACGCAGCCTCTGGCCAATCCCCATGCGCCCGGCCTTCTCCAGCATGAAATGGCCAAGCGCGATGTCGGAGAGCGAGAGCCCGCGATGCCAGAACAGGATGGTTTCGTCGTCACTCTCGCGGCCGGGCTTCAGCCCGGCGACGATTTCGCCCATCTCGGCATGAAGGGTCGCCTCCGAAAGCTTGCCGGCCTCGACATGGGCACGTAGCGCGCCGAACTGGCCCGATCGGCACTGGCCCCAATCGTCGACGACGAGCTTGCTCATGATATCGGTCAGCGAAAGCTCGACGGCACTCATCGTGCCGTAGGGCACGACGAAAGCGCCCGGCTTGATCCAGTCCGTCCTCAGCAGCGGCTCGGGAGCATCGAGGCGCGAGGCTTCGACAACGATATCGGCGCCGTCGACGCAGGAGCGCCAGTCTTCGGTCACGATGACGGGCTTGCCGAGATCAGCTGTGAGCCGTGCTCCGAAAGCCTCGCGGCTTTCCTGTCGGCGGGAATGCACCCGGATCTCGTCGAAGTCGAACAGCGAGTCGAGCAGGCGTACGTTCCAGTAGGCCGTGCCGCGTGCTCCGATATGCCCCAGCACCTTGGCAGCCTTGCGCGCAAGGTATTTCGCGCCGATGGCTGTGACTGCGCCGGTGCGCATATCGGTGAGATGGCTCCCGTCGATGATGGCCCTGGGCACGCCATTGGACGGGTCCATCAACAGGAGCAGGCCAAGCTCCGAGGGCAAGTCCTCCTTGTAGTTGTCGACGAAGTCCCCGATCACCTTGACGCCCGCCAGGTTGATCGGCGCTCGAAACGCGCCCCTCAGCACGTTGAAATGACCACTGCTGCCGCCTGGAATCAGGTGCATGCGCGGTTCGATCACGGTTTCCCCGCGTCCTTGCGCCGCAAGCCCAGCCTCCACTGCGGAGATGATCTGCGGGTCGGTCAACCCTAGTGCCTCGACGTCCAGCGCATTCAGGAAATCGAGGTGGATGGGGGCGCGCGTCATGGGATCAAGCCTCTCAAGCTGCGAGGGAAACACTGACCGGGACGTCCTCAGATGACAATGGAGCTCAGTTAGAACGCTGATAAATGACGGGTTTTGCCACTTTTCCGCCACAGCTCGCATGGTAGCGAGAACCCTCCCCGGCGCGACCAGCGAAAGTGCCTGCAAATTTACCGTGCGTTAACCATACCGGCGCAGCGTGCAGCCTGCGGAGTGAAGCGACGTGATCGAAGGGGTTGATCGCGAGCGAACTCCGGCAGGCGAGCGCCACGGCCCCCGGTCGAGCGAAGACGACCTGCCCGACATCCCGACCGGGGACGTGGATATGGCTGCGCAACTCGCACTGGACAGGGGCGGCTTTGCAGCGGCCGCGTCGGCGCCCGTTCCGGCCGAGCCGATCGCGGCCGATGGCTCTCCCGTCAGGCGCACCGGTCTCCGCAACGGCTTGATGCTGGCGCTGCGCTTCGTCCAGGCGCGGATTCTTTCGGTATGGGGCCTGCTCTTCGCAGCGGCCCTGTGCCCACCCAAGGTTTTCGCGGATTTCGCGATCTTTTCGGCGCTGGCCAATTTCGTCGCGATCGCAGTTCTGCTGCGCTTCGAGGCCGTGTTCTTTCAGAGCAATGACAGGGTGCGTCTCGGCAGGGCGTTTCGACTGGCCTTCGCTGCGGGAATGGTTTTCCTTGCCGGGATGACTGCGGCAATTCTGTTCGCGGCGTCCGCGGGCTGGGTCCTGCGCGGCTTTGGTGCGCTCTTCCTGATTTCGTTGGCCAGCCGTGCGGCCATCAGGCTGATGACCGCCGAGGCGACCGCCGAGGGTGATTTCACGACGATCGGCAACAGCAATGTCGTGCAGGCGATCGTCCAGCCGGCCATGATGATCCTGCTGATCTGGCCGCTCGGCCCGACGGCGCTTGCGCTGTTCGCCGCCGATGCCTTCGGCCACGCAATGGCTGCGATCTACCTGGTCTGGCGCCGTCACAAGGCGCTGATCGGCTTCGTGAGGCTGCGCTGCTGGTCGCACCGAGAACTGATGGAGTCGGCGATACGCTGGCGCACGGCGCCGACCTATCTGCTGCCCTCGGCGCTGCTGTCCTTCGGTTTCATGGTGGCGCCGCTGCTGGCGTTGCCCTTCGCCGGCAACGCCCTTCTGGCGGCGCATGTCGCGCTTGCCATGCGCCTGCTGGAAATGCCGATGCAATTATTCAACGCGGCGGTCACGCCGCTGGCGATGAATGATCTGCGCAAGCGCGAGGGAGCGGATCGGCAACATTGGGCCCGTCGGATCACCATGGGCATGGTTGCCATTGTCGTCGTGCTCTTCGCCGGCGTCGCCATCGTCGCACTCGGGGCCGACTACGTGCTCGAGGGCACGCAATGGGAAGGGGTCGGCGAGACCATGGCGCTGCTCTCGCTGTTCTATGGCTGCAGTACCCTGGTCGGACCGCTGCACGAGATCGGTTCACTGTCGCTGTATCCGCGACGGCAGATGATGACGAATGCGGTTTCGCTGGCCGGTGCCGCGCTGGTTATGTGGTGGTTCGGGACTTTGTCGGTGGCGCTGCTCACCGCGATCGGATGCGTTTCGTTCGCGCGCATGATGGCGCATATCCAGTTTACCTGGACGCGGATGGGGGGCGCTCCTGCCCTGCCGCGTGCGGCGCGTTGAGCAGGTCTACTCGCGCCGGATCAGGCGGTCGGCGATCAGCGAAGACAGAAAGCCGGTCTTGAAGTCTCTCTCGAGCGCCTCGGGATCGTAGCTGCGCTCGACCCAGTCGAGGAAGGCGATGCCCTTGGCCTCGCCCTCGCGGGCATAGGCTTCGAAGAACGCGTCGAGGATCCCGGTCTTGGCGAAGCGGAAATGGCCGTAGCGCAACGAGAGCTGTTTCATGGCTTCGTCGAGCGGGCGGTTCTCGTGCACCAGCAGATAGAGCGCCGAGAAAAAGCCAGCCCGGTCCGCGCCCGATTTGCAATGCACCAGCGCAGGTTCCTTCAGGCCCTCGAAGAAGGCCTTGGAGCCGAGGATCGTCTCGCGGTCAGGTGCACCACGCGAACGCAGCACGAATTCGACCAGTGCGATGCCGTGGCGTTCGCAGGCTTCGCGCTGCAGCGGCCAGGCGCCGTGCTCGCGACCGCCGCGCAGGTTGACGATCGTCTTGACGCCCTGGCGGGCGAACCAGGCGACGTCGGTGGGCGCGGGCTGGGCGGCGCGCCAAAGGCGCGGCGTGACCCGGTGGGCATTGAGATAGGCCAGGCGGAAGATGCCATGATCGACCAGCAGCATATTGGCCCAGGCGCGCAGCCGGTCGACCCGGCCGGTAAGCGGCCGGTCCCAGCGCGCGATGCGGGCCATTCGCCGCGCATAACGCTGATCGTTGCGGCGCAGCAGGTTCAACACCACAAAGTTCCATCCTTGATCATCTGCAGCCCGATATCAGTGGGAAGTGCCATGCGCAAACCCTGATGCCCCGTCCGCCTAAAGGTCGGGCTTGGACTTTTGCGCTACAGCGCGCATAAGGCGCGCCAGTTTTTTGTCTCAACAGGTATGACCCATGCGCCTAGATGCCATCTCCATCGGCAAGAATCCGCCCGACGAAGTCAATGTGGTCATCGAGGTGGCCATTGGTGGCGAGCCGATCAAGTACGAGATGGACAAGGAAGCCGGCACGCTCTTCGTCGATCGCTTCCTCTACACCCCGATGCGTTATCCCGGGAACTACGGTTTCATCCCGCATACGCTGTCCGAGGATGGCGACCCCTGCGATGTCTTGGTCGCCAATACACGCCCCCTGATTCCCGGCTCCTACATCGCGGTCCGGCCGATCGGCGTGATGATGATGGAGGACGAGGGCGGCGGTGACGAGAAGATCATCGCCGTGCCGGTGCCCAAGCTCACCAAGCGCTACGAGAACGTGCACAACTACACCGACCTGCCGCAGATCACGCTCGACCAGATCCAGCATTTTTTCGAGCACTACAAGGATCTCGAGCCCGGCAAATGGGTGAAGCTCACCGGCTGGGGTGACGCCACCAAGGCAAAGCAGCTCATCGTCGAGGCGATGGAGCGGGCAAAGAAGGCCAAGGGCTGAGGGCAGACGCCCGGTATTCTCCATCATGGCCGGGCCTGTCCCGGCCATGATCTCGTCCCGTTACCCCGATCAATACGGGCCTCCGGCGCAAGGCCGGGCATCGCGCAGGTTACGCCGCGATCGCCTCGCTCAGCGCCACGACGCGCCTGGCCATCTCGGCATGAAGCCGCTCGACCATGCGGCCGTCGAGCTGGATCGCGCCCTTGTCGGCATTCTCCGGCTGTTCGAAGGCGGTGATGATCGCCTTGGCGCGGGCAAGCTCATGATCATCCGGCGCGAAGGCGGCGTTGGCCGCAGCGACCTGTGAGGGATGGATCAGCGTCTTGCCATCGAAGCCGAGATCGCGGCCCTGCGCGCATTCGGCCGCAAAGCCATCCTCGTTCTTGAGATCGTTGTAGACGCCGTCGACGATGTCGATGCCATGGGCACGGGCGGCGAGGATGGCCGTCACCAGCCAAGGCAGCATCGGCGCACGGCCAGGCACGAAGCGAGCGCGGGTTTCCTTGGCGAGATCGTTCGTGCCCATCACGAAGCAGGCGAGCCGCGTCGAGGGATCCTTCGCCGCCGAGGCAATCCGCGCCGCGTCCAGGACGGCGAGCGGCGTTTCGATCATCGCCCAGATCCGGATGGCCGGATCTGCCCAAAGGCCGGTCAGCTTGTGGCCGATCTCGATCAAGGTTTCGGGGGCCGACACTTTCGGGATCAGGATCGCGTCGGGCCTGGCCTCGGTCGCTGCGGCGAGGTCCGCTTCGAACCAGGGCGTGTCGACGCCGTTCACCCGAATGACCAGTTCGCGCCGACCATAGCCTCCGGCCTTCACCGCGGCGCAGACCTGCTCGCGCGCCATGTCCTTGGAATCCGGGGCGACGGCATCCTCCAGATCGAGGATCAGCGCATCGGCGGCAATCTCGCGAGCCTTTTCGAGCGCACGGGCATTCGAACCAGGCATATACAGGACGCTGCGGCGTGGGCGGATCGCTGTCATGGGATACTCCTTAACGACGGCTGATCGAATTTCGCTGCAGTGCACACTAGACGTGACTGCAATGCAACGACAGTTCATCGAAAGGTGAAGAGGGGGGCGAATGGGCTGGATCGCCGGCGTCGACGGCTGCAAGGCGGGCTGGATCGCTGCGATCCTGGGCGACGCTACGCCCCTGCGTCCGCAGTTGCGCGTGATCTCGCATTTCTCCGAGCTCTTTGCGGGATCGGCGCCGCCCGATCTCGTGGCGGTCGATATGCCGATCGGCCTGCCGGACCGGATTGTCGGCTCCGGACGTGGCCCCGAGCAGGCGGTGCGCAGCCTGCTCGGCGAGCGGCAATCCTCGGTGTTCTCCATTCCCTCGCGCTCGGCAGTCCAGGCTGCAGAGTATCTGGAGGCTTGCGGCGTGGCCGTCGGGACCTCCGAGCCACCGCGCAAGGTCTCCAAGCAGGGCTTCTTTCTGTTCCCAAAGATCCGGGAGATCGACGGCTTGTTGAGGCAGGAGCCGGTGTGGCGCGAGCACGTCTATGAAACCCATCCCGAACTTGCCTTTCGGACGATGCGCGGCGCTCCTCTTCTGAGCCCGAAGAAGGTCCGAGGGGCGATCAACCCCGAGGGCATGGCCGAACGACGGGCACTTCTGATCGCGGCAGGCTTGCCGGTCGAGAGCGTTCACGCACGGCCGCCGCGGGGAGCTGCTGCAGACGATATGCTGGATGCGTTCGCGGCGCTGATCGTCGCCAGGCACATCCGGGGCGGGCGTGGAAAGCCCTTCCCCGATCCGCCGGGACGCGATAGCCACGGGCTTCCCATCGCGATCTGGACCTTCGCGCCGGATCGCCCAGCCTATCAGGATCGCGCCATGTCCGACCGTCCGGTGTCCCATTCCATGATCGAGGCGGCTGCCGCGCGCATCGCCGGCCATGCTCGCGTGACGCCGATCATGCGCTTGGGCAAGGGGGCGCTCGGGTCCGTGGGGGACATCTCGCTCAAGCTCGAATGCCTGCAGCATGCGGGGTCCTTCAAGACGCGCGGCGCCTTCAACAACCTGCTGTCCCTGCCGGTGCCTGCTGCAGGGGTTTCTGCTGCATCCGGGGGCAACCACGGTGCGGCGGTGGCCTATGCGGCGCGCGAACGCGGCGTGAAGGCGACGATATTCGTGCCGGAGATTTCGCCCGCGGCCAAGATCGAGGCGATCCGGCGCTTCGGCGCGGAGGCCGTGGTCGGCGGCGCGCAATATGACGATGCGCAGGCTGCCTGCGATCGCTTCGTCGCGGAAAACGGCGCGCTCAAGATCCATCCCTTCGCCGCGGTCGAGACCATCGCCGGTCAGGGCACGCTCGGGCGCGAGTGGGATTTGCAGGAGCCCGATCTCGATACGGTGCTTGTCGCAGTCGGTGGCGGCGGGTTGATCTCGGGAGTCGCCTCCTGGTTCGCGGGATCGAAGGTCAAGGTGGTCGGCGTCGAACCCGCGGGCTCGCGTGCCTTGCAGGCGGCGCTCGAAGCCAAGGGACCGGTCGCGGTCGATGTCGCCTCGGTGGCCGCGGATTCGCTCGGCGCCCGCAATGTCGGCCAGCTGGTCTATGACGCCTGCAAGGACACGGTCGATCACGTTGCGCTCGTGCCGGATGCCGCCATCACCGAGGCGCAGGCGCGGCTCTGGCGCGATTTCCGGCTGGCCGTCGAGCCCGGTGGCGCGGCCGCCTTCGGCGCGCTGATCTCGGGAGCCTACAAGCCGGCTCCGGGCGAGCGCCTGGGCGTTCTGGTCTGCGGCGCGAATGTCGATCTCGCCAAGCTGCAGGCGATTGTAGCCTAGGCTGCGCGCCTCTTCCTGTCGCGGCGCGACGGAGGGCCGCGAGGCTCGTTCGATGAATGGTCGTCGCTCGGCCGACCATTCCGGGCGTGCGCATTACCCCATCGTCGCAGCGGCACGGGGCTGGACGCAGGCTCTCACGGCGGCGCACAATCCGCCTGCCCGACCAGACGCGAGACGCCGATGTCCCAGACTGCGACGCTGCCCGCTTCCAAAACCAGCCCTGGCCGCTTTTTCGAGGATTTCCGGCTGGGCGAGACGATCGTCCATGCCACGCCACGGACCGTGACCAGCGGCGACGTCTCGCTCTATACGGCGCTCTATGGGCCGCGCTTCGCGGTCCAGTCTTCGGACAGTTTTGCACGCGCGGTCGGATATCCCGCGGCGCCGGTCGACGATCTGCTGGTCTTCCACATCGTCTTCGGCAAGACGGTGCCGGACGTCTCGCTGAATGCCGTCGCCAATCTCGGCTATGCGGATGGGCGCTTCCTCAGGCCGGTCTATCCGGGCGACACCTTGTCGACCACCTCGGAGGTGATCGGCCTGAAGCAGACCTCGGCGGGCGATGCCGGCATCGTCTATGTCCGCTCGATCGGCCGGAACCAACTGGGCGAAATCGTGCTGAGCTATGCGCGCTGGGTGCTGGTGCGCAAACGCGAACCGGGAGCCCCGGCGCATGCCGAGCAGGTGCCCGAACTTCCGAAGGTCGTCGCTCCCGAAGAGCTTGGCGAGGGCTGCCCGACACTGGATCTCACCGCCTATGACGATGCGCTCGCGGGCTCGGCGTTTCGCTGGGGCCATTATGCGGTCGGCGAACGCATCGACCATGTCGACGGCATGACCGTGGAGGAAGCCGAGCATCAGCTTGCCACCCGTCTCTACCAGAACACCGCAAAGGTGCATTTCGACGCCTACGGCGCGCGCGAGACGCGTTTCGGCAAGAGATTGATCTATGGCGGCCATGTCATCAGCCTGGCCCGTGCCCTATCGTACAACGGTCTCGGAAACGGCCTTCACATCGCGGCGATCAATGGTGGCAGGCATGTCGCGCCACTTTTCGCGGGCGATACGGTCTATGCCTGGAGCGAGGTGCTGGAGAAGGCCGAGTTGCCGGGCCGCAGCGATGTCGGCGCCCTGCGTCTGCGTCTCGTCGCGACCAAGAACCTGCCTTGCGGGGAGTACCCCTTGAAGCTGGGCGATCAATATGCCGGTGGTGTCATCCTCGATCTCGATTATTGGGTGCTGTTGCCGCGCTGACGCGTAAGCATAAAGTTACAGATTGAGATTTATGTAACCACCGATTCGCTGCCTCGCATTGCAGCGCGGGAACGGTTTCTATAGAGAGCCAATCACTCTAGAACCATTCCCAAATGGATCGGGCCCCCGGCGGGCCGCAGAGTCGGAGAGTTCACCTTGGCCCAAACCAAACCGATCGCGCGCCCGCTTTCGCCGCATCTGCAAATCTACCGCTGGTCCTGGACCATGGCGATGTCGATCGCGCATCGCGTCACCGGCTCGGCGCTCTATGCCGGCACGGTCCTCATCGCCGCCTGGCTCGTGGCCGCCGCCTCGGGGCCGGGGGCCTATGAAACGGCTCAGGCGATCGCCGGCTCCTTCCTGGGGCGCCTCGTGCTGTTCGGCTATTCCTTTGCGCTGCTGCACCACATGGTCGGCGGCCTGCGCCATTTCGTCTGGGACATGGGGTACGGCTACGACCCCGAGACGCGCATGAATATGGCGAAGTACAGCGTCTTCGTCTCGGCGGGCCTGACGATCCTGCTCTGGATCGTCGCCTACGCGATGCGCTGAGGAGTTTCGTCATGTCGTCAAATTCTTCCATGCGTACCCCGCTCGGCCGCGTTCGCGGTCTCGGCTCGGCCAAGTCCGGCACCGGCCATTTCTGGCTGCAGCGCGTCACCGCCGTGGCGAACGTCTTTCTGACGATCATCTTCCTCGGCGTTGTGATCTCGCTCTTCGGCAAGCCCTATGCGGCTGCTGTCGCGACGCTCTCGCACCCGCTGGTCGCGATCCTGATGCTGCTCTTCACCCTGTCGGGCGCGGTCCATATGCGTCTCGGCATGCAGGTCGTGATCGAGGACTATGTCCACCACGAAGGGTTGAAGATCCTCGCCGTGATGGCCAACACCTTCTTTGCGATCGCGATCGGCGCAGCTTGCGTCTTCGCGATCCTGAAACTCTCTTTCGGAGGCTGAACCCGATGGCGATCACCAGAGCCCAATCGGTCCCGGCCTATACAGGCCAGGCCTATCCGATCACCGATCACACCTTCGACGTCGTGGTTGTCGGCGCCGGCGGCGCGGGACTGCGCGCGACGGTCGGCTGCTCGCAGGCGGGCCTGAGGACTGCCTGTATCTCCAAGGTGTTCCCGACCCGCTCGCACACCGTCGCGGCGCAGGGCGGCGTTGCCGCTTCGCTTGGCAACATGGGCAAGGACACCTGGCAGTGGCACATGTACGACACCGTCAAGGGGTCGGACTGGCTCGGCGACCAGGATGCGATCGAGTATCTCGTGCGCAATGCGCCGGCGGCCGTCTATGAGCTCGAGCATTGGGGCGTGCCGTTCTCGCGCACCGAGGACGGCAAGATCTATCAGCGTCCCTTCGGCGGCATGACCACCGATTTCGGCAACGGTCCTCCGGCCCAGCGCACCTGCGCTGCCGCCGACCGCACCGGCCACGCCATGCTGCACACGCTCTATGGCCAGGCGCTGCGCTACAACACCGAGTTCTTCATCGAATATTTCGCCATCGACCTGATCATGGACGAGGATGGCGTCTGCCGCGGCGTGATCGCGCTCAAGCTCGATGACGGCACGCTGCATCGCTTCCGCTCGAAGATGGCGATCATGGCGACCGGCGGCTATGGCCGCGCCTATTTCTCGGCGACTTCGGCCCATACCTGCACCGGCGACGGTGGCGGCATGGTGCTGCGTGCCGGCCTGCCGCTGCAGGACATGGAGTTCGTGCAGTTCCACCCGACCGGCATCTATGGCGCCGGCTGCCTGATCACCGAGGGGGCTCGCGGCGAGGGCGGTTATCTCACCAATTCCGAGGGCGAGCGCTTCATGGAGCGTTACGCTCCCTCCGCCAAGGATCTGGCTTCTCGCGACGTCGTCTCGCGTTCAATGACCATGGAGATTCGTGGCGGACGCGGCGTCGGCAAGAACGGCGACCACATCTACCTGCATCTCGACCATCTCGACCCGAAGATCCTGCACGAGCGCCTGCCGGGCATCTCGGAGAGCGCCAAGATCTTCGCCGGTGTCGACGTCACCCGCGAGCCGATCCCGGTCCTGCCGACGGTGCACTACAACATGGGCGGCATCCCGACGAACTATCATGGCGAGGTGCTGACCAAGGTCGACGGCAATCCCGATACCGTGGTGCCTGGCCTGATGGCGATCGGCGAAGCGGCCTGCGTCTCGGTGCATGGCGCCAACCGCCTCGGCTCGAACTCGCTGATCGATCTGGTCGTCTTCGGACGTGCCGCCGGCTTGCGCTGCGCCGAAATCGTGACGCCGGGCGAAAAGCAGCCCGAGCTGCCGAAGTCCTCGGCCGATCTCGCGCTGACCCGCCTCGACAAGTTCCGCAATGCCTCGGGCGGCACCCCGACGGCGGAGCTGCGCAACCGCATGCAGAAGACGATGCAGGACAACTGCGCCGTCTACCGCACCGGCGAAACGCTGCAGGAAGGCCACAAGCTGATCCACGAGGTCTGGGCCGGTGCCTCCGACATCGCGACCACCGACCGTTCGCTGATCTGGAATTCGGATCTGGTCGAGACGCTCGAGTTCGACAACCTGATCACGCAGGCCGTCGTCACCATGGATTCGGCGCTGAACCGACCGGAAAGCCGCGGCGCCCATGCCCGCGAGGACTATCCGGAACGCGACGACAAGGACTGGATGAAGCACACCCTGTCCTGGATCGACGACGAGAAGCGGACCGTCACGCTCGACGACCGCCCGGTTCATACCTACACGCTCTCGAACGATATCGAGTACATCAAGCCCAAGGCGCGGGTGTATTGAGGACGATCTGACCGATGGCCGAATTCAATCTCCCCGCGAACTCACGACTGACCGAAGGCAAGGCCTGGCCGAAGCCGGCCGGCGCCAAGAAGCTGACCGAGTTCAAGGTTTATCGCTGGAACCCGGATACCGGCGAGAATCCGCGCACCGACACCTATTATGTCGACCGCGAGGATTGCGGACCGATGGTCCTCGACGCGCTGATCTGGATCAAGAACAAGATCGACCCGACGCTGACCTTCCGGCGCTCCTGCCGCGAGGGCATCTGCGGCTCCTGCGCCATGAATATGGACGGCAAGAACGGGCTGGCCTGCACCACTGGCATCGATGAGTGCGGCTCGAAGGGCAAGGTCGCGATCTATCCGCTGCCGCATATGCCGGTGATCAAGGATCTGGTGCCGGACCTCACACGCTTCTATGCGCAGCACGCTTCGGTCGAGCCCTGGCTCAAGACCACGACGCCGGCGCCGGAGAAGGAGTGGGCGCAGGGCAAGGAGGACCGCGAGAAGCTCGACGGCCTTTATGAGTGTATCCTCTGCGCCTGCTGCTCGACGTCCTGCCCGAGCTACTGGTGGAATGGCGACCGCTATCTCGGTCCTGCCGTGCTGCTTCAGGCCTATCGCTGGCTGATCGACTCCCGCGATGAGGCCACCGGCGAGCGCCTCGACGACCTGGAAGACCCCTTCCGGCTCTATCGCTGCCACACGATCATGAACTGCGCCAATGCCTGCCCGAAGGGCCTGAACCCGGCCAAGGCGATCGCAGAGATCAAGAAGATGATGGTGGCGCGGCAGGTCTGAGGCGCCACTCATTCGACGGGGTGGTCGTCTGACGCGACGGCCTGCGCCGGCTTAGGCGTCCTGGGCGCATTTCGGGGAGAGGCTTCGGCTCTCGCCCGATGCGCCGGAGACTGATTGGCGATATCGGGCTCGCCTGGGCGCGCGACCGGATCCTCGGGATCAGAGATATCGCGTCGGCGCGAATGGGGCCGGATCGGCGATCGGCTTCTCGCCGCAGATCTGCGCAGCCAGGATTTCGCCGGTGACGGGCCCCGTCGCAAAGCCGATATGCTGGCTGCCGAAGGCGAGCCAGAGACCGGGATTCCGCGGCGCTTCCCCGATCATCGGCAATGAATCGGGCAGGGTCGGCCTGGCTCCGCGCCAGGTCGTGGCTTCGGTCGCCTCGGTCAGGTCAAATGCTTCCTTCGCCCGTGGCAGGACGGCGTCGATCTGCGCGAAATTCGAAGGCGCATCCCGGTTTGCGAGCTCGACACCGCTGGTCAGACGGTAGCCCTTTTCCATCGGCGCGAGGAAGTAGGCGGATTCGACGTCGTAGAACGGGCGCGAAAGGCTGCGCCCGTCGCCTGCCTTGTAATGGCGGTGATAACCGCGCTCGACATTGAGCGGGACGCTCAGCCCGAGCGGGTGCAGCAGGTCGGTGCTCCATGGGCCGAGCGCGACCACGGCGATTCCGGCATCGAAGCTGCCGGAATCGGTCGTAGCGCGCCAGCCCTGGGGTGTCCTGGAGAGCCCTGAGGCGGCGGCGCGGACGATCTTGCCGCCGCGCGCGGCGAAGAGCGCCGCATAGGCTGCGACCACGGCCTGCGGCCAGTCGACCGAGCCGTTGTCCCGCAACCACAGGCCGGCCGAAAAGATCGGGTTGAGATCGGGCTCGACCGCCGAAAGGGCCTGCCGATCGAGATAGTCGGCACGAAAGCCATGATCCTCGAGCCACTGCTGCTCGGTGCGGGCAGCCTGTTGACCGGCCTCGCTGCGCCAGAGCTTCAGCGTACCGGTTTCACGCAGGCGATGGCTGATTCCAGCCTCTGCCATCCACGCCTTGTGCAAGGTCAGGGCCTGAGCCGTCAGACCCTGGAGTGCGGCAACGCGCGGCGCGAGACGGGATGGGCGCGTCTCGGCGAGGAAGCGCAGGACCCAGCCGGGATTCCGCAGCAGGTGGCCCCAGCGATAGCGCACGGCAGCGTGCTGGTTGCCGAGATAGTTCGGCAGGCTCTTCCAGAGCGAGGGATTGTTGAGCGGGACGACGGAGGTCGGGCTGACCACGCCGGCATTGCCGTAGGAGGTTTCGCTGCCGGGCTCGCGCCGGTCGATCAGGGTGACCATGAAGCCGCGTTTCTGCAGCGCGAGCGCACAGGAGACGCCGACAATGCCGGCGCCGAGGACAAGCGAGGTACGGGTCATGCGAGGGAGGTCTCTCCATCCACCGGCACGTGCAGCCAGTGGTCGAGGAAGCCGTCGAGCCAGGCCCTGACGGCGGGATCATAGCGATACCAGCCTTCGAGATGCTGATGGCGCAGCTGGGCCCCGGGCATCAGGGTGCGCTCATGCGCGCGCACCGACCAGCGGCACATCATCGCCGGGGTCACCTCGGGATGAAACTGGATGCCATAGGCCTTGGGGCCCGAGCGAATGGCCTGGACCGGGAAATCGCCCCCGGTTGCGAGGCATTCGGCGCCGCTAGGGCAATCGAAGCCCTCGCGATGCCATTGGTACACGGTCGAGGGCCAGGCGAAGCCGGCCTCGCTCGCATGCGAATGCCCGGCTTCCGTCAGCGCAAGATCGTAATAGCCGATCTCGGCCCGGCCCTGCGGGTGCGTGTAGACGGTGCCGCCCAGATGTCGCGTGAGCATCTGGGCGCCCAGGCAGATGCCGAGAAAGGGGGCCTCTTCCTTCAGGCAGGTGCCGATCCAGTCGATCTCGGCCTTGACGAAATCATCGGGGTCGTTGGCGCTCATCGGGCCGCCGAAGATCACGGCGCCGGCATGATCGCGCATGGTCACCGGGAGCGGATCGCCGAAGCGCGGCTTGCGGATATCGAGCGCGTGCCCCCGCGCCGCCAGAAGGCGGCCGACCCGGCCGGAGGTCGAATGTTCCTGGTGCAGGACGATCAGGACAGGCTTCGGTGCCGGCCTGTTCCTGATGGGGCGAAGGGGGGAGCGGAGCTTGCGGGCAGCGCTGAGACGAAAGGGCTGATCGTTCATCACGGGCTTCGGATCGCTCACGCGCCAAGGTCGCGCCCAGTGGCGCACCATCCATCCATGAACTGACAATGCGGTTCCATGCGGGACCGAGCAAGCAATTCATGCGCCAGGGTTGCATGGCGCGCAGGTGTTTTTTGCATGGCGGCGCCCTGATTCCGCCGGGAGCGCACGCTTCTTGACTTCAAGTTCACGATAGGTCATGAGAATGAACGTTCATTCTCATTTCGGATTCCTCGTTTGCCACCACCCTTTGCCTTCGCCTCTTCCGAGCGCGCCCTGACGGAGCGCCATTCGCGCATCCTCGATGCGGCGGAGCGCGTCTTCGCGCGCGCCGGTTTCCATGCCGCAACGATGAATGACGTTGCGGCCGAGGCCGGCATGAGCCCGGGCAATCTTTACCGCTACTTCGCCTCCAAGGACGTGATCATCGCTGGGATGGCCGAGCGGGACCGGGCTTCGATCGTCGCAGATTTCGCGGCGCTTGATCCGCGCGCCGGCAACCTCCTTGACCAGCTCGAGGCACTTGCGCGGCGGCATCTCGTCGATGAGCCGCGCGAAAAGGCCATCATCGCGTTGCAGATCTGGGCGGAAGCCGCACGCAATCCGGAAATGGCGGCGATGTGCGCCGATATCGACGGCATGGTCATGACAGGCCTGACGGTCGCGGTCTCCGCGGCCAAGGACGGCGGCGAGCTGCCGGCCGATCTCGACGAGGTCCGCTTCCTGCAGGCGATGTCGATGCTTGCCGACGGCTTCTTCTGCCGGCGCGCCTTGGATCCGAATTTCGACACCGAAGCTGCTGCCGAGACGATGTTCACCGCGATGCGCGGATTGGCTCAGGCAATGCGCCTGCAATCCCCACACACAAATCAGCCATGACTGATTCGAAGGTTATCACCATGTTGCCGCTTCCCCTCGCGCTGACGCGCCTGGCTGCCCTGTCCCTGCTGACCCTGGCGCTGCTGCCGTCTGTCTCGGCCTCGGCCCAGACGCCAGCCAGCGCGGCCGCGCAGGCAACGGCTCCCGCCCATGGCCCGGCCGTGACGGTTACCCCGGCCACGACCGCGGAAATCGTGCAGAGCGTCGTGGTCTCCGGCTCGATGATCGCGCGCGACGAGGTTCTGGTTTCGCCAGAGATCGATGGCTTCGCGCTCGTCGAGATCCTTGCGGAAGAGGGGGACCGCGTGACGGCKGGCCAGGTGCTGGCACGCCTCTCTCGGACGACGCTTGACGTCCTTCACACCCAAAACGAGGCACAGATCGCGCGTGCCGAAGCAGCGATCGCCCAGGCCAGGGCCCAGGTCAGCGAAGCGGAAGCCAATCGTGTTCAGGCCGAGAATGCTTTCGAGCGGACCAAGGCCCTGCGCGATTCGGGCAATGCCAGCATCGAGACCTTCGATCTCCGGTCCGCGGCGGCGAGGACGACGGTCGCCCGCGTCAACTCGGCGCAGCATGCGCTTGCCATCGCGACAGCAGATCTTGCGCTGGCCAAGGCGCAGGAGCGCGATATCGCCGTGAAGCTCGCGCGTACCGAGATCAAGGCTCCCGCAGCCGGAATCGTCAGCCAGCGCCGCGCCAAGCTTGGCGCCATGGCGCCCCTGGCCGCTACCGAACCCCTCTTCCGCATCATCGCCGATGGTGCGATCGAACTCGAGGCGGATGTCGCGGAGGTCGAACTTAGCTCGCTTAAGCTCGGCCAGAGGGTCGCAGTCACGCCGGCGGGAGCCCAGAAGCCGCTCGTCGGTGAGATCAGGTTGATTGCACCGCAGGTCGACAAGGCGTCTCGGCTCGGGCGCGTGCGAATCGCCCTTAAGGATAATCCGCCGGTCGCGCTTGGCTCCTTTGCTCGCGGGGTGATCGAAACCGGGCGCAAGACGAGCATCACCCTACCGCTCTCCGCCATCACCTATTCGCGCAATGGAGCGCTGGTGCAGAGCGTCAAGGACGGCAAGGTCAGCACCAAGAAGGTGACGCTGGGACTGACCGGAAACGGCCGGATCGAGATCACCTCCGGTCTCGCCGAAGGCGAGACCGTGGTCGCGCGCGCGGGCACTTTCGTGCGCGACGGCGACGCGGTTACCCCGATCGCGACGAATTGACGGGGCCGGCGGAATGAACATCAATTTCTCTGCCTGGTCGATCCGCAAACCGGTCCCGGCCATCCTGCTCTTCGTGGTGCTCTGCGTGCTTGGGGTGATGTCGTTTTCGACACTGCCGGTCACGCGGATGCCGAATATCGACGTGCCTTTCGTCTCGGTCTCAGTGACCCAGGCCGGCGCAGCGCCGGCGGAGCTTGAAAGCCAGGTCAGCAAGCGCATCGAGGATGCGGTCGCCAACATCACGGGCGTCAAGCATGTGATGTCGACGCTGACCGACGGCCAGTCGCTCACCCTGATCGAGTTCCGGCTGGAGGTGAACACCGACCGGGCGGTCAACGACGTCAAGGACGCCATCGCCAAGGTCAGGGCGGATTTGCCACGCACCATCGACGAGCCGGTGATCCAGCGCATCGATGTCGAGGGCCAGTCGGTCCTGAGCTATGGCGCATCGTCGCCCGGCATGACGCTGGAGCAACTCTCCTGGCATGTCGACGATGTCGTTGCGCGCGAATTGCAGGGGCTGAAGGGCGTTGGCCGTGTCGATCGCTACGGTGGCGTCGATCGCGAGATCAGGATTTCGCTCGATCCCGACCGGTTGCTGGCGCTCGGGACAACGGCTGGCGAAGTCAACCGGCAGATTCGGGCGACCAATGTCGACCTCGCCGGTGGGCGCGGCGAGGTTGGCGGCCAGGAACAGGCGATTCGCACGCTCGCCGGGGCACGTACGGTAGCAGAGCTTGCCGAGACCAAGATCTCGCTCACCGGTGGCCGCGAGGTGAGGCTGAAGGAGCTTGGCCGCGTCGAGGATTCCAATTCCGAGCCGCGTTCCTTCAGTCGCCTGGACAAGCAGCCCGTCGTCACCTTCGCGGTGTTCCGCTCCAAGGGTTCGAGCGAGCTCTCGGTCAAGCAGGTGGTTGCAGCGCGCATCGACGAGCTGAACAAGCGCTACCCGTCGATCGAGCTGAAGCTGATCGACGATGCCGTCGCCTATACCCATGGCAACTACCAGGCGGCGATGGAGACGCTGTTCGAGGGGGCGGCGCTGGCCGTGCTCGTCGTCTTCCTCTTCCTGCGCAACTGGCGCGCGACGCTGATCACCGCCATCGCACTACCGCTTTCGGCCATCCCCACCTTCTGGGCGATGCAGATGCTGGGCTTCTCGCTCAATCTGGTCAGTCTGCTCGGAATCACGCTCGTCACCGGCATCCTGGTCGACGACGCGATCGTCGAGATCGAGAACATCGTGCGCCATATGAAGATGGGCAAATCGCCCTATCGCGCGGCGATGGAGGCGGCCGATGAAATCGGGCTCGCGGTCATCGCGATCACCCTGACCATCGTCGCGATCTTCGCGCCGGTCTCCTTCATGGGCGGTATCGCCGGGCAGTATTTCCGCCAGTTCGGCCTGACGGTTGCCATCGCGGTGCTGTTCTCGCTGCTGGTGGCGCGACTGATCACGCCGATGATGGCGGCCTATCTGATGCGACCCGTGAAGCACGAGGATGACAGGCCTGGTCCGTTCATGCGCGGCTATGTCGGCTTGCTGCGGCTCACTCTCGCGCGGATCCGCCTGCCGTTGCTGCCGCGTTTCGATGGGACGGGGCGCTGGCGCAAGCTGCCATTCAACATGGCCTATGTGACCCTGGTGGTCGGCTTCATCTTCCTGTTCGCCTCGATCCAGGCGACGGCCTTGCTGCCGACGGGCTTCTTCCCGGAGGAGGACACTGCGCGTGTCGTCGCCAGCGTCGAGTTGCCGCCGGGCGCAACGCTGGAAGAAACCCGCGTCACGACCGACCAGATCGTCGACGCGCTGAAGACGATTCCCGAGGTCAGGCATGTCTTCGTGCTCGGTGGCGCCTCGCCGACCGGACAGCGCGAGGTCCGGCGCGCCTCGGTCACGATCATGCTGACGCCAAAGAGCGATCGTGCGGTCAAGCAAAAGGACCTGAAGGTCGTCATCGCCGAGAAGCTCGCCACCGTCCCCGATGCCCGGGCCTGGTATGTCAACGAGCGCGGCGAGCGCGAGATGGCGTTCTCGATTCTCTCCAAGGACGGCGATGCGCTCGACGAGGCGGTTGCCCGGATCGAGGCGCGCATGCGCCAGGTCGACGGCTACCTCAATGTCGCGACCGCTGGCTCACTCAGCCGGCCGGAGCTGCGCGTCACCCCGAAACTCGAGCAGGCAGCAACGCTCGGCGTCACGCCGGAGGCAATCTCGGAAGCGGTGCGCATCGCGACGATCGGCGATGCGGGTGCCAATCTTGCCAAGTTCAATGCCGGCGACCGGCTGGTGCCGATCCGTGTCCAGCTCGATGAGGCAGCGCGTGCCGACATCCGGAATATTGCCGCCCTGCGTGTCACCAATACGAGCGGCGTCTCGATTCCGCTGACGGCGGTGGCCGATATCGGCTTCGGCGAGGGGCCGAGCTCGATCGACCGCTATGACCGCGTCCGACGGGCTGCGATCGGCGCCGACCTGAAACGTGGTTTCGAACTCGGCACCGCGCAGGATACCTTCAACGAGATCGTCAAAGAGGTCGGACTGCCGGCGGGCGTCAGGATTGCCGCCACCGGTGACGCCGAGATCCAGGGCGAGGTCGTGCAGGGCTTCATCACGGCGATGACGACTGGCCTGATGCTGGTCTTCGCGCTGCTGATCCTGCTGTTCGGCTCGGTCGCCCAGCCGGTGACCATCCTGCTCTCGCTGCCGCTCTCCTTCGGCGGCGTGGTGATTGCGCTGCTCGCGACCAATAACCCGGTCTCGATGCCGGTCTATATCGGCCTGCTGATGCTGATGGGCATCGTCACCAAGAACGCGATCATGCTGGTCGATTTCGCGGTGGAGGAGGTCGCCCGCGGCAAGGACCGGATCACCTCACTGCTCGAAGCCGGGCGCAAGCGGGCCCGGCCGATCGTGATGACGACGATCGCGATGGCGGCGGGCATGTTGCCCTCCGCCTATGGCGTCGGCGATGGCGGCGAGTTCCGCGCGCCGATGGCGATCGCGGTGATCGGCGGTCTGATCGTCTCGACCGTGCTCAGCCTCGTCTTCGTGCCGTCCTTCTACACGGTGATGGACGATATCGGCCGTGGTTTCAGCTGGCTCTTCGGCCGCTTCTTCAGCAAGCCGGAGGATGAATCGGCCTGGGAGCCCATGGGGGATGAGGAATCGCCCGGCGAAGCCAGCGCCAAGGCGATGAGTGGAAAGCTGCCGCCGCCGCGGCTTGCGGCGGAGTAGGGTCGACGGGCAGGACACGACGGGCAGGACGGAGCCGAGCGGAAGCGGCTTTGCGTCTATAGTTTCGAGGTCGGGCCGCAGAACCCTGCTGTGCTCCGCGGCTGGGGGAGCAATCTCAGGCCGCTTCAGAGGGGCGGGGCCAGGTCCGGCAGCAAATCTCAGCCCTTCCGCACCAGCAGAACGGCTGCCAGAATCGCCACGCCGCCAAAGGCCTGCGCGGGCGAGGGCTGCTCGGCAAAGATCGCCCAGGCAGCGAGAACGCTGACCAGTGCCGGCCAGACCATCACCAGCGAGGCGGCGCTGGCGCCGTATTGGCCGAGCGCCAGCGTGATCAAACCCTGGCCCAGCGCATGCGAGACGAGTCCGAGCGCGATGACCGCAAGCCAGCCCTGTAGACTCTGCGGCAGGATGGTTTCGCCAAGCAGGATCGCGACCGCGATGCAGAAGACGGCGCAGAGCGCGCTGGAGATCAGGCCGATGCGCCCGGCATCGGCAAAATCCCGGGCCCGGCGAATGGCGATGATGTAGATGGCGTAGGAGAAGGCTGCTCCGACCGCCAGGCTGTCGCCGAAAATGCTGCCCGGACTGGCCGCGGCCGTAGAAGACGCGAATTTCGGCAGCACCAGCATCAACGCACCGCCGATCGCCAGCAACAGCGCGCCGAGGATGCGCCCGGTCGGCTTCTCACCGAGCAGGAGCCAGGCCGCCAGGACGACGACGACCGGCGAGAGATTGCCGAGCAGCGAGGCGTTGGCGATCGTCGTGAAGCCGAGCGAGGCATTGTAGAGCGTCACGTCGACGGCGAAGGCGAACCCGGCCAGCGCGATCGGCCACCAGCTCCCCGAGCGCGCGGCCCCCGATCTGGGCTTGCGCTGTTCGAACGCGGTCCAGGCTGCGAGCACGGGCAGGGCAAAGAGCATGCGCCAGAAGCCGGCGGCGGCCGGTCCGACATCGGCATAGCGCACGAAGATGCCGGAAAAGCCGATGCAGGTCGCGCCAGTCATCAGGGCGACGAACATGGCAAGGCCGGGTGCAGCCGGACGTGACAGGGCGAGGCTCGGGGTGGTCATCAGGGTCATCCGCGACGGGCAGTGCCGGCGATATAGGGTGCTTCCTTCAATCGGAAAAACGGATTATTCTCATCGTTCCATTCGAAATTCCGATGGAGCGAGGCGATGGCGACTCATTTCGATCTGGCGGCGCTCGATATGCTGGTGACGGTCGCCGAGACCGGCGGTTTCACGGCAGCGAGCGTCAGGCTCGGCCGCACGCAATCGGCGGTTTCGGTCCGCATCCAGGATCTCGAAGCGCAATTGGGCCAGAAGCTGCTCGAGCGCTCGCGGCGTGGGGTGACACCGACCGACGCCGGCGAAAGGCTGATCGGTCATGCCCGCCGCCTGCTCGCGGTCGAGCGCGAAGCGCTGGCTGATCTGGGCGGCGAGGCAGCCACGGGGCGACTGCGCGTCGGCGTGCCCGACGATTATGTCGACGCCTACTTGCGTCCGCTGATCGCACGATTTGCGGCCGAGCATCCGCGTGTCGAGCTGGAACTGCGTTGCGATCTCTCGAAACGGATCGAGCCTGCGCTTGCGGCCGGCGAGTTCGATATTGCCGTGATCACGCAGGATCCGGTCCGGCCAAAGGGAGAAACGCTGCGCCGCGAGCCGCTGGTCTGGGTTGCGGCGCGCGGTCATCGCCCGGAATTGCAGGAGGTTCTGCCGCTCGCTTTATTTTCCGAAGGCTGCCGGGCGCGCCCTCGTGTCCTGGCGGCGCTCACCGGGGCAGGGCGGGCGCATCGGCTGGTCTTTTCCTCCTCGCATACGGCGGGAGTGATCTCCGCGGTCGAGGCCGGATTCTGCGTCACGGCGATCACCGAGAGTGCGGTGCCGCCGAGCCTGCGCCGGCTTGGCGCCGCCGAGGGCCTGCCACCGCTGTTCGAGCTTTCGGTCGGTCTCATCGTCGCGCCTAGCCCTAGTCTCGCGGCCCGGCGCTTTGCACAGGCGCTTCGCGAAGAAATGGCCGCGCCACGGCTTGCCGCGTGAGCCGCCCGCATTGCCCTTCGGCCCGCGGCCCACTACTGAGAAGCAATGAAATTCCTCGACCAAGCCAAGATCTATGTGAAGGCCGGTGACGGCGGCGCGGGCTGCGTCTCCTTCCGGCGTGAAAAATTCATCGAATTCGGCGGCCCCAATGGCGGCGACGGCGGACGCGGTGGCGATGTCGTGATCGAATGCGTGCAGGGGCTCAACACGCTGATCGACTTCCGCTTCCAGCAGCATTTCAAAGCCAGGATCGGCGAACACGGCATGGGCAAGGACCGGCACGGCGCCAATGGCCCGCCGATCGTGCTCAAGGTGCCGCCGGGTACGCAGGTCTTCGACGAAGACGGTGAGACCTTGATTGCCGACCTGACCGAATCCGGCCAGCGTTTCGTTCTGTGCAAGGGCGGCAATGGCGGCTTCGGCAACGCCTATTTCAAGACCTCGACCAACCAGGCGCCGCGCCATGCCAATCCGGGCCTGCCGGGAGAGGAGCGCTGGGTCTGGCTTCGCCTGAAACTGATCGCCGATGCCGGGCTTGTCGGCCTCCCCAATGCCGGCAAGTCGACTTTTCTTGCCACGGTTACCGCTGCAAAGCCGAAGATCGCCGATTACCCCTTCACCACCCTGCATCCCGGCCTTGGTGTCGTGCGGGTCGATGGGCGCGAGATGGTGTTGGCCGATATTCCTGGCCTGATCGAGGGAGCGCATGAGGGACATGGGCTCGGCGATCGCTTTCTCGGCCATATCGAGCGCTGCCGCGTGTTGCTGCATCTGGTCGAAGGCACCAGCGAGCACGCCGGCAAGGCTTACAAGACCGTTCGGGAGGAACTCGAGGCCTATGGCGAGGGCCTGGCCGAGAAGCCCGAGATCGTGGCGCTGTCTAAAGTGGACGCCCTGAGCCCGGAGCTGCTCAAGGAGCAGGTCGCGCGGCTGAAGCGGGCCGCCAAGCGCGCGCCGATCGTGCTGTCATCAGCGTCTGGCCAGGGCGTCGACGATGCCTTGCGCGCCCTCTTCGCGGTGGTCGAAGAGGCTCGGAAGGAAGAGGCCCAGGCCGATGCTCCGGCGCTGGAAACCGGCTGGCGCCCATAACCGGTCATTCGCCACGGGATGTTGACGACCGTTCCCAGCGAGCTCCAAACGGCTTGCGTGGAAACGCGCGCCACCATCTAAGTCATGGCTACCGTCAAAGGGGGACTTGTCAGGTGATTTCGAAGCTTAGGCCTCTCGCGTTCGTTTCCGTCGTGATCTTCAGTGGCGCAGCCCTTGCCCAGGCGCAGCGTCCTTCCGCGAGTGCACAGGCTCCGGCCGCTCCTGGCGGCGTTTCGCAGCCGGACAATACGACGGCGACCTATGGCGACTGGACCCATCGCTGCCAGCAGGGCGTCGGGACCCGGATCTGCGAGATCGTGCAGACGCTCGAGGTGCAGGGGCAGCGCGGCCCGGTGGCGTTGATCGCGCTCGGGCGGCCGGTGCGCAATGAACCCTACAAGCTCGTGGTGCAGGTGCCGCCGAATGTGAGCCTCGGCGCCAAGGCCGGTATCCGCCTTGCGCTCGGAGAGAAGGACGAGGGGACGCTTGCCGACTTCCAGCGCTGCCTTCCCGGCGGCTGCTTCGCCGAGGTGAACGTGAGCGACGACCTGCTGAAGCGTTGGCGCGGCTTTGGCGAGGCTGGCCAGCTTCGCTATCAGGATGGTGCTAACCGCGCCGTCGTGCTGCCCTTCTCGTTCAAGGGCTTTCAGTCCGCAGTGGACGCGCTTGCCCGCGAGCCCTGAGATCGGCGCGTTTCAGTTCTCGGTGAATTGCAGCCGGTGCAGCCGGGCATAGGTGCCGTCATGCTCGATCAGAGCATCATGGCTACCGGTCTCGACGATCCGGCCCTCTTCCAGCACGACGATGAGATCGGCCTCGCGCACGGTCGAGAGGCGATGGGCGATCACCAGTGTCGTGCGGTTCTTCATCAGCCGGGCGAGCGCCTGCTGGACGAGCCGCTCTGACTCGGTGTCGAGTGCGCTCGTCGCCTCGTCGAGCAGCAGGATTGGCGCATCCTTCAGGATGGCCCGCGCGATGGCGACACGCTGGCGTTCACCGCCGGACAGCTTCGAACCGCGCTCGCCGACCTGCGTATCGTAGCCATCGGGCATGGCCATGATGAAATCATGCGCCGCTGCGTCCCTGGCGGCGGCCATGATCTCGGCCTCGGTCGCTCCCGGCCGGCCAAAGGCGATGTTGGCCCGCACGGTATCGTCGAAGAGCATGACATCCTGGCTGACGACACCGATCTGGCCGCGCAGGCTGGCGAGAGTGACGTCGCGCAGATCCTGTCCGTCGATCTCGATGCGGCCCTCGTTCGGGTCGTAAAGGCGCGGCGCCAGGGTGAGCAGCGTCGACTTGCCGGAGCCGGAGCGACCGACCAGAGCTGTCATCCTGCCACCCTGTGCGACGAGATCGATGCCTTCCAGGGCGCGGGCATCATCGCGATAGCGAAAGCGAACGTGCCGGAAGGCGATCTCGCCGGCACCGACCTTGAGGGGCTGCGCTCCAGGGCGCTCGGTGACCAACGGCTTCTCGTCGATCAGGGCATAGTAGCGTTTCAGCGAGGCCCCGGCCTCCTGCAGGATGGCGTTGAGGTTGCCGAGCGAACGCATCGGCTGCGCCGCGAGCAGCAGCGCCGAGACATAACCGGTGAAATCGCCGATCGTGCTGGTGCCCGCCGTGATCCTGACCCCGATGGCGGCAAGGACGCCGGCGACCGCCATGCCGCCGGCGACCTCGAGCAGAGGATCGAGCCGGCCGCGGGCATTGGCAGCCTTCATCTTGAGCGAGCGGATCGTCTCGAAGGCATGCGCGGCGCGCGCCTTGAGATAGGGCTCGAGCGAGTCCGTCTTGGCGACGCGGGCACCCTGCAGGCTCTCGGTGACGAGGCTTGCCATGATGCCTGTCTGCTCCTGCTGCGACATCGCCATGCGGCGCAACTTCTTGCCGATCCGGCCGATCGGGCGCGCGACGATCGGCGCGATCAGCAGAACGACAAGGGTCATCTGCCAATCGATCCAGAGCAGGGCCCCGACCAGTGCGATGGAGGTCATCACATCGCGCACGGCGATGTTGATGATCCGGGTCAGTGCCTCCTTCACATAGGTGAAGTCGGTGGTGAAGCGCTGGGTCAGCGACGCGGGGTTCTCGCGCTGGAGCTGAGCAAGGTCGGCGTCGATCAGATGCGCGTAGAGCGCGGACTGCATATCCGCTTCGATTCGGCTGACCACGCTGTTGGTCATCACCGTTTGCGTAAGCAGCGAGAAGCCCTTGATCGCAGTGACGATGACGACGACGACCGCAACGGCGTTGACCACGCCGATCTCGATCCCGATCGACTTCGAAACGAGACGCTCCATCCGGCGCACGAAGCCCGTCGCTTCCGCCGATAGGGGGTCGGCGAAGGCGTCGAAGGCTGCCTTGATCAGAAGCGGGTAGAAGCTGGTTGTCGCGGCGATCACCACCACTAGTGCCAGGATCATCGCCATCTGGGGCAGGTAGGCGTTGACTCGCTCGCGCCAGACGCGGGCGAAGAGCGCAAAGGTGTCGTCGGTAACGCGGCCGATCTTCATGGCGCGGGGCCTAACATGGTCGACCGCGATATGCCACTGGCTTGGCGGCGGGGGCGTTCCTCGCGCTCCGGTCTTGTTCCAGACACGAAGCTGGCGTCCCATAGCCACAGTGCTGCAACTGATTCCGGAGATAGCGTATACTCATGCCCGCGCCCCCGCCGGCCCAGATCGGCCAGAGCTTCGCCGAGATCGACACGCCAGCGCTCGTTCTCGATCTCGACGCCTTCGAGCGGAATCTCGTCGCCATGGCCGCCTATACGCAGGCCCATGGCGTACGTCTTCGTCCTCATGCCAAGACCCATAAGAGCCCGGATATCGCCCTGCTTCAGATCGCGCATGGCGCCGTCGGCCAGTGCTGCCAGAAGGTCTCCGAAGCCGAGATTCTCGTCGCGGGCGGAGTCGGCGATGTTCTGGTCACCAACGAGATCGTCGGTCCAGCCAAGCTCGATCGGCTCGCCAAGCTGGCGCGCAACGCACGGATCGGCCTTTGCGTCGATCATCCCGAGGGCGTGCGCGAGGCGGCGGAGGCGGCTGCGCGGCACGACGTGATGCTCGACGTTATGGTCGAGCTCGATATTGGCGGGCGCCGCTGTGGCGTCGCAGTCGGCGAAGCCGTCCGCATCGCCGAGGCGGTCGCGCGCAGCAACTCGCTGCGCTTCACGGGCATCCAAGCCTATCACGGTGCTGCCCAGCACATGCGCTCGATCGACGAGCGGCGCGAGGCGATCGAGCGCGCCGGGCTGCTCGCCCGCAACGCGGTGGAGCGCCTCGGGCAGGCAGGCCTCACCTGCGAATATGTCAGCGGCGCCGGCACCGGTACCTATGAGCTCGAAAGCCAGTCCGGCATCTGGAACGAGATTCAGGCCGGCTCCTACATCTTCATGGATGCAGATTACGCGCGCAATCGGCAGGCGGACGGCACCCCCTTCAGGGCCTTCGAACACGCGCTCTTCGTCCTCGCCGGGGTGATGAGCAAGCCCGTGCCGGACCGTGCCATCGTCGATGCCGGGCACAAGGCGGCGGCGGTCGATTCCGGCATGCCGATGCCGTTCCAGCGCGACGGCGTCATCTACACCAAACCCTCTGACGAGCATGGCGTGCTCACCGGTGATCCGATCGCGCTGCCGCATCGCGGCGACCGCATCCTGCTCATTCCGGGCCATTGCGACCCGACGGTGAACCTGCACGACTGGTATGTCGGCGTGCGCGGGCTGCACGGTCCCGATGCGCATGTCGAGACGCTTTGGCCAGTTGCGGGGCGTGGCGCGCTGACCTGAGGACACAGGGACTGCGTATGGCTGCGTCCGAAATTCGCTTCCCATGTTTCGGACGCAGGCCCCGATGCTGGCTGAGTTCCTGCTGACCCTTGCGACCCCGGTCGGACGGATGACGCGGCAGCTTGGCCTGTTGCGGGAGAGCACTGCGCTCTGGGCGCGCGGGCGACGCCAGCGCAAAGGCTGGACACCGCACCACCAGCGCTGTCAGGCGGTCGTCGCGCAGATCGTCCGCGAGCTCGGACGCCACCGCACGGCCATTGTGCTCGGCTCGGGATTGGTGCGCGATGTGCCTCTCGACCTGCTCTGCGCACGCTTTCAGCGCGTCGTGTTGATCGACGTGGTCCATTTGCCCCAGGTCAGGCTGCGCATGGCGCTGCGCCGCAATGTCGAGCTGGTGACGCGTGATCTGACTGGCGTCATGAACTGGCTTGCGGGGGAGAGCCAGGGGCGTAGCGACCCGCTGGCCGATCTCAGTGCGGACAAGGAGGTCGATCTGGTAATCTCGGCTAACCTGATGTCGCAGCTCGCCTGGCCGATCGAGGACTGGCTCGAGGAGAACGGGGACCGCGCAACCGCCCTTCCGGATGATCTGCCGGCGCGTTGCATCGCCTGGCATCTCCAGGACCTTGCGCGCTTCGCGGGACGTGTCTGCCTGATCAGCGATGTCGAGATGCTCGAGCACGACCGCGATGGCACAGTGACGGACCGGCTGGATCTGGCGCGCCGTGTCCCGCTACCGCCGCCGGATGAACGCTGGGACTGGCTCGTCGCGCCCTTTGGCGAGGCTGAAAGCGACCGCGAATATGTTCATCGCGTCTGCGCCTGGAGGAATTTCCGGACGCACGAACTCTGACCGTTCGTGTCAGCCTGGGCCGGGCGAGCACCGAGGGCGGCGCAGTGCCGACCATCGATGGCGATAGGACCGGCCGCACCCGCACCGTGACGGAGCATGCAGCGTCGCTAATGGCGACAAGCCACAGGTCAACGAGTACCCTGTCAGAGCGCGGGGCTTGGCCAAGTCCCGCATGAGACCCGATCAATGACGGATAGGTTGGCGTGAATCGGTTCATCAGCCCCGAAGGGCAGAAGGCGATCGCCGCATGGCAGGGGCGACCGGCCGCAGCCCTTCTCATGCAAAGCGATGCAGGCCGATGCATCAGCCTATGCGCACTCTCGTCGTCGCCGAGCGTCTGATGGCGCAGGACACGGTTTCTACCGGTGAGCCGCAGCAGCCGGCCCTGCTGCACGCCGCCGGGAGCTTGCGAGCAGCCTTGACCGAGATGGCGCAGGCATTCGAGACCGCGACCGGGGTTCAGGTCAAACCTGCCTATGGCCCTTCGGGATTGCTGCGCGAGCGGTTGGCCAAGGACGAAGCCGCGGAGGTGTTCGCTTCCGCCAACATGGGCCACCCGGCTGCACTGGCGGACGCGGGCCTGGCCGGGCCGGTCGTGCTCTTCGCGCGCAACGAGCTCTGCGCCTTCGTTCGGCCGGGCCTGATGGTCACCGCCGAGACGTTGCTGGAACGCATGCTCGATCCATCCATCAGGCTCGGCACCTCGACGCCGAAAGCGGATCCTTCGGGCGATTACGCTTTCGAGGTCTTCGCGCGGGCCGAGGCCTTGAAGCCGGGCGCAAGGGCGGCGCTCGAGGCCAAGGCACTGCAGCTGACGGGCGGTCCGAGCAGCGTTGCCGCCCCTGACGACGTCAATGCCTATGGCTACAAGCTTGCCAGTGGCGAGGCCGACATCTTCCTGGCCTATTGCACCAATACCCAGCCACTCGCCCGGGAGCAGCCCGGCGTGACGCTGGTCCGGCTGCCGGCTGCGCTCGCGGTGGGGGCCGATTACGGGTTGACCGTGATGAGCAAGGCCTCGCCAAACGGCTACCGGCTTGCCATGTTCATCCTGTCGCGGGCGGGGCAGGAGATTCTGGCGAAACACGGCTTTGCCGCGCCGGCGCTCCCACATAGCGGGTCGAAGTGACGGAGTTGGCAATGGATTGGCAGGCGACGCGGCGGGGCGAGACCATCGCTGCCTTGCCCGATCGGCAGGATGCGCATCTCGTCTTCATCGGCCGCCTGCGCACGCCCTTCGCCTCACGCGATCAATGCCCGCGTCGTGGAGACCCGGAATCAGGGCCCATCTGCCATGTCGAGGTCGATGCGACCTGGTGGCCGGCGCTGGCCGGCGTCGAAGCCTGCGCATATCTCGACCTGCTGTACTGGATGAACCTGGCCCGAAGGGATCTGCTGACCCAGAGCCCGAAATCCAGCGGCCAGATCCTCGGCACTTTTGCACTGCGCTCGCCGGTCCGGCCCAATCCGATCGCCCTGTCGCGGGTCAGGCTCATTGGGGTGGAGGAGGGCGCGCTGCGGGTGCGCGGGCTCGACTGCGTCGACGGCACTCCGCTTCTCGACATCAAACCGAACCGCTGCCCGCAAGCGGGCGCCGGCACGGAGCATGATCATGCGCGGACCTGACCGTCGAACCGTTCTGGGCGGCCTTGCCGCGACGCTCGCCGCGCCGCGCATTGCGCGTGCTGCAACCGTGCGCGATGGCGCCGGGCGTGAAATCGCCATTCCGGTCCGGGTCGAACGCGCCTTTCCGGCGGGGCCACCTGCTGCGATCACGCTCTATACGCTTGCGCCCGATCTGCTGCTCGGCTGGCCGCGCGCCAATCGCGCGGAGGAGCGCGAATTCCTGCTGCCTGGAATTGGCGACAGGCCGGAAGTCGGTCGCATCACCGGGCGCGGCAACAGCGCCAATCTCGAAGCGGTGCTCGGCCTCAAGCCGGACCTGATCGTCGATGCCGGTTCGACGGGCAGAACCTATGTCGAGCTGGCAATGCGGGTGCAGGAACAGACCGGCATTCCCTATGCGCTGCTGGATGGTCGCTTCGAGCAGATTCCGGCGAGCTATCGCATCCTCGGCCAATTGGCCGGGCGCGGCGAACGCGCCGAGACGCTGGCGCGCTGGTGCGAGACCGCAATGGCGACGATCAAGGGGCGTATCGCCACGATTCCCGGGGAGAAGCGTCCCTCGGTCTATTACGCGCGCGGCCCACGCGGGCTCGAGACGGGGCTCGGCGGCTCGATCAATGTCGAGACGCTCTCCTTCCTCGGCGCGCGCAATGTCGCGGCAGAGACCCCGGGCAGCGGGCTTGCGAATGTCTCGCTCGAACAGATCCTGTCCTGGGATCCGGAGGTGATCGTCACCATCGATCCGGCCTTCGCCGATGGCGTCGCCAGCGATCCTGCCTGGGCGAATGTCCGGGCGGTGCGCGATCGCCGCGTGCATCTCTCCCCTAAGCTGCCTTTCGGCTGGGTCGATTTCCCGCCTTCGGTCAACCGGATGATCGGGCTGTGGTGGCTGGCGAAGCTGCTCTATCCCGCCCAGTTCCCCGAGGATATCCGCCCGCTCGCCMGCGAATTCCACACGCTATTCTATCAGGTGACGCCGACCGACGCGCAACTCGACCGTGTCCTGGCTGGGCGAGGCTAGCCCCTTGTCGCCATCCTTCGCGCGCGGAACCCTGTTCGCCTTCGGTTTGCTCGCGCTCGGCGTCGTGCTTGCCTTCGCGCTGGGACGCTTCCCGGTCGGGCCCGGTGATCTGCTGCGCATCCTCTGGGCGGGGGTGAGCGGTCAGCCGTCGGGCCTGCCGCCGCAGCTGGAAACGGTGATCTGGAATATCCGCGGCCCGCGCGTGATTGCGGCCATGCTCTGCGGGGCGGCGCTCGCGATCGCCGGCACGGCCTTCCAGGGGCTGTTCCGCAACCCGCTGGTCTCGCCCGATATCCTCGGCGCTTCGTCTGGCGCGGCGCTCGGCGCGGTGGTCGGCATCTATTTCTCGCTCGGCATCGTCGGCATCCAGCTCGGAGCCTTCATCGGCGGATTGATCGCGGTCGGCGCCGTCTATGTCGTCGGCTCGACCATCCGGCGCGGCGACCCGGTGCTGGCGCTCGTCCTGACCGGCGTGGTCATCGGCTCGCTGCTTGGCGCCGGAATCGGCCTCGTGAAATACTGGGCCGATCCTTATAATCAGCTCCCGGCCATGACCTTCTGGCTGCTGGGCAGCCTTGCCGGGACCGCCAAGCCCGATCTCCTGCCGCTGCTCGGCCCGGTCGCCCTCGGCTCGGTGGTTCTGATCGCCCTGCGCTGGCGCATGAACGTGATGTCGCTGCCGGAGGAGGAGGCGCGGGCGCTCGGATTGAACACCGGCCCGTTGCGCCTTGCCATCGTCGCGGCCGCGACGCTGGTCACGGCGGCGAGCGTTGCGGCGGCGGGGATCATCGGCTGGGTCGGCCTCGTCGTGCCGCATCTCGCGCGGTTTCTCGTCGGGCCCGACTTCGGCAAGCTCGTGCCGACCGCCGCGATCCTCGGCGGCGGCTACCTCTTGATCATCGACACGCTGGCGCGAACGATCGGCCCGGTCGAGACGCCGCTCGGCATCCTCACCGCGGTGATCGGCACGCCCTTCTTCATCTGGCTGCTTGCGTCGGCGCGTGGAGGCTGGTCGTGAGCCTCAGTGCCGTCGATCTCGCCTATGGCTATCCAGAGCGCCAGATCGGCCGGGCGATCACGCTGGCCCTGCGGGCGGGTGAGGTGCTTGCCCTGCTCGGGCCGAATGGCAGCGGCAAGACGACCCTGCTGAAAACCCTGCTCGGCCTTCTGCCGCCACATGCCGGCGGGCTCACCCTTGACGAGCAGCCGCTTGCTGGCCTGACGGTCTCAGAGCGGGCGCGAGCGCTGGGATACGTGCCGCAAGCACATGCCGGAACCTTCGCCTTCTCGGTCTTCGCTGTCGTCCTGATGGGGCGTACCGCTCATGGCGCGCTGTTCGCCGCCCCCTCGCGGCATGATCGCGAGGTGGCGATGGCGATGCTGGAGCGCCTCGGTATCGCGGGGTTGGCCGAGCGCCCTTACACGCAGATCTCGGGCGGCGAGCGCCAGCTCGTGCTGGTCGCCCGCGCGCTGGCGCAGGAACCACGCTACGTCATCCTCGACGAGCCGACCGCAAGCCTCGATTTCGGCAACCAGGGCAAGGTGATGGCGCAGATCAGGCGCCTCGCGGCCGAAGGACTGGGCGTGCTCTTCACCACGCACGACCCCAATCAGGCGCTGCGGCATGCCGACCGCGTCATGATGATTCGCGAGGGGCGGATGCTGGCGAGCGGGATCGCGCAGGACTTGCTGACGCCGGTGCGCCTGATGGAGCTCTACGGCGTCGGGATCGAGACGGTGCGGGACGACGCGGGCCGCGTCGCGTTCCTGCCGGGCGAATAGAGCTGTCCGAGCGTGGCCTCGGGGGCCGCCAGAAGGCATCCAGAAGGATATGATCGAGCGTCGGCGTGGCCGGTCGCTGGCCTGGCTATCCCCGCCCCAGCTCAACCGGCACCGAGAAGGAGCGCTTGACCTGCCCGAGCGCGAAGCTCGATTCGATCGAGGCGACATTGTCGAGCCGGGTCAGCTTGTCCTTCAGGAACCGTTCGTAGGCGGCGAGGTCGCTGACGATGATGCGGAGCAGATAGTCGCGCGGGCCGGTCATCAGGTAGCAGTCGGCCACTTCCGGCCAGCGTGTCACCGCCGCAGCGAAGCGGTCGAGTTCCTCCTCGCGCTGGCGCTCCAGCTTGATCGAGGCGAAGACCGAGACCGGGAGGCCGAGCTTGTCCTGGTTCACGACCGCGACATAACCCTCGATGATGCCCGCCTCCTCCAGCAGGCGAACCCGCCTTGCGCAGGGTGAGGGCGAAAGCCCGACTTTTTCGGCCAGGTCCTGATTGCTCATGCGTCCATCGGCCTGGAGAGCCTGGACGATACGCCGGTCGATATCGTCGAGTTTATAGTCTGGCATCTTGTCTCGCTTTCGTTCGCAGGATTAGCGGAAAGCGCTAAGATGGAAAGCATCGTCGGCGATCTTTGGCAAAAATCGCTGCCGGAAGCGTGCATGATGGCTTTGCCGTATCGAGAGAAGCCAAATGACCGATCCCCGTCTGCCGATTCTCGCCGAACTCGAGAAGAAGATTCTCTGGCTCGCCTCCTGGACGATCCATAACGCCAACCACCTTCGCGATAACGGCGATGGGATGAAGGTGGGCGGGCATCAGGCTTCGTCCGCGTCGCTGGCGACGATCATGACGGCGCTCTACATGGCGGCCCTGAAGCCGCAGGACCGGGTCGCGGTGAAGCCGCATGCCTCGCCGGTCTTCCATGCCATCAACTATCTGATGGGCCTGCAGACCCGCGAGAAGCTGGAGAATTTTCGCGGATACAAGGGCGCCCAGAGCTATCCCTCGCGCACCAAGGATATCGACGATGTCGATTTCTCGACCGGCTCGGTCGGCCTCGGCGTCGCGCAGACGCTCTTCTCCTCGCTGACCCAGGATTATGTGAAGGCCCATGGCTGGGGCGCAAGCCGGCCGGATGGGCGCATGGTGTCGCTGATCGGCGATGCCGAGCTCGACGAGGGCAATATTTTCGAAGCCCTGATGGAGGGCTGGAAGCACGGCGTCCGCAACACCTGGTGGGTGATCGACTATAACCGCCAGTCCCTGGACGCGGTGATCCGCGAGGGGCTCTACGACCGCTTCGAGACGATGTTCCGCAATTTCGGCTGGGATGTCGTGACGCTGAAATATGGCTCGCTGCAGCAGGCCGCCTTCAAGGAGAAGGGTGGCGAGCGGCTGAAGGCCTGGATCGATTCCTGCCCGAACCAGCTCTACTCGGCCCTGACCTTCCAGGGCGGCGCTGCCTGGCGCAAGCGCCTTATGGATGATCTCGGCGATCAAGGGCCTGTGACGACGCTGATCGAGAGCCGCTCCGACGCCGAGCTGTCGAAGCTGATGTGCAATCTCGGTGGCCACGATCTGCCCTCGCTGCTMGAAGCTTTCGAGGGCATCGATCACGACCGGCCGGTCTGTTTCCTCGCCTATACCGTGAAGGGCTTTGGCCTGCCGCTTGCTGGGCACAAGGACAATCACGCCGGGCTGATGACCAAGGAGCAGATGGACGGCTTCAAGAAAGCCAACACGATCCGCCCCGGCCATGAGTGGGACCTGTTTGAAGGGCTGTCGCTGCCCGAAGCCGCGCTCCGCAGCTATCTCGACAAGGTGCCCTTCTTCTCCGAGGGGCGCCGTCGCTTCTCGGCACCGTCGCTGCCTGTGCCCGCGAAACTCGAGGCCGGCATCCAGGCGACGATGTCGACGCAAATGGGCTTCGGCAAGGTGCTGGACGAGCTGGCGAAGCTCGGCGGCCCCCTGGCCGACCGCATCGTCACCACCGCGCCGGACGTCACCGTCTCGACCAATCTCGGGCCATGGGTGAACCGGCGCGGCCTGTTCGCCCGGGCCTCGATGGCCGATACCTTCAAGGACGAGCGCATTCCCTCGATGCAGAAATGGGAATTCTCGCCGAAGGGCCAGCATATCGAGCTCGGCATCGCCGAGATGAACCTCTTCATCAATCTTTCGGCGCTTGGCCTCTCGCATTCGATCTTCGGCGAGCGGCTGATCCCGATCGGCACGCTCTACGACCCCTTCATCTCGCGCGGGCTCGATGCGCTGAACTATGCCTGCTACCAGGATGCGCGCTTCATGGTGGTCGCGACGCCGTCTGGTGTGACGCTGGCGCCGGAGGGTGGCGCACATCAGTCGATCGCGACACCTCTGATCGGCATGAGCCAGGACGGGCTCTGCGCCTTCGAGCCGGCCTTCGTCGACGAACTCGCCGTGATGATGCGCTGGTCCTTCGAATACCTGCAGAAGGATGGCGAGGGCGATCCCGACGAGCGTACCTGGCTGCGCGATGAGACCGGCGGCTCCGTCTATCTCAGGCTCTCGACGCGGCAGGTCGAGCAGCCGAAACGGGCAATGACGGCCGATCTCGAGCGCGACATCATCGATGGTGCCTATTGGCTCAGGAAGCCCGGCCCGAACGCCTCCGTCGTCATCGCCTATACCGGCGCGGTTGCGCCTGAGGCGATCGAGGCTGTGGGGCTGCTCGGCGAAGACCGGCGCGATGTCGGCCTGCTCGCCATCACCTCGGCAGATCGGCTCAATGCCGGCTGGCAGGCGGCCGAGCGGGCGCGACAGCGCGGCAATCATGGCGCGACCAGTCATATCGAGCGGTTGCTCGGCGAACTTTCACGCGATTGCGGTATCGTGTCGGTGCTCGACGGACATCCTGCGACACTGGCCTGGCTCGGCAGCGTGCACGGCCACAAGCAGAAGGCCCTTGGCGTCGAGCATTTCGGCCAGACCGGCACCGTCGCCGACCTTTATCGGCATTTCGGCATCGACGCGAACGCGATCGTGCATGCGGCGCAGGCCGCGGCGCCAGGCCGGCCGGTGCGCTATCTGAAGGCGCTGCCGTAGGCGGGGGGGTATCAGTCCTTGCAAGGCAAGGCGCGGTGGCGAAAGGCCCCCGCGCTCTACTTCGCCAGCCCTTGTTTCACATTGACGCCTGCGAGCAGCGCGCCGCCCACAAGGAAGAACGCGATCAGCACCGCCAGCCCCGCCTGCTGACTGGCAAAGACGGTGGTCGCCAGCGCCACGAAGGTCGGGCCCATGAACGAGGTCACCTTGCCCGACAGCGCGAAGAGGCCGAAGAACTCGCCATGCCGGCCCGCCGGTGCGAGACGGGCCATCAGGCTGCGCGAAGAGGCCTGGAGCGGACCGGCGACCAGGCCGATCAGCAGACCAAGAGCGAGATAGATCCGCTCGGGCACCGAGGCGAACAGCCCGTCGCCTGGTGCCGGAGGCGTAGCCGGCAGCACGAAGAAGATGCGGTCGGGCCCGAGCGAGAGGATGCCGAGGCAGGCGAAGAGCAGGCAGGCGATGGCGCCCAAGACCACGGGCTTGCCGCCGATGCGGTCATCGAGCTTGCCGCCGAACCAGGCGCCGAGCGTGCCGGTGATGGTGAGCATGATCCCGAAGATGCCGAGTTCGATGGTCTGCCAGCCGAAGACGCCGGCCGCGTAGATGCCTCCGAAGGCGAAGAGCGCCACAAGCCCGTCCTGATAGATCATGTTGGCGAGCAGAAAGCGCCCAAGTGCAGGCAGGCGCGGCAGTTCGGCGATGGTCGCCTTCAGCCGCGAGAGACCGCCCTGCGCCGCTTCCCTGAGGCGCATGCCGGTTCCCGGTGAGTCCGGTGTCAGCAGGAACATCGGTGTGACGAAGATGACGAACCAGAGCGCAGTGAGCGGCCCCGAGGCGCGGTCACCCTCGCGCGCTGCTGCGTCGAGGCCGAGAATCGGCACGAGGCCTGCCAGCGTCTTGCCGGTGAGCGGATCTGCGGCGAGCAGCGCCAGCGTGATTGCAAGCGAGATCAGACCGCCGAGATAGCCGATGGCCCAGCCCGTGCCGGAGAGCCATCCGAGCCGTTCCGGCGGCACGAGCCGCGTCATCATCGCATTGTTGAAGATGGTGGCGAATTCGGCACCGATCGTGGCGATGATGAAGCCCGCGAGCGCGATCGGAACCGCGGCGGGCGAGCCGGGCCTTGCAAACCAGAGCAGGGCCGAGCCGATGACGAGCAGCGCGCCGAAGGCCGCTATCCAGGGCTTGCGCGGGCCCGTGCGGTCAGCGATGCCGCCGAGCAGGGGAGAGAGCAGGGCGATGCAGAGACCCGCGAAACCCGTGGCATAGCCCCAGAGCGCCTGTCCCTCTGCCGCGTCCGCCGCAAGGGCGGAGGCGAAAAAGGGCGCGAAGACGAAGGTGGTGACCAGCGTGAAGAATGGCTGTGCCGCCCAGTCGAAGAACAGCCAGGCCGTGACGGCCCGGCGTGGCGGATACGTGACGGGCGCGAGTGCCGCCGCAGGCGCGTGGGAAAGGTTCACTGCAGGGTCGTCTCTGGGTCGCCGCCACCGCGCGCCAGCTCGATCTCGGTGATCGCGACCAGGACGTCGGCGCGGTTCTTCAGGCTGGAGGCCTCGAGCAGCGCCTGTTTCTCGCGCGGACCGAAGGGGCACATCATCGAGAGCGCGTTGACCAGCGCCTCGTTGGGTGCTTCGTTGATGCCCTTCCAATCGATCTTGAGGTCATTGGCCTTGGCGAAGGACCGAAGCGCCTTGAGCAGGCTGTTGCGGTCGACCTCGTCCTCCCCCGCACGCGCGGTGAAATCGATGGCGAAGTCGTCATAGCTGACACGGCACTGGCGATAGGCCGTCGTCACCGAGAGCTCCTCGACAATGCGGAAGCGCGCGATGCCGGTGAGCGTCAGGATATAGCGATCATCGCCAGTCTCGGCGAACTGCGTGATCCGGCCGAGGCAGCCTACCTGCAACAGGCCGGGCGTGTCGGCCTGGCGGCCGCTTTCCGGCTCGGGCTGGATCATGCCGATGGTGCGGTGGTCCCGCAGCGCATCGTCGATCATGGCGATATAGCGCGGCTCGAAGATGTTGAGGGGCATCTGCCCGCGCGGCAGGAGGAGCGCACCGGCCAGCGGGAAGACCGGGAGCACCAGCGGGCAGTCCTGGGCTCCGTTATAGACGGCATTCATGCCCATGGGCGTGTCGCTCCCTTCCATCGCGGCACCTTATGAAAACAGCAGCGTCGAAAGCTTGCGCCGACCTGCAACGCTGGCGTCGTCCATGTGACCCCAGGCCTCGAAGAACTGCAGCAGCTGCTTGCGCGCGCCGTCGTCGTTCCAGGTCCGGTCAGCCTTGATGATGGCAACCAGCTGGTCGACGGCTTCTTCGCGCTTGTCATGGGCATTCAGCGCCAGCGCCAGATCGAAGCGGGCCTGATGATCCCCGGGGTTGGCCGCAACCTTCGCTTCGAGTTCGGCCGTATCGCCGAGCGAAGCGGCCTGCTCGGCGAGTTCGATCGCGGCACGCACGGCAGCCAGCGCCGGATCGGACGCCTTGGCTTCGGGAGCGGTGGCCAGGATGCCCTTGGCGCCGTCGAGATCACCCATGTCGAGATGCAGGCGCGCCAGTCCGGCGAGCGCTGGGACATTGTCGGGCTCGAGCGCCAGCACATTGGCATAGAGTTCGCCCGCGCCGGCCGCATCGCCGGCCTCGAGCGCCTCCTGCGCGGCGGCGACCAGCTCTTCGGTCGCGCCCGGGCCCATCGGTCCAACGAGCTTCTCGATGAAAGCCTTGATCTGGCTTTCCGGCTGGGCGCCCATGAAACCGTCGATCGGCTGGCCGCGCTGGAAGGCGATGACGGCCGGGATCGACTGGATGCCGAGCTGGCCCGGGATCTGCGGGTGCTCGTCGATGTTCATCTTGACGAGCTTGACCTTGCCACCGGCAGCCTTGATCACCTTCTCGATGACCGGGGTCAGCTGTTTGCAGGGGCCGCACCACGGGGCCCAGAAATCGACCAGAACCGGCTGGTTCATCGATTCGGCGACGACATCCTGCCGGAAGCCCTGTGTCGTCGTATCCTTGATCAGGCCGGGTTGCTCGGCCGCATCGCTGTTGAGCAGCATGGGTCTTCCTTCATCTCGTCAACAAGATCGACCGCGGCCACGCTGGGCCGATCACGGTCGGGCATACGAAAACGGGCGCATGACCATAGGCCGCGCGCCACATAGATGGGGAGGTTCAGTCGTTCTGTCCATCGACCGGTGCTGGCAAATCGACGATCAGCGGCTCATGTCCGGTGCTGCGCAGGAAGCCCAGCATGTCGTMGCGTGCGATGCGCAGCGTCGCGGTGTTGATCAACGGATGGAAATTCATCGCCTCGCCGCTCATCAGATTGGCGTCGAGCACCATCGTCACATCACCGGCGCGATCATTGATCACGGCAAAGGCGGTGACCGAACCGGGCGTCACGCCGAGCTTCTCCTCCAACAGTTCGGCCGAGCCGAAGGAAAGCCGACCGCTGGCTCCCAGCGTCTGATGCAGCCGCTTCAGATCGATTCGTGTGCTCTCCAGGGCCGAGACCAGGAAAAGCCGGCCCTTCTTGTCCTTGAGAAACAAGTTCTTGGTGTGGTGCCCATCGATCGTGCCGCGCAGAGACTTCGATTCGGCGACGGTGAAGACCGCCTCATGATCGAGCCTGTGGAAAGGAATACCCTGCGTGGCCAGATGGGAGCAGAGCTCGTCGGGTGTCAGTGGCGAGGTCATCGTAACTCGTCGGAAACAAAGAGTTCTTGGCGTTGCCTAGCCCGCCGGACGGCATCACCGCAAGGGCGCCGTTCCGGCGCCGGCGGGGCGCCAATCAGGGCATCGGCGAAAAACTTTGCAACAAGGCGCTTGCGCTTCGCAGCGCTTTGGGCAATAAGCCCGCCACGCGCCGCTTGGCGCGCCAATGTCCGGATGCGGGTGTAGCTCAGGGGTAGAGCACAACCTTGCCAAGGTTGGGGTCGAGGGTTCGAATCCCTTCGCCCGCTCCAGACATTCTTCCCAACCAAGACTGTCGCAGGCGCCGGGTTTCCCGGCGCTTTTTGCGTTTTGAGGTCGAGGCGATCGCTTGAAGGGGGGCCACAGGCGCTCAGACGTCCGTGGTGCCGGAGCTCACCCGCTTGCGCAGACGATTCGCGGTTTGGGCGTTCACGCTGGGCCCCTCGCACTCGGTGCCGGTGTCGAGGCCAGCGTCCCGCGCGGAATTCCTGACGACGCTGATCATTATCCTGATCGGAAACGCGCGCCGATGGGCCCTTGGGAGCCGGAGAGCCGGTTCCGGCATGCCGTGCTCTCGTGCGCAAACCAGGCCACCGCCTTCGACAGGATATCGCCGCCCGACGCAGCCGGTGGTCCTCGCGCCGCGGACGGATCGGTTCCTTACGTTCCGCGCTGGTTGTGCCGTCGTCCCGATCAGCCTGGTCGACCGCGAAACGCGGCCGGCGATGGTTCGCTTCCGGCCGTCGGGCGCCCGGCAGGCTTATTGCCCCGCCTGCAGATTCGCACTCCTGGCCGTTTGCACGATGAGACGCGAGATGAGCTCGGGGGCTTCGACATGCGGCATGTGTCCGATGTCGGCGAGCACGTGAAGAGCGACGAAGCCCGGAAGACCTCTGCTATGGGAGACCGGAATGATGCGGTCGGCTTTGCCCCATATCACGCGGGTCGGGATGTGAAGCGACGCGATTGCATTCCCGATCTGAATCGTCTGGGTCGCGTCTGGAAACAGGCGGGCTGCGAGTTCCCGTTGCGGCGCGTCCACGCCGCGCCGCAACCTTTCCCGCAAAACCGCTTCGGCATAGCCTTGGGGAAGCAAGGCGGGATCGGCGACCAGTTGTTCCAGCCAAGGCAGCAGGCTGGCTGCCGAGCGGGCCCTTAAGAAACCCTCCAGAAATTCACCATCGATGTCCGGACCGAGGCCGGCTGGCGCAATCAGGGTCAAGGATCGTGCACGAATCGCCGAATTCGCGGCGATGGCGGCTGCGACAGCGCCACCCAGGGAATGCCCGACGATGTGGCATTCCGTCAGCCCGGTGTCCTCGAGATAGGCGAGCGTTGCATCCACCAACGCGTTCAGGCTCGGGCTGCCCGCCGCCGCAGTGCGGCCGTGGCCGGGCAGATCGGGAGCGAATGACGCGATGGTGGGGTCGAGATATGCGCGGACGTTGTTCCAGGCGCCCGAATTGGCCCCAAAGCCATGAATGAAGACTATCGGAGGGAGCCCGCCCTTGTGCCGGGCAACAGGGCTCCCCTGCCGAGGCGCGGAACCGACTTGTACTGGCTCGGGCCGTTGCTCGGCCAAGATCCGCTCGATATCGCGGCTCTTGATTCGACCTCCCGGACCCGTGCCAACCATCGCCGTCGTGTCCAGCCCCGCCTGCCTGGCAAGGCGGCGAGCCAGTGGGGAAATCGGGGTTCGATCCCTGGACAGGCTGATTGATGCGGACCGGGTAGGCTCCGGGGTGGCAATCGCAACGGTTGGCTCGGGCATGTCGGCTTCGCCGATCGCATCCCCGTCATTGCCGATATGGCCCAGCACGCTGCCGACGCCGACCTCGGCCCCTGCCGCAGCGACGATTGCGACGAGCATGCCGTCGCGCTCCGCCTCGATTTCAGTCGCTGCTTTCGCAGTCTCGACGACGACGACGACATCGCCTTGCTTCACCCTGTCGCCCACGGCAACCGCCCAGGACACCACGGTTGCGCTTTCCATGTATTCGCCGGCGCCGCCGGTGAGCCTGATCTCGCTCGTCATGACTGGCCTCCGCTCATGCCACTGCCCGCCGCGCTGCTGCCGCGATCTTGGCCGCATCCGGCAGCACGGCGTTTTCGAGCGGCTCGCTGTAGGGGATCGGAATATCGTGGGTCGCAACGCGTTCGACGGGAGCGTCGAGCTCGTCGAATGCCGTTTCCATGATGGTGGCGCTCAGCTCCGCGCCATAGCCGCAGAAGCGCCAGCCTTCATTGACCACTACGGCGTGATGGGTTTTGGCGATCGAGGCCCGGATGGTGTCGCGGTCGAGCGGGCGCAGGCTGCGCAGGTCGATCACCTCGGCGGAAATTCCTTCGCCGGCGAGGAGTTCGGCCGCCTTCAGCGATTCGACTACCATGCGCGAGGAGGCGATGATCGAGACGTTGCTGCCTTCCCGCGCGATGCGGGCCTTGCCGATCTCGACCAGATGATCGCCGTCCGGCACCTCGTCGCGGCTGTTGTAGAGGAGCTTATGCTCAAGGAAGATCACCGGGTGATCGTCGCGGATCGCAGCCTTCAGGAGGCCCTTGGCGTCGGMGGCAGTCGCCGGTGCGACCACTTTCAGGCCGGGAATATGGGCGACGAGCGCGTCCAGGCTCTTGGAATGCTGTGCCCCGGCACCAGCCCCGCCGCCGCCCTGGGTGCGGAGCACGAACGGCATGGTGACCTGACCGTTCCAGATATAGTTGTAGATCGATGCCTGGTTCATGAGCGCGTCGATGCTCAGGGGCAAGAAATCCGCATACATGATTTCGAGCACGGGTCTCGTGCCGGCCATCGCGGCAGTGACGGCCATGGCGGTCAGCGTCTGCTCGGAGATCGGTGTGTCGCGAACACGCTCGGGGCCAAATTCCGCGAGCAGGTCCTTCGTCACCTTGAAGACGCCGCCATAGACCGCGATGTCCTCGCCGAAGAGCCAGACATTGGGATCGCGCTGCATTTCCTCGCGCAGGGCGGCACGCAGGGCTTCGGCATAACGCATCATTGCCATCACACGGCTCCAGCGTAGTAGGGGGCGCTCGGGGCATGGTCGACGAAGCCCGGCAACGGATCAGCCAGCGCTTGGTCGACGGCGGCATCGACGGCAGCACGTGCTTCGGCGCCGACAGCATCCAGGTGTGCCGGCGATACGCTTGCGGCCAGCGAGCGGCGGGCGAGGACGATCGGGTCGCGCTCGCGCCACGCTGCACGGTCTTCTGCGCTCTGATAGCCGCCGACATCGCTGGTCGAGAACCCGACCATCCGATAGGTCTTGGCTTCGACAAGCGAGGGGCCTTCGCCGCGCCGCGCCCGGTCGACCGCTGCGGCCACCGCCCGATAGACGGCCGTGATGTCGTTGCCGTCGACACTGTCGCCAGGCATGCCATAGCCGGCAGCGCGAACCACCAGATCCGGAACCGAGGACTGGGTCGAGTGATGCGCGGTCAGACCGTACTGGTTGTGCTCGAGCACGAAGACGACCGGCAGCTTCCACAAGGCTGCGATATTCATGGATTCATGGCAGATGCCGGTCTGTGCGGCGCCGTCTCCGAAGAGGCACATGGCGACGCGAGCGCCGCCATCGGCGCGATTGCGCATCTGGAGCGAAACCGCAAAGCCCGTGGCTGCCGGGATTCCGCCGCCGACGATAGCATTGCCCCCGAGAAGGCCGTTCGCGACATCGGCAATCAGCATATGACCGGCGCGGCCAGCGCATGTCCCGGTTGAACGGCCGAGAATCTCGGCCACGATCGGATGAAGTCCGACGCCCTTGCCGACGTAATGGGCGTGGCCGCGATGGGTGCTGGTCAGCAAATCGGAGGCATCGAGCATCGCAGTCGCGCCAATGCCAACCGCTTCCTGTCCGTCGCAGCGATGGATCGGGCCGCGGGTCTTGCCGGCCTTGTGAAGCTCACCCAGCCGTTCCTCAAGATGCCGCACCGCAATCATGCGGCGCAACATCTCGATCTGTTCGTCAATCGTGGGCGAATTCCTCATCGTCGGTGTTCTCCGCGCGGTCGAGTCGAGCGTCCTGATGCGAGACGTTCGCCGCGCGTGACCGGCGCATGCGTGGAGAAAGCCAAGCGTTTTCGGAGATCGGCTCTAGCGCATTTCCCGACAGAGCGCTATAAGTGTACGCACAATGGAATGCACTATTTGCACGGCGGCGAACGTTCGATCTCGAGAGGGCCTCGTGCCCGATCGGCTTGGACGTTTCTCTGTCCCACATGAGTTGAGCGGGCAGAGCGCTTCCGCAAACATGGAGAAGCACGATGATCTTCGACCACCGCGTCTACACGGCCCGACCAAACCGTCTTCCGGACTTCCTGCGGCTCTATGAGGATGTCGGCCTGCCGATGCAGCGCCACTATCTGGGTGAGCCCTTCGGCTTCTTCCAAACCCATATCGGCGATCTCAGCCGTGTCGTTCATCTCTGGAAATACGACAGCCTCGCCGACCGTGAAGCTCGCCGCGATGCGATGGAGGCCGATCCGGCGTGGCAAGCCTATCGCCGCCAGGTGGTCGAGGCCGATCCGCTGATGGACATGCGCAACCAGATTCTGAAGCCGGTATCGTTCTTCAACCCGAAGGCTTGACCCGGTCGGCTTGCCGGTCCACGCGGAATCCTGATTTCATGAAACTCGATTTCTTTGCCGGCAACGAGAGTTGGCGGATCGCCTGCGATACCGCGCGCGCGCCCCGCACGCTTCGGTCCCTGGCCTCCACCCTGCCGGCGCCTCTGCAACTCCACACGCCCAAGATCGCAGGCCAGCACATCTACTGGCATGCACCGTTCGTCGAGGACGCCGAGGGCGGGGTCGATGTCATGGAGGCGCCTCCCGGCGCCTTCCTGTATTGGCCGGCGCGGCAGTTCCTCGAGCTGACCTTCGCACCCCTTCAGGCCGAGACCGCCACGGTCACGCTGCTGGGCCAGATCGAAGGTGGCCTGCCCGCCTTGCAGGCGCTTGGCCTGAGCCTGCGCGAAGGACATGGAGTGAAGGCGTTCGACGGGCGGCTGGTGCTCGCCGAGGGCGCGCAGCCACAGATGACGGCGTCCCCGGCTTCGAGCTTGCCCGAGGCGCTCGTCGCGCGGCGCGAGACGCTGTGGCGGGCCAGTCCGCCGGATATCGACGGCATGCTCGCCTCGCGCGCGATCATGCACCCCTCCGGCCCGCTCTTCCTGGCCGAATCCGAGGCGCGCATCCTGCAGGAGCTGCTGTGGTGGGTCCGCAGCGGTCTCGCGAGCGAGGAGCCGCAGGTTTCGCGGAGCGTCGCCGCGCTGGCCTGCAACAAGGCCGGTACCCGCCTGCGCGACTTCTGCCATCTCGGTGAGAGCGCCGAAATCCTGTTTGCGCTCGAGGCTGCGTTCCGGCGCCCGGAGATTGCGCTGGCGGAGCTGACCGACGAGGCGATCCTGTGTGCAGGTCGTCTCGCAGCCTGGCTCGACCTGCGGATCCCGTGGTCGGCCGTCAACGGTGCCGTCCGCACGGCACTGGACGCGAGGGCCGAAGCGGCATGACCAGCGCGCTCGCTCCCCTGCAAGATGGCGGCACGCTCGCCTTCACCGAGACCGGCGCCGGCGTGCCGCTTGTCCTGATCTCAGGGCTGGGCGGGCTCGCGTCGTTCTGGAAGGATTTCGCCAGCGTCTGTGCCGGCCATTTCCGCGTGATCACTTACGATCATCGCGGCGTCGGGCGTTCGAGCCCACTGGACGGATCGACCAGCATCGCCGCGATGTGCGACGATCTCATTGGCCTGCTCGATCATCTGGGCATTGAGCAAGCGATGATCCTCGGCCACTCCACCGGCGGCGCGATCGCGCAGCGATTGGCGATAGACAATCCGCAACGTCTTTCGCGCCTCGTCCTCTCGGCGACCTTCGCGCGACCGTGCGCCTATATGGAGCGACTGTTCGCCGGCCGTATCGAGATCCTCGACCGGCTCGGCGTCGATGCCTATCGACGTCATGCCGTCACCCTGCTGAACGCGCCGTACTGGCTCGCCGAGAACGACGCCCGCGTCACTGCGGAGCTGACCGGCGGTGCGCCTGCGACCGAACGGGACGCCGCGACCATCCGCGCGCGTATCAAGGCTGTGCTGGGACATGGTGTCGACGAGTCCCTCGATACGATCGCCTGTCCGGCCAGGATCGTGGTCGCGGCCGACGACATCGTGACCCCGCCCTATCACTCCGAGCGCCTCGCGCATTCCATCCCCGGCGCCGAACTCGCCGTGCTCCCTCGTGGCGGTCACTACGCCATGCGGGCTGAGCCGGCGCTCTACCGGGACGCAGTACTCGATTTTCTGCGCGGCTGACCGGCCCGCATGACAAGGATCTGAACCGATGCAAGACATTCTGGGACGTGGACCGATCGGCGTCGTCGGCCTCGGCACGATCGGCCAGCGCTGGGCGGCGACCTTTGCCCATGCCGGCTATGACGTATCCTGCTATGATCCCGATCCCGCCCGCTGGGAGGCCTTTCAATCCCTGCGCGCAACGCTTGCCGACGACCTGCAGCGTCTTTCGCCGGCCAAGGCCGAAACGGGAGACATTCGCTTCGCKAGCGATCTCGCAACCGCGATGGCCGGTGTTCGCTTCGTCCAGGAATCGGGGCCGGAGCAACTCCCATTGAAGCAGGCACTGCTGGCGGAGATCGAACAGCATATCGCTGCGGATGTGGTGATCGCGTCCTCCTCTTCGGCCCTGCTCGTCTCGGACATGCAGTCGGCCTGTGCGCATCCCGAGCGGGTGGTCCTCGCCCACCCGTTCAATCCCGTCCACCTGATGCCGCTCGTCGAGATCGTCGGCGGGAAGGCGACCTCGCCGGAGGTCGTCGAGCAGACGCGTGCCTTCTATGAGGATCTCGGCAAGAAGCCAGCCGTGCTCCGGCGCGAGGTCACAGGCCATCTGGCCCTGCGGCTGATGGGAGCGATGTGGCGCGAGGCCATCGCACTCGTCGAAAGCGGCGTCGCGACGGCGGAGGATGTCGACCGAGCCTTCTGCTACGGCCCTGGCCCGAAATGGACCTTGCAGGGCTCGTTCATCTCGAACCACCTCAACGCCGAGGGTATCGAAACCTTCCTGACCAAATACGGCAAGACCTATCAGGACATCTGGGACGATCTCGGCGATGCCCGGCTTGATACCCCGACCGTGTCACGCGTGGCGAAAGCCGTGCGTGAGGCGATCGGTGAACGCAGCGATGACGACCTGCGCAGCCAGCGCGATGCCGGGCTGGTCGACCTGCTGCGGGTGATGTCGCAGCGTGCGGCACTCTGAACGCAGGCAATGAAGAGGACCGGATGATGCAGAGCGCCTTCCCCTATCAAACCGCCCTCGTCACGGGCGCATCGCGCGGAATCGGCGCCGCGATTTGCCGCAAGCTCGCGACCCTTGGGCTTACGGTCTACGGCGTTGCACGTAGCGAGGATGCACTCGCAACCGTCGTCGCCGAGGCCGGGGTCATCCCGGTGGTTGCCGATGTTCGCGATGTTGCGGCGATCGTCGCCGCGCTCGACGGGGCCAAGATCGACATCCTGGTCAACAATGCCGGTATGGTCGCCTCGGTGAAACCGCTCTACGAGCAGACCGCGGAGGAAATCTCCGAGACGATCGCGGTGAACTTCACTGCGCCCATGCTGCTGATGCAGTCGTTACTGGGCGGCATGGTTGAGCGTCGTCGCGGTCATGTCATCAATATCACGACGACTGCCGCACGCGGCGTGTTTGCGGGAACGTCGGCCTATGGTGGGGCCAAGGCGGGGCTCGCCCATGCCGGTCGTTCTCTGCGTTACGATCTCGCCGGCAGCAATGTCCGCGTCACCGATCTCGCTCCAGGCCGCGTCGAGACTGACATTTATCTGCAGGCCTTCGCGGGCGATCGCGCCCGCCTGCATGATTCGATGTATGGCGCCGTTCGGGCGCTGAAACCGCAGGACATCGCTGAAACGATCGCGGCCGTGCTTGCCCTGCCTGAGCATGTCGACGTCACCGAAATCGAGGTGTCGCCAACCGATCAGGCTGTGGGCGGTCATGTCTACAAGTCGCAGCCGGCCTGAAGGAGGGGGGCTCAGGGGCGCCTGCCCGGCCTCCCGTCAGTGAGCTTGGCAAGAACGGCGTCGCAGGCCGCGGTCCAGCCTTCTTTGGCGCCGTGCTCGGACAGCACCGTAAGGCCGCGCTCCGTGATCCCGCCTGGCGTCGCGAGATTCGCAATCAGCGTTTCGACCGGCTCCGGCCGTTCGGCAATCATCCGGCCAGCCGCCACGAAGGTCGTCGCGGCAAGTTCGCGGGCTGCCTCAGGGCTCATGCCATGAGCGACGGACCAGTCGCGACCGAGGCCGATGAGGCTCTGAGCCCAGCCATAGATGGCGGCGCTGACCGTTGCGGTCTCGAACTGGGCTTCATTCTCAAGGACAATGACGGGGCCGAGCCGTGCGAGCAGCGCCTGGACTTCGGGAAAACTCGGGAACGCCGTTGTCGGGCTCGCGCCGAGAGATGCGGCTGTGAGCGGCATGATCCGCATGACGCGGGCAGGGGCGGCGGCTCTTTCCAAATGCGCAATGGGCACGCCCGCGCAGGCCGAAACCAGGATATGCTCCGGGCGCCATGGCAGATGGCAGATAGCTGCAATGGCATCGGCCGGCCGCGTCGCGAGAAAGATGATGTCCGCACCGGATATGAGCGTGGAATTGCACTCGGCCAGCTCAAGCTCATGGCGTTCGGCCAGTTTCGGTCCCTGACCGCGCGGCGACAGGGCGAGGTGGGGAACCGTCTGCTGGTCGCGCAAGAGGCCTTCAATCATCGCCTCGGCCAGATGGCCGACTCCGAGAAATGCGATCCGTGTCATGATGATCCMAAGAAGAAGCTGCCGGCCGGATTCGGAGGGCGCTGGTTGATTTTTTCCGGTTGCGCGATTTGAAGCTTGCACTGACCGCTTCTTGGTGATGCGAGAGCGGGGAAACGTCGTCGACAATGAGAGACGGAATGCCGAAGACCGCGAAGGCCCCGACCGTCAAGGCAGCCCCACCGCGTCGGGCGGCGGACAGCGCAGAACGCGCCTATCGCGCGATTCGGCAGCAGCTCGTCGAATTCAAGATGCGGCCGGAGGAGCGCATCAACGAGGTTCATCTGGCGCAGATGCTGGAGCTGTCGCGCACGCCGGTCCGAGAAGCGCTGAACAGGCTGGCCAGCGAGGGGTTTGTCGTCTTCACGCCCAACAGGGGCTTTTACTTCCGCGGCCTCGATATCGACGATCTCGTCGATCTGTTCGAGATGCGCTCCATCATTGAAACCGGCGCGTTCGCTCTTGCGTGCGAGCGCGTCGATCAGGCTGGGATCGAGCGCCTTCAGGCGTTCTGGGAGGATGCGCGTCGGCGCTACGCCAACAACGATCCCGACGAGATCCTCGAACTGGACGAAGCCTTTCATGTCCATGTCGCCGAGCTTGCCGGCAATCCCGAGGTCGTGCGCCAGCTTATCGGCGTCAACGCCCGAATCCGGTTTATCCGACGAGTCCAGATCGAAAACGGCCCGCAACACTCGAGTCTCGTCGGGGATCATTCGCGGATCGTCCAGGCGCTTGCTGAGCGCGACGCCGCAAAGGGCATTGAGATTCTGCGCGCACATATTTCGCTGACTTTCGCCGAGGCGCGCAGTGTTCTCAAGGATGCGCTTCTGAAGATTTTCGTGCCGGAAGAGTCGGGGTCGGTACGGCGCCGGGCACGCGTTCCGCGGAACTGACATCCCGATCCGCCTACGGGATATGAGGACGTGGCGAGACCCGCTGCGTCTCTGACGCGCATTTCCTTCCGCCGCGCGTTTGCGCGCGCGCTCACTCGGCCGGCAAATGTCAGCCGGCGAGGCGGGACTGCGTGCAGGTAATGCCCGCCTGCCAAACCAGCTGCTGACATCGCGATCGTTCTTATTCCCTATGCCCCGCGATTCGGGGTGCTGGATGCGGGGCCTCGCATGGCCTGCCCACCCTTGCGCCACGCGCGTTCTCATCTTTGTGCAACGGCCAGAAATCGAAGTTTCAAAAGTGCCTGTACAACTGCATGCACTTATGACACGGTCACTGGTGTCAGGGGAAGCGGCTCCGCGCAAAACGGTAGTGAGATGCTCGATCACGTACTCGGCCTGGACCATATCGTTGTTGCCGTGAGCGAACTCTCGGCATCGGCCGAACGTTGGCGCGCGCTGGGGTTTTCGGTGTCGCCGCGTGGTCTCCACAGCGACTATCTCGGCACCGCCAATCACACGATCATGTTCGAGGACGACTACGTCGAACTGCTCGGCGTGCTTGCCCCGACGGACTTCAATCGGCCGACCCGCGACTTCCTCGCCGCGGGAGCGGGGCTGGAACGCCTCGCGATGCGGACTGACGATGCGCAGGCGGCGCTCGATACGCTCAAGAGAGGCGGCATTTCGGCGACTGGGCCGTTCGAATTCCGTCGGCCAGTCGAACTGGGCAGCGGCGGCGTGGGAGAGGCGGGGTTTCGCATCTTCCAATGGCCGCTCGAGCCAGCGCCTGCCGGTGTGCGCCTCTTCGCCTGCCAGCATCTGACGCGCGAGACCGTCTGGCTGCCTGATCTCGTCAGCCATGCCAATGGTGCCCGCGCCCTGAGCCGCATCGAGATCGTGGCTGAGGATCCGCCGGCTGCCGCGGCGCTCTGCGCGCAAATGCTCGGCCTCACATTCGCGCGGGGCGAGGACGGTGGTTTCTGCGTCGCTATGCGCCCGCGGGGGGCGGATCTCGTCTTCATGGATGCGCCGAGTTTCGACAGGCGTTGGCAGGTCGGCGCGCAGGCTCAAGGCACAGGCTGCGGAATTGTCCTCGACGTCGCGGCTGGCACGACCGCCGAGCCATTCGCCGAATGGAGCATAGCCGGCGAATGGCCGCTGCATTGCGCCTCCGTCGAAGGGGCTCTGATTGGCTGGGAAGCCGGAAGGCGGTCCGCGCGGCCTTGATCGATCGCCTGACGCCAGCAGGCCTGAATTCACAATAATGGAGGGGAACATGACTGCATCAACATTTACGCGTCGTCAGATGCTCGCATCGGCCGGTGCGGCGGCGCTGCTAGCGGGCTCGCCGATCGGAGCGTTCGCCCAGGAGCCGCGGCGGGGCGGTACCGTGACCGTGCACATGCCGCAGGAGCAGCGCATCCTGAACCCCGCATTGCGGGCCTCGACCGGTGTCTATGTCATCGCCTCCAAGATCATGGAGCCGCTGGTCGACCTGAACGAGAAGGGCGAACTCGAGCCCATGTTGGCGACGAGCTGGGAAGGTTCGCCGGACGGCAAGACCATCACGATCAAGCTGCGCGAGGGCGTGAAGTGGCACGACGGCAAGCCCTTCACCTCCGCTGACGTGCAGTACACGGCGATGGAGCTGTGGAAGAAGCACCTGAACTACGGCACGGCGCTGCACTCCGCCCTGGAGGCGGTCGATACGCCGGACGCGCATACGGCGATCTTCCGCTACAACCGTCCGATGCCGATGGACCTGTTCATGGGCGCCGCGCCCGACCTGGGCTACATCGCGCCCAAGCACATCTACGAAGGCACCAACATCCTCGACAACCCGGCGAACGTCGCGCCGATCGGAACAGGCCCGTTCAAGTTCGCGCAGTATGAGCGCGGCCAGTATGTCATCGCCGAGCGCAACCCCGATTACTGGCGCAAGGGTTACCCCTATCTCGACAAGATCATCTGGCGCTTCATCACCGACAAGGCCGCGGCGACTGCCGCGATCGAGGCCGGCCAGGTCCATATGAGCAACTATTCMTCGCTGCCGCTGGCCGACATCGATCGGCTGGGCAAGGACGCCCGCTTCGAGGTCTCCTCGCGCGGCAACGAGCGCCAGCCCTTCCAGAACACGATCGAATTCAACCTGCGTCGCAAGGAACTCGCCGATGTCCGGGTCCGCCGTGCCATCGTACACGCGGTCGACACCGATTTCTTCATCGAGAACTTCCTGTACGGCAACGGCAAGCGGGCGCACGGGCCGATTCCGTCCGTCTCGACCAATTTCTACAAGGCGGGAGCGCCCGACTATCCGTTCGACGTCAAGAAGGCCAACGCCCTGCTCGACGAGGCTGGCTTCAAGCGCGGCTCCGACGGCACGCGCTTCTCGCTCAAGATGCTGAGCCCGCCCTTCGGCGAGGACATCCCGCTCTGGTCGACCTTCATCCAGCAGTCGCTGCAGCAGGTCGGCATCAAGGTCGAGCTTCAGCGTCCCGATGCGGCGACCTATCTCACGGCCGTCTATCGCGACTGGAATTATGATCTCTCGACCGGCTGGCACATCTATCGCGCCGATCCGGCGATCAGCACCATGGTCTGGTACCGCTCGGGCAGCCCGAAGGGCACCGCGTTCACCAACCAGTGGGGCTGGGAAGATCCCAAGGCCGACAAGATGATGGACGATGCCGCCTTCGAGATCGATCCGGCCAAGCGCAAGGCCGCCTATCCCGAGATCGTCAAGCTGCTGAACACCGAGCTCCCGCTCTGGATGGCGACAGAACGCCAGTTCATCTCGGTCACCAGCAAGAAGCTCAAGAACCACCACAACAATCCGCGCTGGCCTTCGAGCCACTGGGCGGATCTCTGGATCGAATCCTGATCCTGGCGCGCCCCAGAAAAGTACGGCCATGCACATTCTCAAACTGGCCGGACGACGCCTGATGAGCAGCGTTCCGACGCTGCTCATCCTGCTCGCCGGATTATTCGTGCTGCTTCAGTTCGCGCCCGGCGACACGGTTGATGCATTGATGGCGCAGATGGGCGGTGGCGACCCTGCCACTGCGGCAGAGTTGCGTCGCTTCTATGGGCTGGAAGGCAGCGCGGCTGTCCGCTTGCTGGACTATCTCTGGCGGCTCGTCCGTCTGGATCTCGGATTCTCCGCGATCTACAACAAGCCCGTCGCCACCGTTATCCTGGAGCGGCTGCCGGCAACGCTCCTGCTGATGTTCTCGGCGCTGAGCTTCGCCTTCTTTGCCGGCATGCTGCTTGGCATCGTCTCGGCACAGCGCGTGAACGGCTGGGCCGATACGCTGATTTCGCTGCTCGGCCTCATCTTCTATGCCACGCCGTCCTTCTGGCTCGGGCTGATGAGCATCGTCGTCTTCTCGATCTGGCTGGCCTGGCTCCCGCCCGGTGGCTTTCAGGAAATCGGTGCCGGGCTGACGGGCATTTGGCTGGTGCTCGATATCGCACGGCATCTGGTCCAGCCGACGATCACGCTCTCCCTGATCTTCCTCGCCATCTATCTGCGCATCATGCGCGCCTCGATGCTCGAGGTCTCGACGCTGGATTTCGTGCGAACCGCCCGGGCAAAGGGCCTGAGGCAGAGCGAGATCGTCCGGCGGCATGTCCTGCGGAACGCTCTCTTGCCGATGGTCACGCTGATCGGCCTGCAAGCCGGCACGATGCTGGGTGGTTCGGTCGTCATCGAAAGCGTGTTCTCGCTCCCCGGCATCGGGCGGCTCGCATACGAATCCGTAGTTCAGCGCGATCTCAACACGCTGCTCGGGATCGTCTTTGTCTCTGCCATCATGGTCATTTGCGTGAACTTCGTCGTCGATCTCATCTATGCGCGCCTTGATCCGCGGATCACGGCCGGGGCGTCCTGATCATGAAGGCGCTCCGATATTTCCTGTTCAGCCCCGCTGCCGTGCTTGGCCTGCTCCTGCTCATCGGCATCGTCGGCCTCGCCATCTTTGCCGACCTGCTCTACCCGCGCGATCCACTGGGGCTTGCCGGTCGGCCGCTGCAATGGCCTTCGCTCGGCGGTCGCTTCCTGCTGGGAACGGACGCGTCGGGCCGCGACATCGCGGCACAGATCGCCCACGGCGCCCGCACCACATTGCTGATGGGCATCGTCTCGACCTTGATTGCGATTGCAATCGGCATCGTCGTCGGTGCGATCGCCGGCTTCTATGGCGGCATGACGGATGACGCGTTGATGCGCATGACGGAGGCCTTCCAGACGCTTCCGAACTTCATCCTGCTGCTTGTGCTCGTGGTGGTGGTGGGCTCGAACATGACGGCGGTAACGATTGCGATCGGCATCGTGTCCTGGCCGGCGGTGGCGCGCCTGACGCGCGCCGAGTTCCTGACCCTGCGCAATCGCGAGTTCGTCCAGGCCTGCCGGACGCTCGGCCTGACCAATCGCTGGATCATCTTCCGCGAGGTTCTGCCCAACGCGCTGGCGCCGATCATCGTCTATGGCAGCGTCGTGATGGCGACGGCGATCCTCCTCGAAAGCGCGCTCGCCTTCCTCGACCTGTCCGATCCGAACATTGCCTCCTGGGGCAATCTGATCGGCCAGGGCCGCAAGGTGTTGCGCAGCGAGTGGTACGTCTCCGCGATTCCCGGCGTGGCGATCCTGCTGACGATCCTGTCCGTCTCCCTTGTCGGACAGGGGCTCAACGATGCGCTGAACCCGAGGCTCCGCGGCCGATGACCCCTCTCGTTCGTATCGAAGATCTATCCATCGCCCTGCCCGGAGGGGCCGACCGGCCTTATGCGGTCGAGAAGCTCTCGCTGACCCTCACGCCGGGCGAGATCGTCTGCGTGGTCGGGGAAAGCGGTTCCGGCAAGTCGATGACCGCGTCGGCGCTGATGGGGCTGCTTCCCACCAGCCTGCCGGTGCGGGGCGGCAGGATCATGCTCGGCGAGCGGAACATTCTCGGCCTCTCCGAGGACGAGCTGCGTGCGATCCGCGGTCCCGAGATCGGCATGATCTTCCAGGAGCCGATGACGGCCCTGAACCCCCTGCGCACCGCGGGCGACCAGATCGCGGAGATGTTCCGGGCTCACACCAAGCTGTCGAAGCAGGAGATCCGGGAGCGCGCGCTGAAGCTGCTGGACGAGGTCGGCATTCCCGAGCCGGCTTCGGCCTACCGGGCCTATCCCCATGAGTTGTCGGGAGGGCAGCGCCAGCGCGTGATGATCGCCATGGCGCTGGCTCTGGAACCCAAGATCCTGATCGCGGACGAGCCGACCACTGCCCTCGATGTCACCATCCAGGCGCAGATCCTGACGCTGATCAGGGACATCCAGCGGCGGACCGGCATGGCGGTTCTGTTCATTACCCATGACTTCGGCGTCGTCGCGGAGATCGCCGACCGGGTGATGGTGATGCAGCATGGTCGCGTCGTCGAAAGCGGAACAGTCCGCGAGGTGCTCGACAACCCCAAGGCCGACTATACGCGCGCGCTGATCGCAGCGGTTCCGAGCATCACACCGCCGCCGCCGCGGGTGTTGCCGGATAGGACGATCGCAACGGTGCGCGATCTGTCCAAGACCTATCGGACGGGTGGCGGTTGGTTCGACCGGCAGCGCCGCGTGACCTACGCAGTGAAGGCGGTCGATATCGATCTGCCGAGCCGGGCTACTTTGGGCATCGTCGGCGAAAGCGGTTCGGGCAAGTCGACTCTGGCGCGCTGCATCGTACGCCTGCTCGATCCCGATCAGGGAGCGATCGAACTCGACGGCGTCGATTTCGGCAAGCTTCGCGGCGAGACGCTGCGCCGCCAGCGTCATCTCGTCCAGATGGTGTTTCAGGATCCCTACGCTTCGCTCAATCCGCGGCGCACGGCCGGGGACCTGGTCTCCCAGGGGCTGATCGCCCGCGGCGTCAAGCAGGACAAGGCCTTGGCCAAAGCCAAGGAGCTGTTCTCGCTGGTGGGGCTTGATCCCAGCGCCACCGACCGTTTGCCGCATCAGTTTTCGGGCGGGCAGCGGCAGCGCATCGGGCTCGCCCGAGCGCTTGCGCTCGAGCCAAAGATCCTGGTCGCCGACGAGGCGGTTTCGGCGCTGGATGTCTCGGTCCAGGCGCAGGTGCTGCAGCTGCTCGTCGAACTGCGCGATCGGCTCTCCCTGTCGATGATCTTCATCACGCACGACCTGCGCGTCGCGGCCCAGATCTGCGATCGGATCGCGATCATGCAGCGCGGCGAGGTGGTCGAACACGGCGTCACGGCCGAGATCTTCGCTGCTCCCAAGCATCCTTATACGCAGAAGTTGCTTTCCGCCGTCCCGGGAAGAGCCAACGGAATGGAGATGACCCCATGACCGAAATTCACGAACCCGGCGAGACATTCGTTATCCAGCCCGGCCAGGCGACGAGCTATTGGCAGCCGGTTCCGGCCAACGGCCATATCGAGGTGGTCGTCGACCCCGCGCGGGTGCGGATGGATCACCCATTGGCTCTGGGAACCCAGACCGTGCCGCCCGGTGGCTATGTCCGTGAACACAGCCACGATCGACACGAGGAGGTGATTTATTTCATCAAGGGCAAGGGGCGTGCCGTGCTCGACGGCAAGGACGTTCCGCTTCAACCCGGCACCGCGATCTTCGTCGGCAAGAGCCGTCGGCATATGTTCATCAACGAGGGGACCGAGGACCTGCACTGGGTCTGGTTGATCGTGCCGAATGGCCTCGAGGATTTCTTCCGTCTGATCGGCCGTTCGCGGGTCGCGGGCGAGGCGGCGCCGGCCAATTTCCCCCGACCGGACAACGTTCTCGAAATCGAGCGCCAGACCGTGTTCGCCGTGCCGCCGACCGACCAGCGCAACCCCTGATCTGTCGCAATGGGACTGCCATGAGCAGGAAGCGAATAGGGTTGATCGGCTTCGGCACGATCGCGCGCGAGGTGCATGCGCGCCTCCAACAGTCGGCGGACTTTCACTTCACCGTGCTGTTGCGGCCGGATTCTCCGAGTTGCGCCACGGTGCCGGTGGGCGTCGAGGTCGCCACGACGGTGCCGGAACTGATTGCCAGCCGACCCGACCTCGTTGTCGAGGCGGCCGGGCATGCCGCCGTCGTGGAGGCCTTGCCGGATGTTCTGGCCGCTGGCCTCCCGGTCATTGCGGCTTCGACGGGCGCCCTTGCCGATACTGATTTCCTGGCTCGCCTGACCGGGATCGCGGCACGGAGCGGGGCGCGGCTCATCCTGCCATCCGGGGCTGTCGGGGGGCTCGACTATCTCGCGGCGCTACGCGAAGCCGACGATGCCCGGATTCGCTACACCTCGCGCAAGCCACCGGCCGCGTGGGCGGCCGAGCTGGCGCAGGCCGGGCTTAGCGAGCGGTCGCTCGTCGCCGAGATCGTGCTCTATGAAGGCAGCGCGGAGGAAGCGGCGCGGCTCTATCCCAGGAACCTGAATGTCGGGCTCACCATTGCGCTCGCAGCGCGTGCCGCACGGGTGACGACGCGGATCGTCTCCGATCCCGCTGCCAGGGGAAATATTCACGAGATCGAGGCGGAGAGCTCGCTCGGCTCGGCCTATCTGCGCTTCACCAACTTGCCCTCCGCCGGCAACCCAAAGACCTCGGCGATCACGGCCTCCAGTCTGGTCGCCGCGATCCGACGCCAGTTCGACATCGTGGCCATCTGACGCGGGAATTCAGGAGCGCATGGCCGGGAGGATTTCATGACCAACACGGTGTTGCCGCCTCTCGCGGATCTCGTTCCCGGCGCGCTTCGGCCGGGCGCCGAGCTGCTTGCAGAGGGCGCGGTCATGGCGCGCACCTGGCAGGTGGGCCGCAATCTTTTCCTCGATACGATGGGCGTTCCTTCCGAGGCGGCTTACAAGCGCAGGACTGCCGTTCAGGGGCGCATCATGCAGCACGCCCATATCGGCTTTCGCAGCGTCGACAGAACGCTGGACGCAATCCGGACCGTGCATGAAAGCTGCGCCCGGCTCGGCACGGTGGTCGATCGCTTCGGCATCACCCTGGACTGGTCGATGGGGTACCCGCTCGCGCAGCGCTCCCAGCGTCCGCGCGGCACCGGCATCGTCCTCGACGGGCCCGAGGATTTTTCGCGGATCACCGGCATCGTGCCGGCCGCGGCGCATTTCGGCGACTTCATGCTGGGCTTGCCCGGAGCCGTGGAGAATACCCGGGCMGCGCTGGCAGCCGGGGTCACCACTGTCGGGAATCTCGGCCAATATTTCACGTTCCGCCTCCCCGATTGGGACGACGATGTCGCCACCACCGAGGCCACGGTGACGGCGCTTGGGTTGATCGCTGCTCAACCCGTCGAGGTGTTGGTTCATTCGAACCTCGACGACGGCTTTGCCGGTTTGTTCGCCGATATGAGTTCGGCGCTCGGCATGGTGCTGATCGAGAAATATATCGTCGATGAGTTGATCGGCGCCAAAGTCTCGCATTGCTACGGACACCATTTCACGGCCCCGCTCATGCGGCTCGCCTTCCATCATGCCTTGATGCAGGTGTCGGACACGCCGGGAAGCATGATTTTCGGCAACACGGTGAGTTACAGATCCACGCCGGCCGGCAATTTCGCAAGTCTGGCGAGCTACCTCCAGGCCGATATCTGGTCGCTGCAGCGCCGGGCGAGTGGGCACGCGATCAATCCGGTCCCGGTGACCGAGAACGAGCGGATACCCGATACCGACGAAATCATCGATGCGCAGGTTTTCGCAGCCCGGATGGTCGAGCACGCGTCCGCCAATCTCGGCCTGATCGACCTGGCTTTGGTCGACGGGATGGCCGCAAGCCTCGTCGATGGCGGCCGGGCCTTTGCCGGCAAGGTCTTGACGGGCCTGCGGGAAGCCGGAATCGACACGCGCGATCCTGCCGCACTCATGTTGGCCCTGCGCCGAATCGGCCCGAAACGCCTAGAGGCGCTGTATGGCGCGGGGGCAGCCGACCGTGCGGCATGGGGCGGGCGGCGGGCCATTGTGCTTGCCGAATGGGTCGAGGAGCTCCAGCACGCCACTGAATCCTGGGTGGCGAAGGTTCCGGTCAGTGCCCGTCGTCTGATCGAAGCGAGTGGTCTCAAGGTCTGTGTGGCCAGCAGCGATGTCCATGAGCACGGCAAGAATCTGATCGAGCACCTGCTCACGAGCCTGGGGGTTGAGGCGGTCGATGGCGGTACATCGGTCGACCCCGATGATCTTGTCGAGATTGCGCTGGCACGGGGATGCGATGTCATCGCCATCAGCACATATAACGGCATCGCCCTTCGGTTCGCGAGCGAGGTACTGGGCGCTCTCGAGCGGGCCGGCCGGTCCATCCCGGTCTGCATCGGCGGCCGGCTGAATCAGATTCCCGACGACTCGAACTCGGGCTTGCCGGTCGATGTGACCCGCGAGATTTCAGTGCTCGGCGCCCTCCCATGTGAGACACCGGAGCGAATGGTCCTCGAGCTTGAAGCCTTGGCCCTCGCGAAGCGTGGCGATCTCCGGTCGGGGAGTGGGCCCGGCCGGCCGGTTGCCGCGAGCACAGGGCAATGACAATCCGCTTCCAGGGGTAGCTTCACGGCCCCTGGTGAGCGATCTGCCGCTTGCGGACTATGGGCGCATTTCGCCGGACGGGGGCTGCCCGATCAGGTCGAGCGTGCGCGGATCCGGTTCGCCGCCAAAATAGCGCTGCAGGCCCTGCCGGAAGATAGTGTCGCCGCTAGCCGCGGCTAGCGTAAACAGGGTCAAGCTCGAGCGAAGCTTCTTGTCGTCGGGCGAGCCGAAGATGGTGTGGGCTGAGTGGCCCTCGAGCTCCAGGATGGCGGCGGTGCACGCGACGAGGCGGGGGCCGAGAATGGGATGGGCGAGATAGGCACGCGCTTCCGCCAGCGACGCCAGGCCGTAGCGTTCCGCCGTCGGCGAAAGGCCAAGACCGCGCAGCTGCGGAAAGACGAACCACATCCAGTGGGTCCGCTTCCGGCCTGCTCGCAGCTCGGCAAGCGCGGTTTCGAAGATCGGCTCCTGGGCGGTAACGAAGCGCTGAAGGTCGTGAACCTCCGTCACGGCTTGCCCTCCCATCATTCGGCGCGACGAGCACACGGCTGGACGGTTCTCCGGGGGCCGCCGCGGATTCCCATTCTATGTGAAGAAGCGCGCGGGGCGGAAATCGGCAAGCTCCTGCCGTTCAATGCCAGTGAGGATCTCGTCCGCGGCCATGGCCCCGAGCGCCGGCGAGAGCGTCGCGCCGCTATGCGTGACCATCAGATAATAGCCGTCGAGGCCAGGCACGGGCCCGATGGCCGAGAGGCCATCCCTGGGAATGGGGCGCTGGGTGACGCGCGTGGCCTCGGGTTGGATCGGCGCAATGCCGGGAAGGATCCTGGTCAGCCGTTCGATCACGACCGCAGCCTGCGCCATGCCGGGATGCTCGCTGACCTCGGGCGTCACCTGCGCGTCGGCCGGTCCCCAATGCACCATCAGCCTTCCGGCGCCATCCGGTCGGAAATCGCAAAGCGGCGAGGAGACCACGCGCTGGATCGAAGCCGGCACAGGCGGTGTAAAGACCAGGAAACCGACCGTGGGCTCCAGCGGGACATTGGGAGCGGACGTGCCGATCGTGTCATTGGACCAGCGCCCGGTGCAGTTCACCACCAGGTCTGCATGAAATATCTCGCCGGTTTCGCAGCGTACGCCCTTGACCTTGCCGCCTTCGACGAGGAGGGCCCTTACCCGCGTCTGGGTCTTCAGCTCAGCGCCGAGCCGGCATGCCGCGCTCATCATGGCGTGGGCGTAGACGACCGGGTCGAGCCAGCCATCATTCGGGTACCAGGCGATGGGCGCATCACCGATCGCCGCGGGATCGATATCCGGCTCGAGTTCGAGCAGTTGCTTGCGGTCGATCCATTCGGCCGCGTAGCGCCAGTCCTGCAGGCGTGAAACCTTGGTGCGCTGACCGTCGCGCTCGGCTTCCGCCTTCCATTCGACGCGACCGCCGCCGTGCCACCAGGGTGTTGCGCCAAACTCCTCCTTCAATGCTGCGTGCGCCTTCATGCCGGCGACGTTCAGGTCATGATAGCTGCGAGGCTCCTTGTTGCAGGAGTTGGTCCAGGCGAAGCTGATGCCGGACGTACCGCCGCCAACCCGTGTCGCCTCGAGCACGGTGACGCGCGCGCCCGCGAGGGCGAGGCGATAGGCGACGGAGGTTCCGAGGACTCCGGCGCCGACCACGATGATCTCAGGCATAGTATTCTCCGGCATGGTGTGAACCCGCTCTTGATCCGGTCCCGTTCGCGCGCCGGCTTGTTGCCGGCGGGCGTCCTGGACTGCCGCGAGCGGATGCGAGGCAGACCTGGGAATGTGCAGAGCGCCGCGTTCGGCGTCCAGGCCGGCAGCGCAGACCCTCGGGCGTGTCGTGGGAATGGCCGGTCGCTGTCAGTGATGGCCCCCAAGGACGGTGCACGTGCCAAGGACTTTCGCTGCCGTCGATGGCGGCGTCTCGCGCCTCGGAATGGAGCAGATGCGGGCCCCGGGGAGTGGATAACTCAGCAAGGCATTGCGATCATTGGCTTTATTCCAGCGTTCCCGACGGCGGATTGCCAAAATATGAGGCCCTGTCATCGAACTGTCGGAAAAGTTTTGTTTTGGCGTTGACAGGTCGAGAGGGTGGGGCCTATAACGCAGCCATCGAGACGGCGCCGCCGCTGGCGGGGCCGCTCTACTGCGCTTCATGAGAGCTTCGGGCCTTGTAGCCGAGAGATCGGTTGGCCTGCTTGTCTTTGTTAGACGCCCCGCTGTTTGAAAACTGAAGACA
>NZ_JBFTKP010000018.1:0-126232 GCF_056396005.1 Allobosea sp. 05T439 | reverse complement strand
CCGTCGCGCGCGTCATGACCGACAACGGCCCCTGCTACAAAGCCCATGCCTTCCGCCACGCCTGCCGCGAGCTCGGCCTGCGCCAGATCAGGACCAGGCCCTACACCCCCAGGACCAACGGCAAGGCCGAACGCTTCATCCAGACGGCGCTCCGCGAATGGGCCTATGCCAGACCCTATCCCCACTCAGATCGCAGAGCCGAAGAGCTGCCGCGCTGGCTCCATCATTACAACTGGCATCGCCCCCACGGCGGGATCCAGGCCAATACCCCCATCAGCAGACTCGCTCTCGACGAGGACAACCTGTTGACGCTCCACATCTAACCGATCGCCCTGGTGATCGCCTCGGTCATGCCACGGGTGCCGGTGGTGCCGCGGATGTCGCGCGTGCGCGTCTCGGGCCCCGAGAGCGCGGAGCGGATCGCCGCTTCCATCGTGCGTGCGGCCTCCACCGCCTGCGGCAGGGATCGGACCCGGCCGAGATGCTCGATCAGCATCCGAGTCGACTCGATCATTGCATAGGGATTGGCTACGCCCTTGCCGGCAATGTCGGGCGCCGAACCATGCGTCGCCTGCGCCATGGCGAGGCCGCCCTCGCCGATGCACAGGCCGGGCGCCATGCCGAGCCCGCCGACCAGCCCCGCGGCTTCATCGGTCAGGATGTCGCCGAACATGTTCGTCGTCACCACAGTGTCGAAGCTCTGCGGATCGCGCACCAGGCGCATTGCGAAGGTATCGACGATCACCTCGTCGATCGTGACATCGGGATAATCCTTCGCCGCCTCGTAGCAGCTCTCCACGAACATGCCKCAGCCGAGCTTGAACACCGTGTTCTTGTGCACGAGCGTCAGGCGCTTGCGCCGCGACCKGGCGATGTCGAGCGCGGCACGGGCGACCTTGCGGCTGCCCCTGCGCGAGATGACGCGCACCGAGATTGTCAGGTCGTCATTGGGCCGGAACTCGCCCGAGCCCATCACGACATTGCGGTCCGGCTGGAAGCCCTCGTTGTTCTCGCGCACGATGACGAGGTCGACATCGTCATAGATGCAGCCGATGTCGGGGTAGGATCGCGTCGGGCGGACATTGGCGAACAGGTCGAAATGTTTGCGCAGGATCGGATGCGGATTGATCGCGCCCGGCCCCTTCGGATAGGCCTGATGACCGATCGGCCCGAGGATGAAGCCGTCGAAGGTGGCGAGCGTCTCCAGCGTGCCATCCGGCAGCGTCGTGCCGTGGCTATCGAGCGCGGCGCGGCCGATAGGCATGGGCCGCCAGTCGATGGCGAGTCCGTGCCGGGCGGCCGCTGCGCGCGTCACCTCGACCGCAGCCGGGACGATCTCGTGGCCGATATCGTCCCCGTTGAGGACGCCGATGGTGAGCTTCGCCATGGTCAGAGCCGCAAAGACGCCATCAGGCGCTCGATCGAGGGCAGAGCGTCCAGGTCGCGCACCATGGCGATCACGTCCTCGATCCGTTCCCGGCCGAGACTGGCGAAGCCCGCGGTCTCGCGGAACTTGTCCGAGACCTCCTCGTAGCTCATCGGGTTGGCCGGACTTCCCTTGCCGAAATCGGCTCGGCCCGAGATGGTCCGGCCATCTTTCAGCGTAATGGCGATGAGGGTCGTCATCTTGTCGTAACCGGCGGCCTCAGCCTCATCGTCCACCACGAAATCGACCCGCTCGATCATCGCCTTGACGTCGGCGCGGTTCACCACCGCGTCGGTGAATTCCGCAAGGCCGGCCTTACCCTCGATCAGGAGGATCGCCATGCAGAACTCCATCGAGAACTTGGCCTGGAGCTCGTTGGTCGGCCGATGGTGGATCAGCGCGTTGGGCATGTTGTGGTTGGTGCCGACGCGGACCCGCTCCACCGCGTCCGCGGTGATCCGGTTCTCGCGGATGAGACGCAGCATCTCGGTCATACCCGGATGGGTCAGCGAGCCTGAAGGATGCGGCTTGATCGAGATGCCGGGCGCCGCAAAGGTCCAGGGCGCCCCGAGCTGGTTCAGGATGGCGCCCTCGTCATAGCCGCCGCCGGCAGCCCGGAAGAAGCCGCGCGGCGCCTCCAGGATCTTGTCCGTGGCGCTCCAGCCATATTCGGCGAACTGAGCCGCCGCGACGCCGCTCTCCGACGAGCGCCCGGCATGGAAGGGCTTGGTCATCGTGCCGAAATTCTCGCGCAGTCCGGCCGACTGACTGCCGGCGATCGACAGCGCGCGCAGGGTCTGGTCGAGGTCGAGCCCCATCAGCCTGGCGCTGGCCGCCGCAGCCGCGAAGGTGCCGCAGGTGGCCGTGGCGTGGAAACCGGTCTGGTAATGTCGCGGGTTGATCGCCTCGGCGATCTTGCACTCCACCTCGACGCCAAGATGGTAGGCGAGCATCACATCGCGCCCGCTGGCACCCTTCGCCTCGCCCATGGCAAGCGCCGCCGGCAGCGCAGGTGCGGTCGGATGGGTGAGGAGCCCGTAGACCCGGTCCTTGGCCACGGCAAGCTGGGTATCGTCATAGTCGTCGGCGTGAATGCCGACGCCGTTGGCGAAGGCCGCGAAGCGCGGCGCGACCTTCAGCCGCGAGCCGATGACCGTGGCCGGTCCGCTCGCCAGGTTCAGATCGGCGAGATGGCGGCGCACATAGTTGCCGCTATGGGCGACCGAGCCCGACAACGCCAGCCCGAGCCCGTCGAGGATCGATTTCTTGCCGAGTGCGACGACATCGCCGGGCAGATCCGCCGGCGACGCATCGCAGATGAAGGACGCCACATAGCGCGTCAGACCGTTATCCGCGGGCGAAAGGTTATCGGGCGTCTTCATGGCGTCCTCCAGGCTAGCCATCAGCCTCTAATTGTCTTTTGCCGATTGTCAACAGTTTAAGATCCAATGGCGTTGCCCGGCTCCGACTGATAGATTGGGCCAATCACACGGAACCCAGTGCATGAGCCTCGATATCGATTCCGCCCTGCAGCTTCGCCGCAACCAGTCCCTGACCTCGATCATCCGCCACGAGTTGGAGCAGATGATCGAACGGGGCGAACTGAGTGCCGGCGAGCGCCTCAACGAGAACGCGCTCGCCGCCAGGCTGGGTGTCAGCCGGGGGCCGATCCGCGAGGCATGCCGGGGACTCGAGCAGAGCGGGCTGGTGAACGTCGTGGTCAACCGTGGCGTGTTCATCCGCGCGCTCGACGGGCGCGAGGCGGCCGAGCTCTACGAAATACGGGCGGCGCTCTACGGTTTGGCAGGCAGGTTGCTGGCGCCCATCGTCACGGACGAGCAGGTGGCCATCCTCTCCGGCTATGTCGCGGAGATGGACGCCGCGATGGCAGCCGGCGACCTCAACAGCTTCTATCCCGGCAATCTGCGCTTCCACGAAGCCATCGTCGAATTCGGCGGCAATGGCCGCCTCGCAGCCGAATGCGCCGCCATCCACCGCGAGATGCACCTCCTGCGCCGCCGCACCCTCGATATGCCCGGCCGGATGACGACCTCGAATGACGAGCACCGCGCGATCCTCGAACGGATCGCGGCACGCGACCCCGCCGGTGCCGAGGCTGCACTGGAGGAGCATGTCCTGATCAGTCGCACCGCCTTGTTCGGCCCGCTCGGCCATTACCCGGACGCCTGATCAGCCGCGGACCGGCGCGACCTTCGCGCCGCCCAGGAGCGGCAGGCGGTTGGCGAGGAACACGACCGCGAACGAGACGATCAGCAGCATGATCCCGAGCACCGAGATCGCGCCGAGATCGCCGGATTCGTTGAGGTCGTAGATGATGACCGATACGAGCTTGGTGTCGGCGGTGGTCAGCAGGATCGTCGCCGAAAGCTCGCGGATCGTGCCGATGAACACGAAGCACCATGCCGCCACGACGTTTGAGCGCAACAACGGCGCGGTGATGGTGCGCAGGGTCGTCATCCGCGTCGCGCCGAGGATGCGCCCCGCCTCCTCGAGCTCGACATGCACGCTCTTGAAGGCGGACGAGAGTTGCTGGTAGCCCGCAGGCATCTCGATGGTCAGGAAAGCGATCAGCAGGATCCAGAGCGTGCCGTAGAGCGGCAATATCGGGCTGGAATAGCTGAGGAAGAGGCCGACGCCGAGGACGATGCCGGGGATCGCGACCGGCGCGGTAGCGAGATAGCCGAGCAGCGGAGCCCCGCGCGAACTGCCGCGCGTGACGAGATAGGCCACGACGAGCGCGATCGCCGTGCCGATGGTCGCGGTGAGGAAGCCGAGCAGGAACGTGTTGCGCAGCGCAAGTTGTGTCGCCGAGAACTCGAAGAACACGAACCAGATATGGTGGAGCGTGAAGCTCTCGAAGGTCAGCGGCTCCGCCACCGTGCGGGTGAGCGCGGTCTTCACCAGCGCGGCATAGGGCATCAGCACCGTCAGCGACAGGATAAGGAAGGTGAAGCCGAGCGCCAGCCATTTCCAGCGCCCGAGCACCGTGATGCGCGCGCTGCCGCTCTTGCCGCCGACCGTGGTGTATCCGCGCCGGCCAAGGATGCGCCGCTGCGTCCAGAGCAGCAGGATGGTGACGAGGAGCAGCGGCAACGCCGCCGCCGCAGCGAGCCCGGGCTTGGGCGGGTACTGGAACAGGCTCCAGATCTTGGTGGTGATGACGTGGAAATTCGCCGGTAGGGCGAGGATGGCAGGCGAGCCGAACATGGTCAGCGCCTGCAGCACCGCGATCAGCGAGCCTGCGAGCATGGCCGGCAGGACGAGGGGCACCGTCACCTTGCGCAAGGTCGTCCACAGGCCACCGCCGAGGATGGCGGATGCCTCCTCGAGTTCGGTCGGAACGCGTTCGAGCGCGTTCGTCACCAAGGTGAAGACATAGGGAAACGTGTAGCACGCGATCGCGAAGACGAGGCCGGACAGGGTGTAGATGTCGACGAGGTACTCGTATGGATCGAGGTCGAACAGCCAGCGATAGACGGCATTGATGATGCCGCTATTGGGCGCGGCCAGGATCTCCCAGGCGATGGCGCCGAGGAAGGGCGGGGTCACGAAGGAGGCCATGACGAGCCCGCGCACGAGCGTGCGTCCCGGCATGTCGGTGCGGGCCACGATCCAGGCGAGTGGCGTCGCGATGGCGCAGGACAGCACACCGACGCTGAGCGCCATGGTGATCGCCACGATGAACGGCCGGCGCAGCGTCGCATCGCTGACCAGAGCCCTGAAATTCGCCAGGCTGAGGCTGCCGGACTGATCGGTCACGGCGTAGTAGCCGAGCCATGCGAGCGGCAGCACGACCAGCACCGAAAGGATAACCGTGAGCAGCACGAAGATCGGCCGCGACCAGTCGATGGTGACGTGGCGTATGGGAACTCCGGACACGATCCCGGTTATCGCTGTCATGAGGATCTCCGTGCGCCGCCAGCGCGCGACGCGCCGGCGCCGGGTGCAGCTCTCGTCAAAGGGCGATGCACGGCGCGGAAGATCCGCGCCGTGGGGTCCGCGCGGAACGGATCAGGTGCCGAAATACTCTTCGTATTTCTTCTTGATCATCTCGATATTCGGCTCGAGCTTCAGCGGGTCGGAATAGAGCAGCTTGATCTTGGAAAGCGGCGTACGCGTCTCCTTCTCCTTGACGCGCGGGTGGAACGAGCGAAGCCCGCCGGAATCGCTGTTGAGCTGTTGTGTCTCCTGGTCGAAGAGGAAGGAGTAGAACAGCTTCGCGGCATTGGGGTGCGGCGCGTTCTTCAGTATCCCGCCATGACCGATGGCGATCGGCGTGCCCTCGGTCGCATAGACGATCTCGACGGGAACGCCGGACTCCTTGAGCATKAACATGTTGTATTCGTTGCCGTCGGCTTCGATCGAACGTTCGCCCTGGGCGAGTTTCTTCGGCGGCTCTGTCGATGACTGGACCTGCATGATGCGCTGCTTGCCGAGCTTCTCGAAGAACTCCCAGCCGAGCGCCTGACTGAGGACGTCCGTGCCGGTCATCACCGTGCCGGAATAGCCGGGATGGGCCTTGACGATGCGGCCGCGCCATTTCGGATCGAGCAGGTCGGCATGGCTCTTGGGCGCATCCTCCGCCTTCACCTGCTTGCTGTTGTAACCGATGACCGAGAGATGCGCGCGATAGGCCGCATAATAGCCGTCGGCATCCTTGGCCTCCTTCGGCCAGTCCTTCGCGACCTCGGCCGGCACGGCCTGGGCCAGCCAGCCATTGCGCTTGAACAGGACGAAATGCACCGCGTCGGAGGTTTCGACGACGTCGGCATTATGGATGGAGCTGCCATATTCCTGGCTGAGGCGCTGGAACACCCGCTCGGAACCGGAACGCTCGACCTTCACCTTGATGCCGGGATATTTCGCCTCAAACGCATTGCCGACCTTTTCCGAGACCGCCACGTCGGTCGCGGTGTAGAAGGTGACCGTGCCTTCTTTCTTCGCCGCCTCGATAAGCTCCGGCGTGACCTGATAGGGGGCCGGAGCCTGCGCCAAAGCGGGCATGCTTCCGAGAGCGGTCGAGAGCAGAAGGCCGGCCACCACGGATCGTCTGTCGAACATTGGGCGTGTCATTCTCGTTCCTCCTCATTGTTATGATGTTGGCGAGATTGCTTTCGCGCCCCCGGTTCAGCGGGCGAGAGCGCGGCAGTGCTCCTGTGGAAAGTGCAGCCAGACGGGTTGGCCGCGGTCGATGGCGAGGTGCGGTTCGGCAACCGTGCGGATCTGCGCGCCGCCGGGAAGTTCGATCAGGTAGTCGCGATGCGAGCCGAGATAGACCTGGCGCAGGACCGTGCCCTGCGCCCGGTTCGGCCCGTCGCCCTGCGGCTTGGCGTCCAGCACGATGTCATGATGGCGCACCGAGACGACGCCATCGCCGCCGGCCGAGAAATCGCCGGTGCCGCAGCGAAGCTTCAGCGGGCCGCACTCGACCGTATCGGCATCGAGCCACCGGCCCTTCAGGATGTTGGTGCCGCCGAGGAAGCGCGCCACGAATTCCGATTGCGGCCGCTCATAGATCTCTTCCGGGCTGCCCGCCTGCTCGATCCGGCCCTGGTTCATCACCACGATGAGATCGGCCGTGGTCATCGCCTCGGCCTGGTCGTGCGTCACATAGACGGTGGTGTAGCGATAGGCGTCGTGGAGCCGGCGGATCTCGAAGCGCATCTCCTCGCGCAGGTTGGCGTCGAGATTGGAGAGCGGCTCGTCGAGCAGCAGGATCTCGGGCTCGACGACGAGCGCGCGTGCCAGCGAAACGCGTTGCTGCTGCCCTCCGGACAGCTCTCCCGGATAGCGCTCGGCCAGCGGCTTCAACCGCGTGACGTCGAGGATCTTGTCGACGAGCCGCGCGATCTCGGCCGCCTGCATCTTCCGGAGGGACAGCCCATAGCCGATATTCTCGCGAACGGTCATGTGCGGCCAGAGCGCGTAGCTCTGGAAGATCATCGACATGCCCCGCCGCTCCGGCGGTTCGCTCCAGCCGGCCGACGAGATCGTGCGCCCGCCGACATGGATCTCGCCACCCTTGGGCGTGATGAAGCCGGCGATGAGGCGCAAGGTGGTCGTCTTGCCGCAACCCGACGGCCCGAGCAGGCAGACGAGATTGCCCTTCTCGACATTCAGATCGACGCGATCGACGACCGTCATCGCGCCGTACCGCATCGTCAGATCGGCAAGTTCCAGAAACGCCAATGCATCCTCCCAGACGCGATATCGCCTGGACATCCGGGGTCCGGGCTTCGTTTTTCTGGATCGGCGGCGAGCGGGTACGCCTGCTCCGCTATCCCAATTTTGATACGAGCTAAGGGCCAATCCTCAGGATTGTCAACAATAAGCATTCTACGATCAACCCTGAGCTGCACTTGAACGGTTGTGCAGTGGGCCGACCGGATCTCCGCGCCTAGGCGGCAGGCGGCAGATCCAAGCCTTAAGCCCAAGTCCCGATATCGGTCTCGGGAGGCGTGGATCTGCGCCGATCTGTTCCCTCCCCGGGACGCGCGACCACCTCATGAGAGCATGGTAACTCGAGAATTGCAAACTGTTGACAGTTTTCTGTAGACGCTGATATCAGAACCTATGACCATTCCAGACGATGCCCTGACCATTCTGAGGACCCGCTCGCTTTCGGGCGTGCTCGAACGCGAAATCGAGAGGGCGATCCTTGCCGGCGAGATTCCGCCGGGGAAGCGGGTCAACGAAAACCATCTGGCTATCCGCTTCGGCACCAGCCGCGGCCCGGTGCGTGAGGCGCTGCGGGCCCTTGAAGGGCTCGGCCTGGTCGAGCTGATCCCCAATCGCGGCGTCTTCATCCGCCAGCCGGCGGTCGAGGAGGCCATCGAGATCTACGACGTGCGCACGGTGCTGTTCGGTCTTGCCGGCAAGCTCCTGGCCGAGCGGGTCAGCGAGGCGGAGGTGGCGCGGTTGAGGGATTATCTCGAGCAGATGGAAGCAGCCGCGCGCCACCGCGACTTCGACCGCTACTACCCGCTCAACCTCGCCTTCCACGAATTCATCATCGATGCCTGCGGCAATGGCACGCTCGCCGCACAATATCGCGGGCTGGTCAAGAAGCTGCACCTGTTTCGTGCCCGCAGCCTGGTGCAGGGCGGCGGCCTGGAGGTTTCCAACTCGGAGCATCGCGAGATGGTCGAGGCGATCGCCGCCCGCGATCCCGAGCGTGCCCAGCGCGCCCATTCCGACCATGTCGCCCGCGCCAAGGCGCGCCTGCTCGCCGCCTACCGGAAGACCGAGGCGCAGCCCACGCGTCTGACCAGCTGACGATCTTCGTTCAAGAGAAAGCCGGATACGCCATGACCGAGCTCAACCACGTTACTGCCTCCGCTGTCGCGTTCATCGAGAGGGCGAGCTACGACGGCCTGCCAGCTGAGGCGCTGCGGATCGGCCGGCGCTGCATCATCGATACGCTTGGCCTCTACCTGGCCGGTGGACTTGAGGACTCGGTGCGCATGCTGGCGGCCGATGCGGCGGAAACCGGCGGCAAGGCCGAGGCGCTGCTGATCGGCCATGGCCATACCCGCGTTCCCGCGGCGCTGGCGGCGCGCGTGCTCGGCACTGCCGGCCATGCTCACGACTGGGACGACACCCAGGTTTCGAACGACCCGCGCCATGTCTACGGCCTGCTGACCCACCCCTCGGTGCCGCCGCTGACCGCCGCGCTTGTGCTGGCGCAACGCCTTGGCGGCGTTGACGGCAAGCGCCTCATGCTCGCCTTCCAGACGGGGTTCGAGGTCGAATGCAAGATCTCGGAATGGATGACGCCGCGCCATTATCGTCGTGGCCATCACAGCAGCGGCACGGTCGGCACCTTCGGCGCCGCCGCCGCCGCCGCGAAGCTGCTCGGTCTCAAGGGCGCTGAGGTGGCGCATGCCCTCGGCATCGCAGCGAGTTTCGCTGCCGGCATCCGCTGCAATTTCGGCACGATGACCAAGCCGCTTCATGTCGGTCGCGCTTCGGAAAACGGCGTCACCGCGGCCCTTCTCGCGGCACGCGGCTTCACCGCCGACCCGGCGGCCCTCGACGGCACCTGGGGCTTCTTCCAGGTGATGGGCGAGGGACTTTCGGAAGAGAAGCTGCCGCAGGGCTTCGGCGAGACGCTGACGATCGCTGAGCCCGGCATCAGCATCAAGCCCTACCCGTCCGGCATCCTGACCCACCAATCGATGGACGCGATGCTGGCGTTGGTGCTCGCGCATGACCTCAAACCCGAGCAGGTCGAGCGCATCCGCTTCTTTGCCGGCAGGAACATCCTCGAGCCGATCCGCTATCCGCTGGCGCAGAACCACCTCCAGGCCAAGTTCTCGATGCCCGCGCTGCTCTCGATGATCGCGCTCTGTCGCCGCGCCAGCCATCACGAGTTCAACGACGCGTTCGTGGCCTCGCCGGCGATGCAGGACATGCAGAAGCGCACCGAAATCCTCAACGACCCCGAAATCGATGCGCGCGGCTATGACAAGATCCGCTCGCGCATCGAGGTCGAGACCAAGGACGGCCGGACCCTCGTGCAATGGGCCGACGAGCGCTATCGCGGCGGCCCGGACAACCCGATCAGCGACGCCGATCTCGAAGCCAAGTTCCGGATGTGTGCCGAGGGCGCGATCACCGACGCCGCCCAGGACAGGCTGCTCGATCTGGCCTGGGGCGTCGACGCCCTGCCGCGGATCGAGATGCTCGTCGAGCAGCTCGTCTTCGACACCACGCCGGCAGTCCGGCCGCTGCGCAACGCCGCGCAGTAAGACGGCCTGGCGCGGAGAAGCCGCGCCGCCGCGCCAATCGAACGAGGCCTCTCCGAAGCAGGGAGGCCCATTCATCGATCTCAGGGAGAGAAACCATGCGACATCTGGCCATCGCCACAGCCGTCGCCACCAGCCTCTCGGCCTGGTCGGCAGGCGGCGCCGCCGCGCAAGCGCCGGTCGATTACCCGCATAAGGTGGTCACGCTCGTCACCCATTCGAGTCCGGGGGGCGGCAGCGACGTCTTCTTGCGCGAGATGGCCAAGCACCTGCCGAAATACATCAAGGCGACCTTCATCATCGAGAACGTGCAGGGTGGCAGCGGAGCCCGCGCCGTCTCGCGGCTGGCGACGGCGCCCGCCGATGGCAGCGTCTTCTACGCGACGACGCCGACCTACATCTACACCTCGCTGCTCTCGAAGACACAGCACGGCTACAAGGACGTCGAGCCGCTGGCGAACTTCTTCACCGACTCGGAGGTGATCTACACCMGCGCCGACGGCCCCTACAAAACCCTCAAGGACGTGATCGACAAGGCGCAGAGCTCGCGTGGGCGTTGGGGCGCGGCCAATCCGGCCTCGCTGGAGCGCCAGGCGGCCGAGCAGCTCAAGAAGGCGGCAGGCGTGTCCCCCGCCGTGGTCTCGCATGAGGGTGGCGGCGACCTGATGATCAACGTGCTCAACGGCACGCTCGATATCGGCATCGGCGAGATCCCGGAGATTCGTCCGCAACTCGAGGCCGGCAAGATCCGGCTGCTCGCGACCTTCGATGCCAGGCGTATGGAAGCCTTCCCCAACGTCCCGACGGTGAAGGAATCCGGCTACGCGATCGCGCTCGACAAATTCCGTGGCCTTGCCGGCCCCAAAGGGCTGCCGCCGGCGATCACCAAGATCTGGGACGAGGCCGTGCCGAAGATCCTGGCCGATCCCGAGTATCAGAAGGTCTACAGAACCGAGAGCCTGGTCGCGAACTTCATACCCCACGACCAGTACCAGGGCTTCGTCCAGAACTTCGGCACCGTCACCGAAGCCTTCCTGAGGGAGAACGGCGTCCTGAAGTGACGCCGCGCTCCAGCGACCATGTGCGCAACCCGTCGGGAAAGACCGTAGCATGAGCGGGCGAACAGCTCAGAAGGATCTGGCAGGCGGGCTCATCGTGCTCGCCATCGCGATCCTGTACTACCTCGGCATCAGCGACATCGCGGAGAGTTCGCTCGCCGACGATGTCGGCGCGGGCGGATTGCCGCGTATCCTCGCCTTCGCCCTGGCCGGGTTCGGCGCGGTCCTGGTGGCCCGCGCCATCATCGAGGGCGCGCTGGCGCGGGCGCCGAAGCCAGCCGCGATCGTCACTCAACCCGGTGATGACGACCCGATCGCGCCGCTGCCGCGCGCGCTCGGTTTCCTCGGCTTCGGTGCGGCCTATGTCGTGCTCGTGCCGATCATCGGCTACCTGCCCGCCATTGCCCTCCTGATCGGCGCGATCGCTCTCTTCGAGGGCGCGGCGGCGAACTGGAAAACCGCGCTGATCGCGATGGGCGGGGCCGTCGGCTACTGGGCGATCTTCGTCAAGCTGCTCGGCGTGCATCAGCCCTCCGGCTGGTTCTTCTAAGGGGACGATGATGCATTCGCTCGGAATCGCATTCGACCTCCTGTTCGGCTCGCCGATCATCCTGTTCTCGATCGTCGGCCTCATCTGGGGCATCATCGGCGGATCGCTGCCCGGTATCTCGGCCTCGATCACCATGGCCCTGCTGCTGCCCTTCACCTACGGCATGGCGCCGGTGCAGGCGATCGTGATGCTGGCCTGCACCTATATCGGCGCCGAATATGGCGGCTCGATCCCGGCCATCCTGATCCGCACACCCGGCACCAACTCGGCCGCCGCGACCGTGATCGACGGCTACGAGATGAAGAAGCAGGGCCGGGCCGGCGAGGCGCTGGGCATCTCGCTCTGGTCGGGCGTCATCGGCAGCCTGTTCGGCCTGGTCATGCTGATCATGCTGACCGAGCCGCTCTCCTGGGTCGCACTCGCCTTCAGGCCAACCTCCTATTTCGCGCTCGGCATTCTCGGCCTCAGCGTCATCGCCTCCATGACCAACGGCTCGCTGCTCAAGGGTCTCGCCGCGGCAGTCGTCGGGCTGATGATCTCGACCATCGGCACCGACCCGATCTCGGGCGTGACGCGCTTCACCTTCGGTAGCCCGGAGCTGCTCGGAGGCGTCGAACCCGTCCTGATCATGATCGGCATCTTCGCGGTCAGCGAGTTGATGATGCAGTCCGGCTCGCGAGACATTGGCGGCCTGCGTGAACAGGTCAAGGTCCGCCTGCCCAGCTTGAGCATGATGAACAGGCTCAAGCGCTCGCAGTTCATCGGCTGCCTGCTCGGCACATTCGAGGGGCTGACCCCGGGTGGCGGCGGTTCGATTGCGGCCTTCCTGTCCTATAACGAGGCCAGGCGCTGGTCGAAGGAGCCGGAGAAATTCGGCAAGGGATCGGAGGAGGGCGTCGCTGCGCCCGAGACCGCCAACAACACGGTGGCCAGCACCGCGTTGATCCCGCTTCTCTCTTTCGGCATTCCGAGCTCGAACTCGACTGCGGTGCTGCTCGGCGGCCTGCTGATCCACGGGCTGCTGCCCGGGCCACGCCTGTTCGAGCAGAATGCCGATGTCGTGGTCGGGCTCTATCTCGGTTCGTTCATCGCGACCCTGGCACAGATCGTCGTCGGCATCCTGCTGCTGCCCGTCTGCGTCTGGCTGGTGAACCGGCCCCGCGCCTATCTCGCCGGCTTCATCCTCGCCTTGATCCTGTCGGGCATCTACACGCTCAACACCTCGCTTGCCGATCTCGGCATCGCGCTCGGCATGGGCCTCGTCGGCTACCTGATGCGCCGCGCCGGGTATCCGTTCCTGCCGCTGATCCTCGGCGTCGTGCTCGGTCACATGGTCGAGTCGAGCTATCGCCGCTCGCTGCTGCTCTCCGGCGGTGACCATTCGATCTTCCTCGAAGACCCGATCGCGGTCGGCCTGCTGCTGGCATCGACCGTCTTCGTCACCCTCTCGCTCGTCCGCGAATTCCGTGACGCGCGCAATGCCAAGCTCAAGGATGCGCACGCGTGAACCACCAGACTTCGATCGCCGATGAGCCGGTCGCGCTGCGGCTCGCCAGCTTCGCCGCCCATGCGAGGGTGAGCCCCAAGGCGCGGGAGACCGTCCGCCTGCTGCTGCTCGACGTCGCCGGGCTTTGCGTCGCGGCGCGTGGCACCGACTATGTCCGCGCCGCCCTGGCCTCGACCGCGTCGTCGGGCAAGGCAACCGCGATCGGCCATGCATCGGGCCTGGGCCCCTATGACGCCGCGCTGGTCAACGGCACCGCGGCGCATGGCGAGGATTTTGACGATACATTCGAGGGCGGGCCGATCCACGCCGGCGCCGTGATCGTGCCGGCCGTGCTGGCGGCGGCGGAGCATCGCGGGTTGTCGGGCGAAGCCGTGCTGCGCGGTGTTGCAGTCGGCACCGAGCTGATGTGCCGAATGAGCCTGGTGACGCCGCAAGCGATTCACAAGGCCTGTTTTCACCCGACCGCGGTGATCGGCGCTCCCGCAGCTGCCGCCGCGGTGGCGAGCGCCCTCGGCCTGCCCCCGAAGCTGATCGCGCATGCCATCGGCGTCGCCGGCAGCCTGGCCTCCGGCATCATCGAATATCTCGCCGACGGCAGCTGGACCAAGCGGCTCCATGCCGGTGCGGCAGCGCAGGCCGGCATCCGGGCCGCCCTGCTGGCCGAGGCCGGCTTCCTCGGACCCGCAACCGTGATCGAGGGCCATCACGGTTTCTACCGCGCCTTCGCTCCGTCGAAGGCACCGGATTTCACGCCGCTCCTCGACGGGTTGGGCGAGAGCTGGGTGCTCGAGACACTCGCCTTCAAGCCCTATGCCTGCGGAACGATGACCCAGCCCTTCGTCGACTGCGCCATCGCACTGGCGCAGCAGGGTATCAAGGCGCAGGACATCGTCAGCCTCGAATGCGAGGTCGGCGAAGGCACGGTGCACCGGCTCTGGGAACCACTGGCGCTGAAACAGGCGCCGCCCAACGCCTATGCGGCAAAATTCTCGACGCCCTATTGCGTCGCCGTCGGTTTCATCGATGGCGGCGCCGGGCTTGGGCAATTCACCGAGGAGCGCGTGGCGGAGGCGAGCGTGCGGGCGCTGGCCGCCAAGGTGTCCTATGTCGTCAATCCAGAAGACGCGTATCCGCGCAATTTCAGCGGCCATATCAGGGCCACCCTCACGGATGGCTCGCTACGCGAGCTGCGTCAGCCGCACATGCGCGGCGGGGCGCATGAACCTCTTTCCGCAGGCGATATCCTGCAGAAATTCCACGACAACGCCGCCTTCGGGAGCTGGGCGCGCGAGCGCTCTGAGCAGATGGCCGCCGCGCTCGACACGCTCGTCGCCGGCGGCAGCGTCGACCTCTCGGCGGCACGGGGCTGAGCGATGACTGAACTCGACGGCAAGGTTGCGCTGGTCACGGGAGCAGCCCGCAATATCGGGCGCGCCATCGCGCTCGAACTCGCCGCCGGTGGGGCAGCGGTGATGGGCGTGGCGCTCTCGGACGAGACAGGGCTTGGCGAAATGGTCGCCGCAGTCGAGGCCGAGGGTGGTCGTGCCGCCTGGCAGTTGGCCGATGTCACCAACCCTGGCTCGGTCCGCGCCGCCGTCGAGGCCACGCTCAAGCGCTTCGGCCGGATCGACATCCTCGTCAACAATGCCGCGATCCGTGGCGAAGTGGCCTTCGATGCGATGACCTTGGCGCAATGGCATCAGGTGCTGGGCGTCACGCTCGACGGCCCGTTCCTGTGCTCGCAGGCGGCGCTGGACGCGCTGACCGCGAGCGGCGCAGGCGCCGTCATCAACATCGGCGGACTGACAGCCTATACCGGCGCGAAGCAACGCGCCCATGTCGTCACCGCCAAGGCCGGACTCGACGGTCTCACCAAAGCGCTGGCGCAGGAGCTGGCCGAGCGCGGGATCACCGTCAACCTCGTCTCCCCCGGCCTGATCGATACGGTGCGCGGCGGCCACTCCGCCGCCGAGCCGGACCATCACAAACACCGCACCACCTTGGTCGGACGCCGCGGCCGGCCGCAGGAGGTCGCGGCGATGGTGCGCTATCTTGCCGGGCCGAACGGGCGCTATCTCACCGGCCAGACCATGCATGTGAATGGCGGGGCCTATCTGCCATGAGCCTCGTGGCCGACCCGGCCTTGCTCGGATCGGCCGTGCAGGTTGTGACGGCGCTCGCCGTCGGCACAGCCGCCCTGGTCGGATCGCTGCTGAGTGCGCTCACCGGCTCGGGCGGCGCGATCGTGCTGTCGCTGGTGCTGGCCCCGATCATCGGCGTCGCCTCCGTGGTGCAGACGATCAGCGTTGCGATGCTGCTCAGTCATGTCGCGCGCGTCGGCGCCTTCCGGACACTGATCGACTGGCCCGTCACGAGGCGCATCCTGTCGGCGGCGATCCCCGGCTGCCTTGCCGGAGCGGTGCTCTATACCCGACTCGACGAGGCGGCGATCGGGCTGGTGCTCGGGATCTTCCTGATCGCGATCGTGGTGCTCAAGCGCCTGTTCGCCGGCCGGCGCTTCGAGATCGGGCCGACCGGCGTTCTCGTCGCGTCAGCATTCTTCGGCTTTCTCTCGGGCACGACGATCGGCGGCGGATTGCTGATGATCCCKATCCTGCTCGGCGCCGGGCTTGGMGGTGCAGCGCTGGTCGCGACCGATGCGATCGTCGGTCTCACCATGCATCTCACCAAGACACTGGTCTTCGGGCAGGCAGCAGTCCTGACCAGCGCGCAGGTCTGGCTCGGTGCGGTGATCGGGCTTTGCATGTTTCCGGGCGCTTGGCTCGCCAGAGCACTGCTCGCCCGCATACCGCTCAAGGTCCACACGCTGCTGCTCGACGGCGTCGTTGCGCTCGGCGGCTTCTCCTTCGTGGTCCAGGCCCTGAGGGACTGAGCTTGAAACGATGTCCGACACAGGTTCCGGCGCACGCCGGTCCGACGCCGCGCTCCAGCCGGGCGCCGGCGACAGCGGTTCCCCTGATGCCGGCTGCAGGAAGGAGAGCAGGAATCGATGAGTGACGAGATCTGCTATGAGGTCGACAGCGGGATCGGCTGGATTACGCTCAACCGGCCGCAGGCGCGCAACGCGCTGACATTTGCGATGTATGACCGTGTCGCCGAGATCTGCTCCGATCTCAAGGGCCATGGCTCACCCAAGGTTCTGGTTCTGACCGGGGCGGGAGAGAAAGCCTTCGCCGCCGGAACGGACATCTCGCAGTTCCGCGCCTTCGACAAGCCGGAGGATGCGCTGACCTATGAGGCACGCATCGACGGTGCATTGCAGAAGATCGAAAGTTGCCAGGTTCCGACCATCGCGGCGATCTCGGGAGCGGCAACGGGCGGAGGCGCCGGCATCGCTTGCGCCTGCGATCTCCGGATTGCGACGCGCAACGCCCGCTTCGGCTTCCCGGTTGCGCGCACGCTCGGCAATTGCCTGTCCATGAACAATTATGCGCGGCTCGCCACCCTGCTCGGACCGGCGCGGGTCAAGGACATCGTCTTTACCGCGCGGCTGATGGATGCCGACGAGGGCCACCGGATCGGTCTCTACACTGAACTCGTCTCCGACCATGCCGCGCTGATGGAGCGGGCAAAGGAATTGGCCACGACCATTGCTGGCCATGCACCGCTGACCCTGCGCGCGACCAAGGAAGCGATGCGACGGATCACCAGATCCGACCGCACAAGGGAAAGCGACCTCATCCTGATGTGCTATATGAGCGCCGATTTCCGAGAGGGTATCGAGGCCTTCCTCACCAAGCGCGCGCCGACCTGGCAAGGACGATGAGGCTTGGTGAACCTCGGAAGCCGCGGGTTCGCTGCATTTATGCTGACGGCGGCTCGTCGGCCTTGCCCCGGATCACATAGGCCGCCGCCCCCGCGCTCATCAATGCAAGGCAGAACCAGGTCAGCGCGTAGACAAGATGCGTGTTGCGGAAGCTGACCTGTGTCATCCCGCCCTGCGGCAGCGGGCCAGGCTCGGAGACAGCGTCGGCATCGACGAAATAGGGTGCGACCTCTCCGACGCCCTGTGCCTGCGCGATCTGCACGACATCGCGGGAATACCAGCGCCCGGCGGCGGGATCATTCGCACGCAGGAAGCCGCCACCCGGCTCGCTCAGCCGCAGCAACCCGATGGGACTCGCCGCTTCGCCGGCAACCTTGCGCCGTTCGTCCGGCCCACGCCGCCCCTCCGGCAGGAAGCCGCGATTGACGAGAACGGTAAAGCCGGCATCCGTTCGAAACGCCGCCAGCACCCAGAAGCCGGGGCCGCGCTCCGTCACCGCCATCGTCAGCGTTTCCGGCCCGGGGAGATAGCGCCCCTGCAATGCAACGCGGCGATATTCGTCGGTGGCGGCGTTGATCCTGCCCCATTCCGCCGGCCCGGGCGCGGCCGCTGGCGGCGCGTGGATGCGTGCCTCGACACGGACGATGAGGTCGAGCTTCCAGGCCCGCCGCTGCATCTGCCAGATGCCGAGCCCTGCGAAGATGAGCGCAAGCACGCAGGCTGCGGCGACAAAAACGACATGGGCCGTGCGCGGTCGGCGCCCCTGCCCCGCGTCCGGGAACGTCACGACGCCAGCCTCACATCCTGTGCATGTCGCTCGGCATCATGTTGGCGTTGAGGTGGTACATGACCCACAGCGAGCCCGAGAGCACGATCACCACGATGATGATGGTGAAGATCAGCGCCATCATCGACCAGCCGCCTTCGGAGCGGCCGTTCATGTGAAGAAAATAGACCATGTGGACGACGATCTGCACCGCCGCGAAACCCATGATCACGAGCGCGGTCAAAGTCGCGTGACCGAGCACGTCATTCATGACGAGCCAKAACGGGATCGCGGTCAGGATGACCGAAAGCACGAAGCCGGTGATGTAGCCGCGCAGGCTGCCATGGGGAGCGCCATGGGCGTCCCCGTGCTCGCCATGCGGCTCGGCGTGATTCTGGCTTCCGCTCATTTCAGCACGCCCATCAGGTAGACGAAGGTGAAGACGCCGATCCAGACGATGTCGAGGAAGTGCCAGAACATGCTCAGGCACATCAGCCGGCGGCAATTGGCCTCGATCAGTCCGTGTCTTGCGACCTGCCTCATCAGCACGACCAGCCAGATCAGGCCGAAAGTGACATGCAGCCCGTGCGTACCGACCAGCGTGAAGAAGGAAGAGAGGAACGCGCTGCGCATCGGCGTCGCGCCCTCGTGGATCAGGTGGGCGAACTCGTAAAGCTCGACCGCGAGGAAGCCGAGGCCAAACAGGCCGGTCACGACGAGCCAGCTCTGCATTGCGGCCTGCCGGCCCTTTTCCATCGCCAGCATGGCGAAGCCATAGGTGATCGAGGAGACCAGCAGCAGGCCGGTATTGACCGCCACCAGCCTGAGATCGAACAGGTCGGCGCCGGACGGCCCCGCCGCGTAGTTGCGCCCCAGCACCCCGAACGTCGCGAACAGCACCGCGAAGACGAGGCAATCGCTCATCAGGTAGATCCAGAAGCCGAGCATGGTCGAGCCGCCGGAGTGCTCGTGCTCCTCTTCCGTGACGTAGAACGTCGGGGCGCCGTTTCGGACCGGGACCTGTGCTGCCGCCTTCGCCATCATCATTCCTCAGGCCCGGGCCAGCAGCTTGCTGCGCGAATCCTCTTCGCGCAGTACGGTCTCTGCCGGGATGTGGAAGTCGCGGTCGTAATTGAAGCTGTGCGTGATCACACTCGCCACGGCGCCCACGAAAGTCAGCGCTGCCAGCCACCAGACGTGCCAGATCAGCGCGAAGCCGCAGAGCGTCGCGAAGCCCGCGATGATGACACCGGCCCCGGTATTCCTCGGCATATGAATCGGCCGGAAGCCAGCGAGCGGGCGCTGATAGCCGCGCTTCTTCATGTCGGACCACGAGTCATGGTCGTGGATCACAGGGGTGAAGGCGAAATTGTAATCCGGCGGAGGCGAGGACGTCGACCATTCCAGCGTGCGCCCGTCCCAGGGGTCGCCGGTCGTGTCGCGCAAGGCATCGCGACGGATGATGCTGACCGCGATCTGGATGAGGAAGCAAAGGATGCCGAACAGGATCAGCACCGCGCCGATTGCCGCGATCACGAACCAGATCTGCAACGAGGGGTCCTCGAAGCGATTCAAGCGGCGGGTCACGCCCATCAGGCCGAGCACATAGAGCGGCATGAAGGCGACGTAGAAGCCGACGACCCAGAACCAGAAGGAGAGCTTGCCCCAGAACGGATCGAGCTTGAAGCCGAAGGCCTTCGGAAACCAGTAGGCGATGCCGGCGAAGATGCCGAAGACGACGCCGCCGATGATGACGTTATGGAAATGCGCAACCAGGAACAGGCTGTTGTGCAGCACGAAATCGGCCGGCGGCACCGCCAGCATGACGCCGGTCATGCCGCCGATGACAAAGGTCAGCATGAAGGCGATGAGCCACATCATCGGCAGCTCGAAGCGGATGCGGCCGCGATACATCGTGAACAGCCAGTTGAAGATCTTCGCGCCCGTCGGGATCGAGATGATCATCGTCGTGATGCCGAAGAAGGAATTGACGCTGGCGCCCGAGCCCATCGTGAAGAAATGGTGCAGCCAGACGAGGTAGGACAGGATGGTGATCACCACCGTCGCATAGACCATCGAGGCATAGCCGAAGAGCCGCTTGCCGCAGAAGGTCGAGGCCACCTCCGAGAAGATGCCGAAGGCCGGCAGGATCAGGATGTAGACCTCGGGGTGCCCCCAGATCCAGATCAGGTTCACGTACATCATCGGGTTGCCGCCGAGATCGTTCGTGAAGAAGTTGGTGCCGACATAGCGATCGAGCGTCAGCAGCGCGAGCGTCGCCGCCAGGATCGGGAAGGTCGCGACGATCAGGACATTGGTGCACAGCGACGTCCAGGTGAAGACGGGCATCTTCATCATGTCCATGCCGGGCGCGCGCATCTTGATGATGGTCGCCACCAGGTTGACGCCGGAGAGCGTTGTGCCCACGCCCGCGATCTGCAGCGCCCAGAGATAGTAGTCCACGCCCACCCCGGGTGAGTAGGCGGCACCTGAGAGGGGCGGGTAGGCAAGCCAGCCCGTCTTGGCGAATTCGCCGATGAAGAGCGAGGCCATCACCAGCACGGCGCCGCCCACCGTCATCCAGAAGCTGAAATTGTTGAGGAATGGGAAGGCGACATCCCGCGCGCCGATCTGCAACGGCACGACGAAGTTCATCAGCCCCGTGACGAAGGGCATCGCCACGAAGAAGATCATGATGACGCCATGGGCGGTGAAGATCTGGTCGTAATGGTGCGGCGGCAGGTAGCCCTCGCTGCCGGCAAAAGCGATCGCCTGCTGGCCCCGCATCATCAGCGCGTCGGCGAAGCCGCGCAGCAGCATGATGACCCCCAGGATCATGTACATGATCCCGATCTTCTTGTGGTCGACGCTGGTGAACCACTCGTTCCAGAGATAGCCCCAGGCCTTCATCCGCGTGATCAGCACGAGGAGCGCAAGGCCGCCGAGCACCACGACAGCAAAGGTCGCCACCAGGATCGGCTCGTGCAGCGGCAGCGCTTCGAAGGTGAAACGGCCGAACACCAGCTTCCACCATTCGGGATAGGAGGTCATGGATCCCTCGTCTCGCTAGCGGCGACCATCTCGGACGCGGTTCAGTTGGCAACGCGGGCGGTGACGCCCGCGGTACCGTAGACGTCGGCGGGTGTGCAGATCGCCGTGACGAAGGGGCGCGGCGGCATCGGCTGCCCGCCCCGGCGCACGCTCTTGTCGTATTCGAGCGCCATCACGGTCGAGATCCCCTCCCTGCCGCCGCCGCCCTTGGCATCCATCGCCATCATGTCGCGCGTGCACATCTTGGCGCGATCGACGCACATGTTGAGGACCGCCTGGAACAGGTCCGGTGCGACATCGCGGAACTGCCGCGTCGACTCGCGCTCGCTTGGGCGTTCCAGCACCAGATATTCCTCGCGTCCGAGTGGCCCGCCCTTTTCGCGCGCGGCTCGGGTCCAGGCCTCGAAGCCCTGGCGGTCGACGCCGCGGAAACGGAAGCGCATGTCGGAGAAGCCGGCGCCGCTGTAATTGGCCGAGAAGCCCTCGAAATCGCCGGGATGATTGATCACGGCGTTGAGTTTCGTCTGCATGCCCGGCATGGCGTAGATCTGCCCCGCCAGCGCCGGAATGAAGAGGGAATTCATGACGGTGGAGGACGTGATCCGGAATTCGATCGGCTGGTCGACCGGCGCCACGACCTCATTGAGCGAGGCGATGCCCTGCTCCGGGTAGAGGAACAGCCACTTCCAGTCGAGCGCCACCACCTGGATGACCAACGGCCCTTGCGGTGGCGCGTTCTCGCTCATCCTCGCAGCGGCAGCCGGCTTCGCCGCGCTGATGCGCCCGAGCGGCCGGTAGGGGTCGAGCAGATGCGTGGCCATCCAGGTGATCGCACCGATGACGATAATGATCAGCAACGGAACCGCCCAGATCACCACCTCGAGCGGCAGCGAATGGTGCCAGTCGGGGTCATAGGTCGCGTTGGCCGAAGCGCGGTAGCGCCAGGCGAAGAACACCGTCAGCGCCATCACCGGCACGATGATCAGGAGCATCAGCGCCGTGGAGGTCAGCAGCAGGTTTCGCTGCTGCACGGCAACATCGCCGGACGGTGCCAAGAGCACCATCTGGCAGCCGCCGAGCATCGCGAAAACAGGCAGAACCGTTAGAAATCGAAGGATCCGCAAGAGACTCGAGACCTCCCTGCCGCCGGAACAACCTTCTCTATGCCCATTCCTTCGCATCACCCATCAGACAATCTGTCCCATTGCGAAGGTTTGACGGGTATCTGCGATCCACCGTATCCATTTGCATGAGGTGCGGGCAAGCCCGTACGATCCGACCCGCCCGATAACGAGGGGTTCCCGGTCATGAGCGCTGAGGCAGCGAACCATACATCGGGCCACCTGACGGACGAGCACGGGCGCGACCATGTCTCGCCCGGCGAGATCGCGATCGGCGTGATCATCGGCCGGACTTCCGAATATTTCGACTTCTTCGTCTTCGGTCTCGGCTGCGTTCTGGTCTTTCCCGAGCTGGTGTTCCCCTTCGCCGACCGGCTGACCGCGACGCTCTATGCCTTCGCGATCTTCGCGCTGGCTTTCATAACCCGCCCGATCGGCACAGTGCTGTTCATGGCGATCGACCGTCGCCACGGCCGCGCGGCCAAGCTTACCGTTGCGCTCTTCCTCCTCGGTGGCGCGACGGCCGCCATCGCCTTCCTGCCCGGCTATGCCACGATCGGCATCTGGTCCGGCATCATTCTCGCGATCTTCCGGCTCCTGCAGGGCATCGCGCTCGGCGGAGCCTGGGATGGGCTCTCCTCCCTGCTCGCCCTCAACGCGCCCGCCGGCCGCCGCGGCTGGTACGCCATGCTGCCACAGCTCGGTGCTCCGCTTGGCTTCATCCTTGCCGCCGGGCTGTTCGCCTATTTCGAAGGCTCGCTGTCGCGGGAAGATTTCCTCGACTGGGGTTGGCGCTACCCCTTCTTCGTCGCGCTGACGATCAATGTCGTGGCGTTGTTCGCGCGGCTGCGGATGGTCGCAACCCACGAGTTCGCCCAGCTCATGGAAACCCGCGAGCTCATGCCCATGCCGGTCCTTGAACTGGTCAGGGCGCGCGGCAGCACCCTCATCCTCGGCGCCTTCGTGCCACTGGCGAGCTTCGCGCTGTTCCACCTCGTCACCATCTTCCCGGTGAGCTGGATCAACCTCTTCACCGAACGTTCGGTTTCGGAATTCCTGATGGTGCAGGCGGCCGGCGCCGTGGTTGGCTTCGGCGCGATCGTCACCTCCGGTTTGATCGCCGACCAGATCGGCCGCCGCAACACGCTCCTTGTCTCTGGCGGAATGATCGCGCTCTTCAGCCTGTCGAGCATCATCGCCCCCCTGCTCTTCGGCGACAGCCTGGCCGGGCAGACGATCTACGTGATCATCGGCTTTGGCCTGCTTGGGCTCTCCTACGGCCAGACTGCCGGCGCCGTGGCCTCGAGCTTCGGCACCCAGTACCGCTATACCGGCGCAGCGCTGACCTCGGATCTTGCCTGGCTGCTCGGCGCGGGCTTCGCGCCACTCGTGGCGCTGACCGTGTCCAGCCAATTCGGGCTCGCCTGGGTTGGCGTCTATCTGCTCTCGGGCGCGCTCTGCACGCTCGCGGCACTAGGGATCGATCGGCGGCTCGAGGGGCGTTACGGCTGAACCACCCGCAACCCGCAAGCGATGATATGCGTCCGCGCCGAGCCTGAGGCGGTGGAAGAGGCTGAAATGGTCCGAAGTCAGCGGCCGCTCAGCGCCTACGGCTAACGCGTCGCACGCCGTGTTGCGCGCACCACGGTGGGAGCCGTGACCGCCCCCGCAGCGCCCCCAACGACCGCACCGACCGGACCACCGACAAGTGCGCCCGTTCCCGCTCCGGCAGCGGCACCGCCGATCCTCTGCTGGGTCGTGTTGCAGGCGCTCGCCGCCAATGCGGTGAGTAGCAATAGCGTCATCACTGAAGCCTTCATCGCGCGTCCTCCTGGTTGCGCAACGTCCTTGAACGGCAGCTGTTCCCCTGCCGTGGACCGATCGGGTGGCAATCTCTTCGGCTTCGCCCCCAAAACGGATCGCAGCATCTGAGCAGTGACGGTGCCGCATCATGCTCAGTCCATTGCGCCCGGTCGTTCGTCGGATCTCACGCTGAGCCACGCCGCTTCGAATTGGCGCGCAGTCGCCAGCGCTTGGCAGCGGCGCTGCCTTGCGGTCGACAAGGAGCGGCAACAACCACCCTGCTCACGGGGAATGCTCAGCAGGCGATCGAGAGACTGGATGCACGACGATTCGGCCCAGCAGGCCCCGCGATAGGCGCGTGGGGTAAAATGGGCCATGATCGCGCGAACCGCGCCGAAATCATGGGACGACCGGGCACATGACCGACACGCGGCCGGATCGATCGCTGGCAGAACGACACGCGTTGGCGAAGATCGACCACCCCATGGCCTTCGGCCGAGTGCAGAGCGCTGAATCGTGCTTGAATGAAAGCTTACAAATGGCCCTGAAAACGAACCGTAAGCAGTGCTCCTGAGAAGGAGCCAAAAATGGCGCGCCCGAATAGCGTAACTTCGAACCAACTGTTCGAAACGCTATTGGCCTGGAATTCACTCCTTGAGGAGCGAGAATCCTCTGATTATGCAGTGCCGCAATGTCTCTAAGCGAATTGCGCTGGGCCAACATGTGTATCGGCGCGGCTTGTTTCCCATTGGGCGCCGAAGCTAGCCTCCGCAATTTCGAGCGTAGGGGCCGTCAAATTTATCAGTTATTTGTTGCCTGTAGGATTAAGAAAAATGTCGATTATGTGCGGCCAATCGCATGCCGGTTTGCACACGAATAACCCGACACCAATCCGCTAAGTTCACCGAAAATCGGACTCCCAATGGCTTCATTGCCGACCAGAATCGTGTCACGCGAGCTAATGGGGTCCCTGACTACGGGTTCCGCCGAGGAGACTCGGTTTATTTCGAATATGCCCCTCCGGCGATCAAAGCCCCGCTGTGGCTGACGTGAGGAGGTGCTGTTCTACCCGAAAAGAGCAATCTAGCGAGATAGCGCGGTCTTCACGACGTCATAGCGGGAAGCGCGCGGCTGCCGTTGCCAACCGCCCACTAACATTCAACCCGGACCTCTCGGCGGGGGCGGATCAACACCACTCGCCGCTGCCGAAGAACCAGAGGCGCCGAGGCGCCGAGGCCCCCAATGACGCGTGCGGGGTGAAATCACCATCGCCAACGGCTACTCGACAATGCCAACGGTTTTTAGTGCCTGCACAAGTTCTGGGTGCATCTCAAATTTCCAATTCACGCGCTCTGTCTTAGTCCCGCTAACTTCGTTGGCGAGAGCGCTGATCAGAAAATCCGATCCATCATGTTCCATTTTCTTGAAGGTCAGCGAAAGCGCCTCACCGACCTTTCGACCCAACTTGCCGTAATGGAGATTCGCCGTCCCGTAATCCGACCATCCAGCAGCGCGAGCGAGCTCGCCTGCCGTTTTGATTCCGGCTGCGTTCTCCGCCAGCATCGCGCGCTCGTACCGCTTTAGAAGTTGGGTGCGAAGGTACGTCTCATACTGTTCAGCAGTTGCGATGTGGGTTTCGCGTCGGCCCTGCTTTGCAGCAGCAAAGGACCGATCAAGCCAGGCACGGGCTGCGATATAGGCGTCGTCCATTGTATCGCCTGTGGCGATGTGGTGCCGCTTGTCGCCCAGATTAATCGCAACCTCGCATTTTTTGCGAAGCGTGCTCCCCTTGAGCTCGAAGCCCTTATATTTTTCGGGCATTATTTGTTTGATCCCCCCATTAATTTTTGGGGCAAACCATACAGATCGGCGGGTCTAACACCAGTACGATAGGCGCGCCGATGTAGACGACTTTTGTCGGATACCCGTTCGTCACCGGTTCCGTCACCGAGATCTCCGTCGCTTGCGTGAGATCTTACTCGGCGGTCGCGCCGATGGCGCCGCCGCACGCCTAGTGGCGTCTCGCCTCAGGTAGCGAGGCGGCTAGACAAGATCAGATGACGCCGTTGGCTTGGAGCTGCAATCGGATAGGGCTTGATAATCCTCGACTGCAGCTCTCAGCATGCTCAATTTGAGGCGTTCGGAATCGCTGATCTTCCTGAGATCCTCGATCTGGCCAATGCGTTCGAGCACCACACGGTACTCCTCATGATTTGTGATCGCCACGGTCGGGGTTTCCGGCCAGCGTTCGGCGCGAGCTTCACATCGGCTTTGGCACGGCGGCACGGCGGCGACCTACTGCGTTGCTCCGAGCGCGCGGAAGCGGCGGTCGCGTGGCCATCGCGGACCACAAGAGTTGGAAGGCGCGTGAAGGCGCTTCCGTCCCGCGCCAGATGCGGACATTGGCGCATTGCCGAAGAAGCAGACGCTACGAGTGTGCTGACAAGAGTTCGGCTCTCGACCCAAGCGAGACGTTCGCGGCAGAGCGCCAGATTGGGGAAGATGGCCCATTCCGGACTCTGACAACGTCTGCTCTCAGACAGTCTGATGCGTGCGCCGGCCAGGGCCGGAAGCTGCCCGTCCGCTATGTTCGCATTCAGCAAATAGTTGACGTTCCGCTCTCGAGGGCAAACAGCTGTCGAGCCCTGTCAACTCGCACTTTGCTAAGCTCACGCTCGCCATGTTCTCGATTAAGACAGCCATGCTGAAGCGCGCCCGCACATATCGTCCCGGACTATTCGCCCGACTGTTCTCCGGCGAGAACTGGAAACTGACACCCGGTCAGCGTTCGACTGCCGGTATCTGCCTGGTGTCGGGCGGCGGCGAGACCGAGTTGGAATGCTTAGACCTCGTGTCGGTCCAAACCGCGAAAGGGGCCCTGTGGCACGCCGTTGAGATCCGCTCGAGGACCAAGGTGGATCGCTTATCGGGCCTCGGCCGAAACGCCGCAGACGAACTCGCGGCCGACCTCGTGGCGTTCGTCAACGAATATCTGGGCGAGCTGATCCGTTCCGAGACTGATCAGCTGCGCGAGATCGACGCGAGACTCGGCGCGGTCGTGACGGACAACCACCGGTATCTGGCGAATTCGGACCTCGCCAGCGCAATTGCCGGCGTGCCAGGAAAGGCGGCAACGGCGTTTTCGCACCCCCTGTTCGATCCCAGGCGGATGGCGCAGACGCTCGAGGCCGCCTTGCCGGCCTCCCACTCCTTCCTAACCGATCCGAACGTGCGCCATCACTACAACGAGCGGTTCGTCGTGGCCGAATTGGCCGCTTTTGCGGCGTTCTTCGACGACCTGGACGGCCGGTCGTTGTCCGGGCAGCAGCGTGAGGCCTGTATCCGCCTCGAGGACAACAACCTGCTCATTGCGTCGGCGGGATCGGGCAAGTCCGCCACAATGGTGGGCAAGGTAGCGTATGTGCTCGCGAAGAAGTTAGTACGCCCTGACGAAATACTGGTCTTGGCCTTCAACAAGAAGGCGGCCGGTGAGCTTAGGGAGCGCATCGCCAGGCAATTGAAGGTGGAGCCCGACAAACTTGAATGTCGTGTGACGACCTTCCACGCTTTGGGCCGCGGCATAATCCAGGAGGTCGACGGGCGGCCGCCCCAGCTTGCCAACTGGGTCGAACATCCCGCCGGGGAAGCCAAGGCGATTGAGGAAATCATCGTTGAACTAGTCAGCTCCGACGGGGAGTTTATGCGACTTTGGGTTGATCTCCTGGTCTTGCATCCCAAGGCCGATATCCCCCGGGAAACGTTCGACAGCGAGGTTGACTACCAACGATACGTCACGGAGCGGCGGACCAGGGGTAAGGCGACGATCGGCTCGCTGGCCGGAATTTACGTCAAATCATTGCAGGAACAGTCGATCGCCAACTGGCTCTGGTTGAACTCGGTCGCGTTCTAATACGAACGACAGGTCGAGGTGCGGGACGCGGAAGGCGCCGTCCGCCATATTCATCCCGACTTCTATTATCCGGCGACCGGTACCGTGCACGAGCATTTCGCGATCGATGCAAACGGCGCCTCACCGTTCGAGGACTATGTCGTCCACGCCGAGGCAAAGCGCCGGGACTATCAGGTCGGGCAGATCGACTTTTTCGAGACGCGATCCGCCCAGGCCAAGGACGGCACGATTTTCGATGTCATGCGCGAGCAACTTGAGCGTCGCGGGATACCACTCGTGGCGAAGCAGTATAGCGATATTGCGAAGGCGCTGGAGCCAGTGGTGGTCAGGCACTACCACCAGATCATCGGCACGTGCGTCAAGCACATCCGGGCGAGCCACCTGACGCTCGATACGCTGCTGCAGCTTGCGCAGTCGCTCCAAGATAAGGAACGCGCACGGATATTTTCGGGCGTCGTTTACAGAATCACCCAAGCCTATTCCAAAAAGCTCGTGGATGCCGAACGGATCGATTTCGATTCCATGATCGCCGACGCGACGCAGCTGGTTGAGACGAAACGATACACCTGTCCGTACTCGCTGATCCTAGTGGACGAATTCCAGGACATATCTGGACCCAGGGCTAAACTCATTAAGTCGCTGCGAGACCAGAAGCCGTTCTCCAAACTCTTTGCCGTGGGCGACGACTGGCAGTCTATCTACCGTTTTGCTGGCTCGGATGTGACCCTCTTCACAAGATTCGAGCCGAACTTCGGCACAAGTTGGCAAGGTCGGCTCGAGCAAACTTACCGCTGCAACCAGCTAATCGCGGAGACAGCTGCGCGTTTCGTTCAACGGAACCCAGAGCAACTCAGGAAGTCGGTACGGTCTATACGGCCCGCTATACCCAAATCGATCCGCGTCATCCCGATCGAAGGCGCAAAGAAGAGGCCGGACTTCGGCGCAGCCTGCCTGCGGATATTATCCCGGCTGGATGTGTTCCTGGGAAGCATCGTCGCGGAGCAGCGGCGCGACACGGCAAGCCAGAAGCTTAGAGTACTCGTTCTCTGGCGCTACAACCATCTCGATCCGTTCGCCGGCCGTATGCCGGCATTCGCGCATATCGAGGTTTCGGCGCTTTCCTTCCACCGCTCGAAGGGTCTCGAAGCGGACTACACTATCCTGCTCGACATCAGCGAGGGCGACTATGGTGTTCCGAGCCGTGTCGAAGACGACGAGCTGCTGAACCTAGTGATTCCCAATCCCGAGACCTTCGAGTACGCAGAGGAACGACGCCTGTTTTACGTCGCCTTGACCCGGGCCAGCCGCGGCGTCTTCATGCTGGCCGACAGTGCCCGACCCTCGCGCTACATCCAAGAACTCTGCGAGGCCGCTGGTGAGGAGATCCGCTTCGAAACCATCGACGGCCAAGCGCTACAGCGATGCCCGGCCTGCCGAGTTGGTCAGTTGGTCGAAAGGAAAACGAAGACCGGGCGCTCGTTCGTCGGCTGCAGCCAGTATCCAAACTGCAGGCACGCGGTGTTCTCCGGCAAGCAAAAGCAAAACAGATCGCGAGCGTCACGGCGACCTATAGTTCAATAGTGCTATAGCCGCCGCTGTCGCCAACCTCGCCGTTGAATGGACATGCCGCTCCCTCCAAATTTTCCACGCGAGAACCGGCTAACGTCCGCCTTCGGGCGCTGGCAGAGGTGATCCCAAGGGCCGATATGGGCACATCCGGTCCTGCGGAGCGGACCTAGCGAACTTCAGCTAGCCACCCATGTCGGTTATTGGCGAAATGGCCGCTCGCGACCCAAGTGAGACGTTCGCGGCAGAGCGCCAGACGGGGGAAGATGGCCCTTTGCAGACATGCGGAACGTCTGCTTCAGGGCAGTCTGCTGGGCCTGTTGATCGAGCAGCCACGGGTGGCCCTTCACCCGACTTTCGGAATGTCAGCTTGTGGGCGCATTCAAATCCATTTTCCGAGTGCGCCGAGAGATGATGCGCCTGCGCGCTTTTTACGTCCCACTATTGCAACTGCTGGCACTTTTTCATGCAGCGTCATGCGGTATGTTGCATCGGGAGGGCGCCCTAAGGAGAGTTGGGGAACAAGGTCGACTTGGCCCGCCTAGCAGCCTTCGGCTGAGGTGGCCTACTGACCAACAGCACCTGTTTTTCGATCTTTTCCACGAACTCCCGGATCATATCGGCAGCAGCCTGGACATACTGCTTTGTGAACATCGTAAGTTGCGTTCCGTCCTTGTTGAAGCCGTTCCGGTGAACGCAGTCGTGACGGAGCTTGATCATTGCGATCAGCGCAGCGCTATCCTTCGCCAACGGCAGGATCTGGAACTGCAAGGCGGTCGAATAGAGGAAGTTCACCCGTTCCAGGTTGTGATAGAGGATCTCTTGGAGGTAGGTCCGCACGCGTCTCTCGACAAGATCAGGCTCCTCGGCGATCTGCACCAGCGTGAACTTCTGCTTATTCAGCTCAGTGTCCTTCTCCATCAACCGGCCCATCGCCGCGGGATCGTTCAACGTCGCATTGATCAGGGTGTCGCCTAGGTAAGCTTCGAGCGCCGTGATCTGATGTGAGAAGATCATCCGGTTGAGGAGATGACCCCCGCCTAGCCCACCATGGTCGGCTAGCAGGTCACCGGTCATGTGATAAGAATCGTGGTAGATTCGGAACGGATCAGGCGGGGTATCGTCATTGAGCCAATACTCGTCCTCCGCGTCCGGCACATGTTCAAGGCCGAAGTCGAAGTTCTTGATGACCTCATGCCGGCCGACATCGGTGTCGTCGTTATTCTCGATCCCGAGCGGGTATTCCCACAAAGCCCAAGTGAGTGTCCCTAGATGCGGGTGCTCGACGATGGCCTCATAGCGCAGCTCGGACCCCATGCCCCGCTCTTCGCCGCCGTTCTGCTCCCATTCGAGTTCGTCGCTCTCGATTTCGTAGACGACCCCGGTCGTCCGGTGCCGGATCTCGGCGGTGCCTTTCGTGTACGGTTCCATCGCCCTACTCCCCCTTGCCGTCGGTCACCTTGGGCCACTTTTCTCTAATGCTGCCAACCACCGTCTTGAGGCTCTTTCTAGGCGCCCAGTGATACCGGCCGAAGATGTCGCTGAAGCCGATGTCGACGTCGTTGTCATCACGGAGGTGTTCGTGCCGGAACGGCAGGTAGGTTGAGAACTTCTCTCCCACCGGTCACTGGCATGCCGCCATGGGCGGCCCTTCTGGCATGGATTGCATCGGGGATGTTGTTGGCGGTGACCATCACGCCCCAAGTCCACCTGTCTCGCCCGAGTTTGTACCACCAGCCGTCCGCGCGTGACCGGGCGACGAGGTTAGTGATCGTCGTGTCTGTGGGACCGAAATTCGTCGCGTTTGCTTCTAGGAAGGGAGGGGACTTACCGTTCTCGTCGATGATGTGCATGACGGCAAAGCCGATCCGGATCTTTGGCTTGGGGTGAAGCCACTTGCTCCACACCGTCCATGCCAGGCTGACCAGCGAGACGATCGCCGAGAAGATCGAGACGACGAACGCCCAGTCAGCCGTCGTCATTGCGGTCGCCACCGCGGAAGCAGCCGCTCCACCCATCTAGATTACTCCCACCGCCGACGCGCTGTCCGTCACGTTAGAATCCGCCATCCCGCCATTGGTAGCTATTGCGCGACACGCGGTAGTCGGTGGTGTCGTATTTTACCCTGTCCACGTGGTGGACTCTGAGCGATTTCATGTCGACGCGCAGAGCCGGCTCTCTGCTATCCACGTCGGGTTCGATCCAAGGGTTGCCATGTATCGCGGCGAAATCCGGCCAGCCGGGTGACGGAGCGGCCATCTTCCTTTCCTCGGGCGGGAGCCATTCGATCACGGAATAATCGATGTCCTCCCCATCGGCATGCTGTTCGTAGGTCTTGCCTTCGATCCTCGTCCCCTTCGGCACCTCATAGGTTTCGACGCGTGCGGCCTTATGGAAGAGCACGACATTCAGGTCATCGCCTGCCGCCTGCACCGATGGGAACAGGATGCCATCGATCGCAGGCTCCTTCTGGGTCGCGAGGAAATCGGCGATCGCCTGAGTGGGCAGGTACTCAAAAGCCTCATCGTCCGGCATCACTGGTCGCGTGATTTTCTTGCTCAGGAACCGGAGGAACATCGCTCGCTCTAGCCGCCTTCCGAAGCTTGGGTCGAAGATGCTTCCGCGCTCCACGACATCGCTCAGCGCCGTGAGATCGAGCAGGCGCAGAGGTCGGATGATCTCGAACCGCCCGACCAGGGTTTGGCTGCCGACTGGAGGTCGGACCTCGGCAAGAGCAACGAGAGCCGTGCTCGCGCCGTAAAATACCGATATGCCGCGAGCGTTCATCCGTCCTGCACTCGATAGGTGCGCAGGGGCCGATCCCAGATGCTTGTCTGGCCGGCCCATGGCTTCGACGAGCTTGTCCTCGGATTGGAACGCTCTGGCCCGGTAGAAGGCCTCCAGCGGCGTGCCCGGACCAGCATCGACAAGCAGGGGGCCGTCGTTCTTGGTTCGCATCGTCTCGATGTCGCCAAATACCGAAACAAGGTGTTTCGTGGCCGTCTGACTGAAGAAGCGCGCCTCCGTCTTCAGCGATCGCTCGAATGAGCTCCATTCCCCATGCCAGGCATCGATGGTCGACCTCCTTTCCTCATAGTAGGATTCCGCAGCAAATTCGGTTTCCAAACCACTCATAGAGGCGTCGTAGTCACCGTTCTCGTCGTCGAGGATCTCTTGGATGTCTCGCGCGGCATCGGCGGAGATCTCGGCGGCGTTGGCGATGGCATTGATGACTTCCTCGCCATCCCGTTCCCACTCATAGGTCCCCTCCTTATCCGCCTGCATCATCTGCTGGAAGGAATTGGGCTGATCGGAGGTGCGCCTGTAGTGCTCGTTGAACACTTCGGAGATCCGCTCTGCCATGGTCGCGAGCGTGTAGCTCTCTTGCTGAGTGCCGCAATACGAACACTCAGCGACCTTGCCGTGGGTCAGCATTTCTCTTTTTAGAAAGCTCTCGCCGACGCATTCGAAGCACAGCTTGTTATTTTTCAACTCGGCAATATCGAACGACATCAATTCACGCCCTGTGCTTCTCTTCCGGTGTCGGGAGCATGCCCCGCCCGCAGAGCCTTAGGAATGGGCCCGCCCGAAATTAGGAATTTATGGAGACTGACGCAGGTAAAGACCATACTGAGGAACGTCGGCGCAGTCGGGGGTAGATGTGTCATCGGCTTCTATTCTGAGACCCTACAATGACGTTACGGCCCGGCAGGAAGCATTCTCAAGCGCCTACATTCAGGCCGTGGCGGCAGTGGCGGGATGCTCGATCTCTTCGCCGCGACCGGACAACGACAAGATCGACTGGCTGATAGGCTCCCGGGTTCGTGGCACGATGTTTACGAAACCGATGATCGCCGTGCAGGCGAAAAGTCTGCTGAGTTCCGCAGCCGAAGGGGAGCACACCTCCTATGCCCTCGACATCGAGACCTATGACATCCTGCKGGACGAGCAGGTCTCGATACCTCGGATCTTGGTTGTGGTTCTCACGCCAAAGTCGCTTCCGAACTGGCTCGCCCAGAGCGAACAACAGCTCGCCCTGAGCCATTGCGGCTATTGGGTCTCGCTGAAAGGGCTTCCGGAATTTCCAGACCAGGACTCGCGGGTCGTGCACCTGCCACGATTGAACGTTTTTTCCCCGCTATCGTTGCAGTCGATGATGACGAGGATCAGCAATGGGCAGGATCTGTCCGGCGTCGTCGCCGCGGATGAACTGCAATGAAGGCGCTCATCACCGACAAGGACGCGATCTCCGCGCTCAGCCCCCTGAGCGTTATCGGTTACCTGCGCGCGAAGGGCTGGACGCGATATAGCGAGACGGCTGGAAAGTTCTCCGTCTGGGTCAACGACCAGAAGCCCGACGCGGAGCTGGTGATACCCTACAAGCGGGCATCCGATTACGTMTCGCTCCTGAGCGGCGTCCTGCGCGAACTGGAGGTCGCGGAGGAGCGGTCCCAGCTGAGTATCATCCGAGACCTGCTGAATTCCGGTTTCGATGTCGTACGCGTCGCCGCGAAGTCTTCTGACGCGGCAGGCGGCTCGATACGCATCGACGAGGGACTAACCCTGTTCGAAGAGGCTCGTGAGATCCTTCTCGCGGCCGCGTGCGCAGCTGTGAAGCCACGTTCGGTTTTCCACGCGCGGAAGCCGCAGCAGGCCAATGAGTACATGGAAACGGCCCGCCTGGGACAGACCGAACACGGCAGCTATGTTCTGACCATGCTTTCGCCTGTGGCCCCCCAGCTTAACGCTTACAGCGACACGAACCTATTTCCGGAGGACCCCTTCGAGCGTCGGGTAACCCGCACGCTGTCACGATCCGTCAGCCTCACCGTGGATGCCGCCGCCGAAGCGTCTATCAGCGGAAGCTTCCAGCCATTTCAGGACGCCGTCGCCGATGGCGTCAGCGCAAACCTGTGCGAGGCCGTGAGCCGCCTTTTCAAAGTCGGCGATCCCACGTCGATTGCTGTCTCGGTAGCATGGGCACAGAATCGGCCGATGCCAAGCGATGTCCTTTCGCGGGTCGTGATCAGCAAGGACGTCGTCCCGGCAATCACCGAAGCGGCAAGACTTTTTCGAGCGACGGACACTCTGGAAGACTACCTAGTCCAAGGACCTGTTGTCAGGCTGGAAAGGGAKGATGGGGAGCCTAGCGGGCGCGTGACGATTTACGCACCGATCGACGAAGTGCTCCGTAAGGTCGTCGTGACACTTCCGCTCGACGACTACAACAAGGCAACCCAGGCTCACGGCCGATACCAAGCCGTGAAATTACGGGGCAACGTCAAGAAGTCAGGGCGGTCTTACGTCGTAACGAACCCTGTTGGGTTTGATTTTTCCGCGGACGTGGACGACCTTGATAACTGACCGAGGCCGTTTGATGGTTGCGCTGGATATTCCGGTCAGGGCTGCAGTGCGGCCGTGACCGCGAATGCTGGCTCCGAACACTAAAGAACCGGCCACGACTTTAGATGTCTCCCAGACAAACCTCTCCAAATGTCCATATGGCCTCTTCAGATCGCCGATAATCAGGAATCCGACGCGTCCCGCTAGCGTGCGTATCGTTGCCCTATCGGCCACGTGCGCTTTCGGGCAGGAGCCAATCCGCATCTGGCGCTAGCCGAAACTGGCTGCATGCTATGAATGGCTCGTGAATAGGACCCGGAAATCTGCGGAGCCTTACAATGGCGCTATCTCGACGTACCATTCGGAATTGTCGGCTCGGCTTCACGACCGGCTACGACGCTGAGGTGATCCCGCCGGAGTTCGAAAAAGTTGAGCGCTTGGAGAAAATACTTCAGCTCCGGCACATCGTCGGAGCGGTCGCGAGGCTGACCACAACCACCTAACCCTGAAGCGAGCAGCCCCAACGTCTCAGATGGGTCGGATCCGGGCAAGCGGTCGAGCTATCCTGATGTCCGCTTCCGGGCAGTGAGCCAATGTCTGGATGTGGCGCACTTCAGTCCCGCCCCTCGAAGGCTTTCAAGATTCCGCTGAACGGAGCATGCACCTCAGCGTAGCTGGCCCTGGGGTGTTGTAGAGGTCACGTTCCATCAAGCTTGCGGCACCGCATTCAATGCGGGTCCGACGTTCCGTGTCAGGACGGAATGGATCTGCGCGATGACGGCGGCACCTTCGCCGACGGCGGCGGCGACCCGCTTGGTCGAGCCGGCACGCACGTCTCCGACGGCAAAGATGCCTGGGCAACTGGTTTCGAGCGGCAGCCGCCCGCCGTCACCGGCGCGCTCCCCCGTGAGGACGAAGCCCGTTCCGTCGAGCGCCACACAGCCGTCGAGCCAGTGCGTATTGGGATCGGCACCGATGAACAGGAAGAGGTGGCGCGACGTGCACTCCCGGATCGCACCAGTCCGGCTGTCCCGAAACGTCGTCCCGGTCAGGCCTGTCGCCCGGTCGCCGTGCAAATCGGCAATCTCGCTGCCCACATGCAGCTCGACATTGGGCAACGCCGCGATTCGATCGATCAGGTACCGGGACATGGTCTGCTCGAGGGGTCGGCGCACCACGAGGTGCAGATGCCTGACCTGCGGTGCGAGATAGGCAACCGCCTGGCCCGCGGAGTTTCCTCCGCCGACGAGGACGACGTCCTCGCCGGCACAAAGTCGCGCCTCGACGGGCGATGCCCAGTAGGAAACGCCGGCCCCCTCCAGCTCGTCGATGTTGGGAATGTCGGGCTGCCGGTAGCGCGCTCCCGAAGCGATCACGATGGTGCGCGACCGCGCAGTGCCACCGTTGCTGAGCTCGAGGGTGAACGGGGCTTCCGCACCCGCTCCGTTACAGCGGAGCAATTCGACGGTCAGCGGAATGGCGAGTTCGGCGCCGAACTTCGCCGCCTGATTGAAGGCCCTCCCCGCGAGGGCCTGTCCGGAGATGCCGGTCGGAAAGCCGAGATAGTTTTCGATCCGGGCGGATGCGCCCGCCTGGCCGCCAAAGGCGCGGCTGTCCAGGACCAGGACAGATAACCCTTCGGATGCGCCATAGACGGCAGTGGCAAGCCCGGCCGGCCCGGCCCCGATGACCGCCACGTCATGGACAATCTTCGKATCGAGATCAGGTGTGATGCCGAGACAGGACGCGGCATCCGCATTGCTCGGGCTTCTGAGCAATGTGCCGTTCGGGCAGATCATCAGCGGCAGATCTTCGGGGGCGACGCCGAGCCGTTCGACCAGTTCGCGACCCTCTGCCTCGCATGCGGCAATGACAGTGTGAGGGTAGCCGTTGCGGGTGAGAAACCCCGACAACCCGACGATGTCGGGATCATCCCGGCGTCCGATCAGGATCGACCCTGCGCCGCCGGTCTGCCCCTCCTCGATCAGCATGACGCGCCGGAGGATAAAGGCGCGCATGATCGTTTCACCGACATCCGCCGATCCAATGACAAGCGCACGGAGATGCGGCGCATCAAAGGGTATCGCGACCGCGCCAGTGTCACCCGCCACGACCGACATGAGGGATGGACGGCCCGAGAGCTGATTGGTCTCGCCGGTGAACTGACCGGGACCGTAGGTGGTGACCACCGACGACTGGCCGGCTGCGCTACGCCGGATCGCGTCAGCCGAGCCATCGAGGATCAGCCAGGAGGGGGCGTTGCGGGCGCCGATTTCATAGACGACGTCACGAGGGTCGAAGCGGCGCGGTGCACCGCTCGCGAAGCGACGCGCCGTCGCGATCTGAAGGGCGGACAGTGTCGGAAAAATCTGCTCTCGCCGAGCCTCGCCGATTGCCATGGGGTGACCTCCGTATCGGGCCTTTGCCACTTCTCGTGCGCGACACCATCCGACCAGATTAGGAGCTTGACCGCAATCACGCGGGCGCGAGCTGAKGCGCCTTCGGAAACGTTGACGGAAAGGGAATTTGCTCAGCTACGAAGTATCATGAGGCGCCTCTCAGAGGGCGGCCCGCGCGCGCTGAAACTCGCGAAATACTATGCAGGCAAGGATCGGCGAAGCGCGCCAAGGTCCGCCTTCCGGCAGAAGGCCAATGTCCGCTTCTGGCGCATCGAGGCCCTGCCTTACAGGGTCGGCGAATTCGCGAAATCTCCGGACTTCAAGGGCGACTGGCTAAGGCGAATGAGGAGTATCGCGCCCTTTTTGTAGAAAGCTATCGGTTGCGGCAATGAAGAAGGTCTGGCCGCCGCCATCTAACCGCGGCGGTGCTGCTTCTAGGCGACGAACATCCTGGACATCTGCGCCGCGGGGCCCTTGCCCCGCCTCAAGAACTAATCGCTCGACACTTTCGGCTGGACCGGAAAGCGCTGCTTCCACGGTGCCGTCTACGCAGTTACGCACCCAACCGCTTACGCCAGCCGTGAGCGCGCGGCCGCGGAACCATTGCCGGTAGCCAACTCCCTGGACCCGTCCGGAAATGCTGATGTGCAGATCCATTCGATCCCGCTTTTCCGTCAAGAAATCGCTCCATGAAATCTAACACCCAGTCCTGACCAATCTCAAGGCGCGCTCGTTTGAATGTCCGCTTCAGGCTGGCGGGCCAATGTCCGGAAATGGCGCTTCGAGTCATCTTGCAGGGCATTGGGTGCTCCGAGGGGCAGCGCTCGACGAGACGGATAGCCTCCGCAAAAAGGAGAGTGAGACCTCGGCTTACATATTGCTTGACCGCTCAGATAGTCGAATACTTCGACAGCAGCCGGAGCTATGTCGCTGAATGGACGAGGCACCATTTCTCGCGAGGCCCCCGCGCGGCGGAACTCTCACATTCGGTCCGTTTTGCCTCCGTCCTGATCAACACCGTCTGTTTCAACATAGTGAACCATTACAGGTCGGAAGCCGAGCCCTTGAGATTCTGATCGCCTTGACCGAGCGCGTCGGGGAGGTCGTCACCAAGGATGAATTGCTGGCGCGCGCCTGGCCGAAAGCCACCGTCGAAGAGTCGAACCTCAGGGCTCAGGTAGCTCTGCTTCGGCGAACCCTCGGCGATAACCAGGCCGGCGCGCGCTATATCGCTGCGGTTCCGGGGCGCGGCTACCGGTTCGTGGCTCCAATCTCATCCTCCGATGTCTCCGGTGAGGCTGGGGCAACAGGCGCCCGAAACAATCTCCCGCGACAACTGACGCAGCCGATCGGGCGTGCCGAGGCGATCAAGGCCGTTCGAGGCCGCTTTCAAAGATCCCGTCTGACAACGGTCGTGGGACCGGGCGGCATCGGCAAGACCACACTCTGTCTCGCCGTCGCTGAACAACTCCTTTTGTCATATGAGCATGGCGTCTGCTTTCTTGACTTGGCTCCGCTCGCGAACGCCCAGCTGGTGCCAAGCGTGTTGGCGGCTGCACTCGGTCTTGCCGACGGTGCTTCCGACCCGCTTCCTGGTGTGATCGCGCTTCTGCGTAAGCGGCGGATGCTGCTGATTTTCGACAGCTGCGAGCTGGTTCTTGATGCATCGGCCCGGTTGGCAGAAACACTTCTCAAGGAAGCTCCAGGACTCCACGTCCTCGCCACCAGCCGAGAGGCTTTGCGGGCTGAGGGCGAAAGCGTTTACCGGCTCGCTCCCCTCGAGATGCCCGCCGTGTCTGCTGGATTGACCGCCGCGGACGCACTGACTTTCCCGGCCGTCCAGCTGTTTGTCGATCGCGCGACGTCACGCGGCAGTGGGTTCGAGCTCGACGACAATGAGGCGCCCGTCGTCGCTGACATTTGTCGCCAGCTTGATGGGATTGCTTTGGCAATTGAGCTTGCGGCKGGCCGTGTCGAGGCGTTCGGCACGCGAGGAATCGCAGAACTCCTCGACGACCGCTTCCGACTGTTGACTGGCGGTCGACGTACTGCTCTCCCGAGGCACCAGACGCTCGCTGCTACACTCGATTGGAGTTACGAGGCGCTGTCGGCGCCGGAGCAGGCGGTCCTGCGTCGCCTCGCCGTGTTTGCTGGCGAGTTCACGCTTGAGGCCGTGATCGCCATCATGAGCGGTGCCGGCGACCCGGCCACCGACATCCGCGATCATCTGGCAAATTTGATCTCCAAGTCTCTGGTCGCAGCGGAAGCCCACGGGAAAGTCGCACGCTACCGGTTGCTCGACACAACCCGTGCCTACGCGCTGGCTAAACTTTCACAACGAGGCGAGCTCAGTGGCGCCGTGCGGGGAGTGGCCGACTATCTGTGCGCTGTCCTGAAGCACGCGCATGGCGAAGTCGAAACACTGCCTGGTGATGAGTGGCTCAGCCGGTACGGCCGCCACATCAACAATGTGCGCATGGTTCTCGATTGGGCTTATTCGCCCCAGGGCGATCCGGAGGTCGGCCTCGCTGTAACCGTGGCCGCCATCCCTCTTTGGTATCAGCTGTCATCGGTCGACGAATGCCTGAACGGCGTTCAGCGCGCATTGTCGGGCATCGGTCCCGGAGCAGCCCGGGATGCGCAGGCGCGCCAAGTCATGCAGCTTTACCGAGCGCTCGGCCTGTCACAAGCTTTCAAGATTGGCTTCGCGCCGCAGGCGCCGGCCGCATTCGCTAAGGCATTGGAGATGGCCGAAGACCTCGCCGATGTTGAGGCTCAGTCAGAGGCCCTCTGGGGTTTGTGGCTCTGTCAGGTCGGCATGGGTGAGTACGGAACGTCACTTGAACTCGCACAACGGTTCATGTCGCTCGCCGAAAGCAGCCTCGATCGCTTCATCGGTGATCGGATGCTCAGCATGACGCTGTTTTCGATGGGGGATTGTCGGGGCGCTCGCAATCATGCCGATCGCATGCTTGCTCACGATGTCTCCGCCGCCGGAACCAGCCCAACCAGTTCGGTACGCTTTCGATTCGGACAATCAGTGGCTGCCCGCGTACAGCCGGCTCAACTCCTCTGGATGCAGGGATTCCCTGATCAGGCAGTGGAGGCTGTCCAACATGCAACTGATGCTGCGCGGGCAACCGGCCACGCAATTTCGCTGTGTGATGCCCTATCACGTTGGGCATGTCCCGTCTGGGTTCATGTCGGGGATCTGGCTGCTGCGGACGTTGCGATCACAACCTTGCTCGACCAGGCGGCAACAAATGCGCTTGGCCCATGGGAGGTGTTCGGCCGCTGCTGGAAGGGCACGCTCTTGATCAAGCAGGGCCTTCTCGACCGCGGAATTCCGCTTCTCCGGACCGCGCTGGGCGAACTTCAACAGGGGAGATTGTTCACTCTCTATAACGTCAGATTTTCCGGCTTCCTAGCCGAAGCGCTAGCACTCTCGGGACAAGTGGCTGAGGGCCGGGCGCTCGTCGAAGCCGCAATCCTGCGGAGCGAGGAAAAAGAGGAGCTTTGGTGCGTTGCCGAGCTTTTGCGCGTCATGGGCGAGATTCTGTTGCAGGAAGGCGCCGGCGCAGCTTTGGTCGAGCCGTGTTTCCTTGAATCCATCAAGCGGGCGCAACAGCAGGACGCTCTGTCGTGGGAGCTTCGAGCCAGCATGAGCCTTGCTCGTTTTCTGCGTGGCCGCGGGGAGATCGTTCAGGCGCATCGGTCGTTGGCGACGGTGTACCGCCGGTTCGGCGAAGGCTTTGAGACGGCTGATCTGCGAGCCGCGAAGTCTCTTCTGGCCGAATTGTCCTGACCTGACCAACAGCGCTTGTGCGCCGCGCTGGCGCGGCCACACAAGAATTCACGAGAATTCACTGGCTGCCGGTTGGTCCTTTGGTCATCGTCTGTGTGCCGCCAGGTAAGCGGCAAATGTCCTCACAGAGGCGTCAGACGATGACCACGGCAGCCGCAATGGATGCACTCGTCCTCAACGGAACCAATGCGCCTTTTACTCGGGCGAGCATCGCTCGCCCGGAGCCAGCGCCAGGCCAGGTCCTGGTTCGCGTCAAGGCGAGCGGCGTGAACCCGCTCGATCTCAAAATCAGGAGCGGAAACGCGGCGCACGCGAAACACCCCTTTCCCGCGATCCTGGGAATGGATCTCGCCGGCACTGTCGAGGCGCTCGGGACCGGCGTCACCGGCTTCGTCGTCGGAGACGAGGTGTACGGGCTGACCGGAGGCGTCGGGGGCCTTCAAGGATCGCTGGCGCAGTTTGCTGCGGTCGATGCCAGCCTTCTTGCGCCGAAGCCCGTCAATCTCAGCATGCGCGAGGCTGCCGCGCTCCCCCTGGTGTTCATCACGGCGTGGGAAGGTCTGGTCGACCGAGCCCAGGTCCAGGCCCGGCAGCGGGTTCTGGTTCAGGGCGCCGGCGGCGTTGGGCTGATGGCGATCCAGATCGCCCGGGCCTTCGGTGCCGAGGTGTTCGCGGTCGATAAGGCCTCGAAGGGAGGGGCTATCGAGGAATTGGGCGCCACGGCGATCGACCGCGAGCAGACGACTCCTCAGGAGTATGTCGACGATCACAGCAGCGGCCGTGGTTTCGACGTGGTCTACGATACCGTGGGGGGCATAGCCCTAGATGCCTCATTCACCGCAGTTCGCCGCTTCGGCCATGTGGTGAGCTGCCTCGGATGGGGCACTCACTCGCTCGCTCCACTGTCGTTCCGCGCCGCGAGCTATTCGGGCGTCTTCACCCTGTTGCCGATGCTGACGGGTCAAGGTCGTGAGCACCATGGCGAGATCATGCGCGAGGCAACGAAGCTGGCAGAGTACGGGAAGGTGAAACCCTTCGTCGATCCACGCAGGTTTGAATTCGACGCAGTGGCCGACGCCCACCGCGAGGTCGAAAATCGCAGCGCCAACGGCAAGATCGTCGTCGATATCGCCGACTAACGCGAACTCCAACTCACCTTTTCCAGGAGCGATGTCATGCCCTTCGTCAACGTCAAGCTGGTCGACGGCGTCTTCACACCCGAAGAGAAGCACGCAATGGCCAAGGCCCTCACCGACGTCATGGTCCAATTCGAGGGATCGGAGGCGTTCCGCGAGGTCGTATGGGTGCTGATCGAAGAGTTGCATACCGATGGCTGGCATATCGGCGGAAGGCCGTTCGAGGGGCCGAAGTCGCTGATGGACACGCTCGGCAAATCCAAGGCCGTCTACGAGACGATTAACGGCAGGCCGACCACCCGGAGTGAGTTGGCCGCCGCCGCGCCCGTCCGAGCCTGATCGGTTCGCTGACTGCTGACCATTGAACGCCTGCCGACCGGTGGCGCAGCGGAATTGCGTGGCTGCATGCAAGTGCAACCGGCAGCGAGAGGAGAGATGGCGATGACGACATCAAATCCGTCACCTGCGTGGGGCGCCTCACGGCGCGATGTCCTGGTGACCGCGGCGAGTGCAGCGGCCGCAGCCGGGCTTCCCAGCGCGGCGCAGGCCCAAATCGCAAAGCCAGACCGGACGAACAATCTTTCCAGCGAACGAGGGAAGCATCCGATGAACACGATCACGACCAAGGACGGCGCGCAGATCTTCTTCAAGGATTGGGGGTCGGGACAGCCGATCGTCTTCCATCACGGTTGGCCGCTCAGCGGTGACGACTGGGACAATCAGATGCTGTTTTTCCTAGGCAAGGGCTTCCGGGTCATCGCCCACGACCGGCGAGGTCATGGTCGCTCCTCGCAGACCGCGACGGGCAACGACATGGACACCTATGCGGCGGATGTCGGAGAGCTGGCAGCCGCGCTCGACCTGCGCGATGCGATCCACATCGGTCATTCAACCGGCGGCGGCGAAGTCACGCGCTACGTTGCCCGCCATGGCAGGGGGCGGGTCGCCAAGGCCGTGCTCATCAGCGCAATCCCGCCGGTCATGGTGAAATCGGATCGCAACCCGAACGGCACGCCAATCGCTGTCTTCGATGATCTGCGTGCCCAGCTCGCTGCCAACCGGGCCCAGTTCTACCTCGATGTACCCAGCGGACCCTTCTACGGCTTCAATCGCAAGGGCGCGAAGGTATCTGAAGGCCTGATCCGAAATTGGTGGCGCCAGGGCATGATGGGCGGCGCCAACGCGCATTACGACTGCATCAAGGTATTCTCGGAAACCGATTTCACCGAAGACCTCAAGCAGATCGACGTGCCGGTCCTCGTCATGCATGGCGACGACGATCAGATCGTGCCGATCACGGACTCCGCCCAACTGTCGGTCAAGCTGCTCAAGAACGGAACGCTCAAAGTCTACAAGGGCTTTCCGCACGGCATGTTCAGCACGCATTCCGACGAGATCAATCGGGACTTGCTCGCCTTCATCAAGGCGTAGCAACCGTAGCTTGGACGCAGACGGCTTCGGCCCATCAGCGCCCTCCCTCAGCCTTTACCCACCAACGCGCCAGCCTCGGGCTGCGCGCCCGAGGAAGGTATTGTCATGACCCAGGAATTCAGGCTTTCGCGCCGCGGATTTTGCCTGTGCTGCATCGGCGCGGGCACAATCACGGCCACCGATGGCTGGCTGAGCCCAAGGCACGCCTTCGCCAAGGCCCAGGGCATCGTCGACATGATCCGCGCCGAAGCCGCGAAGGCGCCTATCGCCGTCCACAAGCTACGTGGCGATGTGGCCGTGCTGGAAGGATCGGGAGGAAACATCGCTGTACTGACCGGGCCCGACGGGAAGGTGCTCGTCGACGCTGGCATTACGGCGTCCCGGCCGCGGATCATCGAGGCTCTCGACGCACTCGGCCGCCAGCCCGTGAAGCACCTGATCAACACGCACTGGCATTTCGACCATGCGGACGGCAATGAATGGCTCAACAAGGAAGGAGCGGCGATCCTCGCCCACGACAATGCACGCAAACACCTCATGGCAGCGCAGAGGGTCGAGGATTGGGATTTCAACTTCCCACCCTCGCCCCCAGGCGCATTGCCGGCCGAAACCATCTCCGACGAGAAGTCCATCCGGCTGAACAACGCGACGCTGCTCCTCAAGCACCGCCCGAACGCCCACACGGACGGTGACATCACGGTGAGCTTCGCAGAAGCGGATATCATCCACGCTGGCGATATCTACTGGAACGGAATCTACCCGTTCATCGACTACTCGACCGGAGGAAGCATTGACGGCACGATCCGCGCGATCGAGGCAATCCTGTCTGGCATAAGCGACCAGACGATCGTTATTCCGGGTCATGGGCAACCCGTGAGCAACAAGGCGGAGCTCCAGAACTACCACGACATGCTCGTTGGCATTCGCGCGAATGTCGCCAAGCTGAAACGTGACGGTCGCTCTCTGGACGAGATTGTCGCAGCCAAGCCGACGGCTCAGTTTGATGAGAAATGGGGCCAGTTCGTCATCGGCCCTGCCTTCTTCACCAAGCTCGTTCACGAGGGCGTGTGACGGCTTTTTCCGAACGGTGTGTCCCCATGTCCAAAACCGAACATGCCATAGTCATCGATATCCCGGTCACGCTGCAGAACGTAAAGTCGGTGCACAGCATTGGCGGGCTTGCGTTCGAAGGCGATCTCCCAGCGTCGCTGTTTCATCTTGATCTGATCACCGGCGACATCAGCGATTGGAATGCCCAGTCCGAGGTCATTGCGGTCTTCCATACCAACGCCGGGCACGCGACGCTGAACGACCGGGCCTATAATGCCGCTCGAAACATCAAGACCGGCAACCCGTATCAGGGCCTGATCGCCGATTTGATGAAGCGCGGGGTGAACATTGAACTCTGCGGCGCAACCGCCAAAGCGAACGGCTGGGGCAATATGGATTTGCTGCCGGATGTGAAGATCAACCTCGACGCGATGGCGAGAACGATTCAGCTCGTTCAGCAGGGTTTCGTGAAGATCACCGAATAACTTGGCGCGAGTAGCCGGCCGCTGCTCAGCCGTTTTGCTTCGAGCTCGACGCTGGTTCGAGATGACGTGCCATTGTCTGCGGAGCATCGGTCGGCTTCGGGATCTGCCGCGTCACCGACGTAGGGAGTGCGACATGTTCGGCAACCCAATCAAGGTCGGAATCATAGGCGTCCATCCCGACAAGGGCTGGGCGACGACCGCGCACATCCCGGCGCTGAAGGGGCTTTCAGATTTCCGCCTTACAGCGATTAGCCACAGCAATCTCGATATCGCGACCGCAGCCGCCGGTAAATTCGGCGTTCCTTTTGCAATGGGAACGACAGAGGAATTGGTTGCCTCTCCTGACGTCGACTTGGTCGTCATCGCGGTCAAAGTCACTCGGCACAAGGACCTTGTTACCAAAGCGATCGCGGCGAAGAAGGCCGTGTTCTCCGAATGGCCTCTCGGGATGGACCTCTCTGACGCCGTTGCGATGCGTGACTTTGCTCGATCCAAAGGCGTCGCAACCACAATAGGCCTGCAGACACGTGCTGCGCCGCCTTTCGCCTATGCGCGCGATCTCATTCGGGACGGGTATCTGGGCGAAGTTCTTTCAGCCACGCAGATCGGCTCCGGCATCGTCTGGGGAGAAGCGATGAGCAGCAGCTTTGCTTACACGCTCGATCGGACAGCCGGCGCGGCGATGCTGAACGTACCTTTCGCTCACTCGATCGACGCGCTGCTTCATGCGCTGGATAGCCGCTTCGACAAAGTGGCCGGAACTCTCATCACCCGTCGCCGGACTATCCGCCTCGAGGAGACTGGAGCTGAGCTGCCCATGACGGTCCCTGACCAGGTGATGGTGAGCGGCCAACTGGCGAATGGCGTGGCGGTCACTGCGCATTTCCGCGGCGGCCTCTCGCGGGGCACCAATTTTCACGTCGAGATCAATGGCACAAAAGGCGATCTGATTATCACGAGCCCCGTCGGATATGTTGGTTTGGGCGGCTTCAACCTGATGGGAGCAAGCGKGGGCGGACCATTGGAGGAGCTGGATATTCCGGCGAATTACAGAGCCGACCGCTTTGGCGAGGGCCCACAGCAGATTCTCGCTCTCTCATACCAGCGTCTCGCATCTGACTTGCTGAAGGGAACGCAGCTCAGACCGACATTCGACGACGCCGTGGAGCTTCACCGCCTGATCGAGACGATCGAGCACAGCCAGGGGTCGTCCCGCCGCCCCTAAAGGCGGACGGATGGGCGCCGTCGCTCGACTAGCGGACGCCCAACGAGGCACCGAAGGGATGCAAAATGAGTCTCATCACCACGCCCTTTGGCTTCAGCACAACTGCAGAGCAGGTCCTTTCAGGCATCGATCTGAGCGGCAAGCGCGCACTGGTGACAGGTGCTTCCTCGGGAATCGGAGTGGAAACCGCTCGAACGCTCGCCGCCGCTGGCGCCGAGGTCACCCTGGCCGTGCGCAGGATCGATGCAGGAGAGACCACGGCTGCCGAAATCCGCGCGGCGTCTAACGACGCCTCCGTCCTGGTTAGGCAGCTCGATTTGTCCGATCAGCGAAGTGTTCGCCGATTTGTTGCCGATTGGGACGGTGCGCTGCACATTCTGGTCAACAATGCTGGCATCATGGCGTTGCCAACCCTCGAACGCACTCCCGAAGGATGGGAGATGCAGTTTGCCACTAATTTCCTCGGGCATTTCACACTCGCAATCGGATTGCAGCGCGCGCTTGCGGCTGCGGGCGGCGCCCGGATCGTTTCGGTGAGCTCAAGCGGGAACCTCATCGCACCTGTCATCTTTGATGATCTAAATTTTGATTTTCTGCCCTACGATCCGCTCGTCGCTTACGGACAGTCCAAGACGGCATGTGCCCTTCTGGCAGTAGAGGCAACACGACGTTGGTCGAGCGATGGCATCTTTGCTAACGCGCTAAACCCAGGAGCGATCGCCACCAATCTCCAGAAGCATACGGGTGGCCTCAAAACACCTCCCGAGCGTCGGAAGTCGCCGCGGCAAGGCGCGGCAACCTCCGTGCTTCTCGCAGCGTCTCCATTGCTGCAGGGGGTCGGCGGGCGCTATTTCGAGGATTGCAATGAGGCCACGACAGTGTCACGCCGCCCCGCTGATTTCACCGGCGTTGCCCGCTATGCACTCGACAGCGGAAACGCAGAGCGCCTTTGGGACACATCGCTCAGGCTGATTTCCTAGTCGAAGGCGGCGCTGAACTTCCTGCCGGCTCGGATCGGGACACGTCGGCCGTGTGCCGGGTCTATGGAGTGCTTCGGTGCGTGCCGGCGTGCGTTGGCAATCCAAGGCCGCAGCGTTGGTCCGCTTTCGGGCAAAGAGCCAGAGTCCGGTTGTGGCGCGATTGACACGTTAGTTTTTCCTGCTGCTCCGACGTCGGCCCATAGCTTGCTGTCTGCCGAGGGGCAACGCCGCGGGGCCGGCGCAGCTCCAGCTTTTTGAGAGATCATCGACAAAACGCGTGGCCATTGTTTTCGCCTCACTCGCGAATTCGGAGATGAGCTGGGGGTTTCTCGCATCGCGCCCAAAGCAGACCAGGAAATCCAGCGGCATGATGGGCTCGAACGGCCGTACGACCACTTGTTTTTCGACCCCTGCGATAAAGAGGGGGTGAACAAGAGATACGCCCAGGCCGGCCGCGACGAATTGGCAAAGTGTCGAGTTTGAATCGGCGGTCAAGACTATGTTTGATCTGACATTATATTTGTCGAACATCGTGGAAACCTTTTGTCCCGTATAGGTCTCCGTGTTGAAGGCGACGAACGGAACACCGTTCAGATCGTCCGGCCGGACGGTTTTGCGATCGGCGAGCGGATGGCCGACCGGCATGATGCACAGCAACGGGTGTTCGAAGAGCGGTTCTGTGACGATGAAGGGATTCTCGACGCGTGCGGTGACGATCCCGATGTCCAGAACGCGTGTCAGGACATATTCGGGGATCCATTGGGAGCTGGGCGATTTGATCCAGCAATAGACGTTCGGATTGCGCTTGAGGAAGTTCATCGTGGTGCGCTGGATGTAAGCGCCGCTGAGCGCAGGGATCACGCCCACGACCAGGCGTCCCTGATCCTCGCGCTTGATCAATCCGATCGCGCTTTCGACCTGGCGCACGCCGACGAAGATCCGGGCGACCTCTTCGTGCAGGCGCAAGCCCTGGGCCGTGGGCACCAGGCGGCCCTTGTAGCGATCGAAGAGCTTGAGGCCGTTGTCCTTCTCCAACTGCATCAGGAGCTTACTCGCGGCCGGCTGCGAGATGTAGAGCGCCTCGGCCGCGCGGCTGACTGTGCCGTGCTCGATCAGGGCCTTGAAGATTTCGATCTGTCTCAGATTGAGCGCGCGCGGCATGCTATAACTCTAGGAATAGAGTGCGGTCATTTTTCTATTGGACATAATAGTATGCAGCTTCCTACCGTCGTCAACACGGAGGGACCATCATGCATTGCCCAAGGCCGATGAAGCATTTCGAGATGCCAAGGCAGGGAACGCAGCGCGCGCCGACGGCCTGTTCCCGCAGCGGATCATCGCCTTTGGCGGCCGCCCGCTAAGAGCCACGGTCTTACGTCGAAACGTCCAGAAGGCACTCTCATGTTCAGGAAGCTGGATCAGGAAGCCGGCGGTTTGCTGACGGTCTATGTCGACGGGCATCCCGTCACTGCCGGCGCCGATGAAAGCGTTGCAGCCGTGCTTCTGCGGCAGGCATCGTTCTGGTCGCGGACGACCCCGGTGTCGGGTGCGCGGCGGGCCCCCTACTGCATGATGGGCGTGTGCTTCGATTGCCTTGCGGTGGTCGACGGCGTGTCGTCGGTTCAGACCTGCCTCGCGCAGGTTCGCGACGGCATGCGGATCGAGCGTCAGCACGGCCGGCCCGATGTGACGCCATGAGCCGGCGTGCCGATCTCCTGATCGTCGGAGCCGGCCCGGCTGGAATGTCGGCGGCCATCATCGCGAAGCAGCACGGTCTGCAGGTGCTCGTCGTCGACGAGCAACCCTCGCCGGGAGGGCAGATCTGGCGGAACATCGAGCATGTTGCCGGGACCCCGCGGGCCGGACTTCTCGGCAAGGCCTATGCCGAGGGCGCGGCCGTGGTCGGCCGGTTTCGCGCGAGCGGCGTCGATTACGAACCGGAGACGCAGGTCTGGCACGTCGAGGCGGGAATGCGGGCGTTCCTGAGGCGTGGCGGCGCCGCCAGCTCCGTCGAGGCTGACTGGTTGCTATTGGCGACGGGGGCACAGGAACGCCCGGCGCCGTTTCCCGGGTGGACGCTGCCGGGCGTGATGACGGTCGGCGCGGCCCAGATTGTCCTGAAGTCTTCGGGCCAGATTCCCGACGAGCCGGCCTGGATCGTTGGCTCCGGCCCCCTGCCGCTCCTGTATGCTGTCCAGCTGTTGCAGGCGGGCGGAACGATCGCCGGTTTCCTGGATACCACGCCACCCAGGCGGGCCGCAGAAACCATGGCGACGTTGCCGGCGGCTCTGTTCGGCGCGCCGGGCGACCTTCTGAAGGGCCTGGCCTGGATCGCGCGGTTGCGGCGGCAGGTTCCCTATGTCCGGCATGTCGCCGAGATCGAGGCGATCGGCGAGCAGGCGCTCGAACGCATCCGCTATGTCACGACCGATGGCCGTGCCGCGACCGCGCGGGCGGGGCTTCTCCTCGTCCATGAAGGCCTCGTCCCAACGATTCATCCGACCCTCGCACTCGGTTGCCGGCATGCCTGGAACAGTGACCAGGACAGTTTTGCGCCGGAACTCGACGGCTGGGGGGAGACATCGGAGCGGAATGTTTTCGTCGCAGGGGATGGGGCCGGTATCGGTGGTGCCAGGGCCGCATGCCTGCGGGGCGAACTCGCTGCACTGCAGATTGCGGCCAAGGCCGGCCGGCTGTCAGAGGCAAAAGCCGAAAGCCTCGCGAAGCCGATCCGCTCCCGGCTGGTGCGGGCGCTTGCCTCGCGTGCGTTCCTCGATCGCTATTTCCGCCCGCGACCAGCAGTCTTCATTCCGCCCGACCAGACGATCGCCTGCCGCTGCGAGGAGGTCCGCGTCGCGTCGATCCGGGATCAGGTCAGCGCGAACCGTCCCGGGCCGAACCAGGTCAAGGCCTTCACGCGCGCCGGCATGGGCCCCTGCCAAGGTCGCCAATGCAGCTACACGGTTGCCCATGTCCTCGCCGCGGCGGAAGGCCGAAGCGTGCCCGATGTGGGGCTCTACAGGGCCCGTCCGCCGCTCAAGCCCGTTACATTGGGTGAACTCGCGGCGCTCGACACGATGGATTCCGGGGCATGAGCGGGAAGGTCATCGACACGCTCGTCATCGGTGGCGGGCTTCACGGCCTGTCAGCCGCGTTGCATCTGGCGCGCGCCGGTCGCCGCGTCACGATCCTCGAAAGATCGTGGGTCGGACGCCACGCGTCCGGAGCGACAGCGGCAGGTGTCCGCACGCTCAATCGCGATCCCGCTGAGATCCCGATTTCCCTCGAAGCCATGGAGATGTGGCACGGCATTGAAGGGATCGTCGGGGACGGCTGCGGTTTCCATTCCCATGGCCAGCTCAACATCGCCGAGCATGTGAGCCATCTGCCCAAGCTCGAGAGCCGTCTCGCCCAGATGCGGGAGGCCGGATACGCGCACGAGGAACTGATCGACCGCGCCGAGCTCCTGAAGCTCGTGCCGGCGATCTCACCGCATTGCGTGGGGGCATTGATCGCACGGCGCGACGGTGCCGCGGACCCGCACCGGACCTTGCAGGCGTTCCGGCGCAGCGCGGAAGCCGCGGGCGTGGCGATTCACGAGGGCGTTGGCGTCGATGCGATCGAACAGACCGGGGCCGATTGGCGACTGCGCACGCATGCCGGCGATTTCGTTGCCCCGACGGTGATCAACGCCGCGGGCGCCTGGGCGGGTAAGATCGCCGCAATGCTGGGCGACGACATTCCGCTGGGGCTCAAGGCCTCGATGATGATCGTGACGGAGCGCGTTGCGCCGCTGCTCAAACCCGTCGTCAGTGTGGTCGGGCGGCCGCTCTCGTTCAAGCAGTCGGACCAGGGAACGCTCGTCATTGGCGGCGGCCTGCAGGGCCGGGCGGATATCGAGGTTCAGAAAAGCCACGTCGATTTCCAGAAGCTCTCCAAGGGCGCTCGCGCCGCGACGGATCTGTTCCCCTCGATCAGCGCGCTGCKCATCGTACGGACCTGGGCCGGCATGGAGGCCACGACGAAGGATCATCTGCCGGTGATCTGCGCCTCTCCGAACGCGAAGGGTGCGTTTCACGCGTTCGGCTTCTCGGGGCACGGATTTCAGCTCGTGCCGGTGGTCGGCGCGATCATGGCCGATCTCGTCATCCACGGCACGACGCGGCGATCGATCGAAGGCTTCGGCGCCACGCGGCTCATGCAGCAGCGGGCGGCGGCGTGATGCCGGACAACCATAGGGAGTAAATGCGACATGTATCGGATCGGCGTGGACGTAGGCGGGACATTCACCGACTTCGTGATGGTCAACACCAATGGCGGTCCGACCGCCTTCCACAAGGTGCCCTCGACGCCGGACGATCCCTCGCGGGCGATCTCGTCCGGCATCGTCGAGATGCTTGAACTCAACGCGGTCTCGCCCGAGGAGGTCGGCTATGTCGGCCACGGCACGACCGTCGCCACCAACATGGTGATCGAGCGGCGCGGCGTCCCGACCGGGCTCCTGACCACCAAGGGCTTTCGCGATGTTCTGGCGATCGGGCGCCAGACCAGGCCCTCTCTGTTCGACTGGTCCGTGCGCAAGCCCGAGGAACTGGTCGAGCGACATCGCAGGGTGGAGGTCGACGAGCGCCTCGACAAATCGGGGACGGCGCTGGCATCGCCCGACCTCGCGGCGGTGGAGAAGCTCGTCATCCAGCTGCGGGACAGCGGCGTCAAGGCGGTGGCGGTGGGGTTCCTGCACTCCTACCGCAATCCCGCGCATGAGCGGGCGGTGCGCGACCTGATCAAGCGCGTTGCGCCCGATCTCTATGTCAGCGTTTCCTCGGAAGTCGTTGCAGAGTTTCGTGAATACGAGCGGTTCTCGACGACCGTGCTCAACGCCTATGTCGGGCCCCATACCCAGAAATACCTGCGACGGCTGCGCGAGAAGATCGCGGCCTCCGGCATCCGGGTCGAACCGCTGACCTTCCATTCCAATGGCGGCCTGCTGCCGGTGCAGACCGTCGAGGAACTGCCGGTGCTGACTTGTCTCTCAGGCCCGGCCGCCGGGGTGATCGGCTCGGCCCGGCTCGGCGCCGAGATCGGCGAGACCGAGATCATCACGTTCGACGTCGGAGGCACCAGCACCGACGTGTCGCTGATCACCGGTGGCCGTGCCCAGTTCACCTCAAGCCGATTGGTGGCAGGACATCCGGTGCGGATGCCGATGGTCGATATCCACGTGATAGGCGCGGGCGGCGGCAGCATCGCGCGGCTCGACGATGCCGGCGCGCTGAAGGTCGGGCCTACCAGCGCGGGGGCGATGCCAGGGCCGATCTCCTATCTGCGTGGCGGCACCGAGGTGACGCTGACCGACGCCAATATCGTGCTCGGCCGCCTGAACCCCGTGGCCCTGCTCGAGGGAAGGATGAAGGTCGATCGCGGTCTCGCCTATGCGGCGATCCGCAGCCAGATCGCCGATCCGCTCGGTATCTCGGTCGAGGAAGCCGCACATGGCATCGTCAGCATCGCCACGGCCAATATGAGCAGGGCGATCCGCTCGGTCTCGATCGAGCATGGACACGACCTTGCCGCCTTCACGCTCTTCGCCTTCGGCGGCGCCGGGCCTCTGCATGCCGCCGACGTCGCGGAGGAGTGCGGCCTCAACAAGATCGTCGTCCCGCAGGAACCCGGCACGCTCTGCGCACGCGGCGTCCTGCTGTCGGATCTCAGCCGCGACTACGTCCGCACGGCGCTGATCCGCGTCGGCGGCGAGAGCTGGACGCAGCTCGTCGCGCTCGGTGCGGAATTGTCCGCGGCCGGTCACGCGTGGCTCGAGACGGAAACCATCCCCGATGCCGCCAGGGAACTGCATTTCACCCTCGATGCGCGCTATCGCGGCCAGAGCCACTACATCCCGGTGCCTCTCGACGAACTGCGGGACGGCGCGCGCGACGAATTCGTCGGCCGGTTCCACCGCGCCCATGCCGACCAGTTCGGCTACAGCCTCGACGGGCGCGACATCGAGGTCGTCAATGTTCGGCTCAAGGCCGTCTGCCATGTCAGGAAGGGCGAGAGCGTCGCTCCGACGAAGGGTACTTCGCTCGACGCGGCCCGGATCGACACGCGCCAGGTCTATTTCGGCACCGATCGCGGCTGGGTTCATACCCCGATCTACCGGCGCGCGTTCCTGCCGGCCGGCGTGCCGTTCGAGGGGCCGGCGATTGTCGAGGAAATGAGCGGCACCACCGTCATTCTCCCGCGCCAGACGGCCGAGGTCGACGGTTTCGGCAACATCCATATCGCGCTGCAGCGTTGAGGACTTGATCATGCAGATGCCCAACAGAGATGCCGGGTCGATCGTCGGTTTCGATGCGATCGCGATGGAGGTTTTCGCCAATCGCCTGCTCTCGATCACCGAGACGATGGCGATCAACATGATGCGCTCGTCGTTCTCGGCCCAGATCAAGGAGCGCCGCGACTTCTCAGTCGGGCTGTTCGACGGCAAGGGTCGACTGGTCGCGCAGGGAACGCATATCCCTGTCCATCTCGGCTCGCTGATGGGCGTGGTCGAAGGACTTCTGGCGCGCTATCCGCGTGCCGAGATCCGCCCTGGGGACGCATTTATCTCCAATGATCCCTATGCCGCCGGCGGCACCCATCTGCCCGACATCTCGGTCGCGACCCCCGTGTTCCAGGGCGAGGATCTCATCGCCTTCGTGGTCAATATCGGCCACCACACCGATGTCGGCGGGGCGGTGCCGGGTTCGACCTCGCCGACGGCACGTTCGATCTTCGAGGAGGGGCTGCGCATCCCGGTGATGCGGGTCTGCCGCCAGGGCAAGGTCGACGAGGACCTGCTCAGCCTGATCGCGCTGAACTCGCGCCTGCCGGAGGAGCGAGTGCTCGACCTGCGCGTCCAGGTCGCCACCAACGAGCGCGGCTCGGATGCGGCCCTTGAGCTGGTGCGCCGCATCGGCGCAGAGGGTTTCAGGGCGCGCATTCGCGACCTTCTCGATTACACGAAGCGGCGGCTCGACCTGCGTATCGCCGGTCTGGCGGAAGGCGGCCCCAGCCGCTTCACGGCCTGGCTCGACGATGACGGACTGCCCGACGGCGAGATGGTGCCACTTTGCGCAGCGGTCAGCGTCGAGAGCGGAAAACTCGTGATCGATTTCACCGGCAGCGGGCCGGAAGCGCGCGGAGCGATCAACATCGCCGAGAACGCGCTCAGGGCCACGGCCTATTACTGCGTCAAGGCGCTGCTCGATCCCGAACTCATGGCGAATTCCGGCATGATGGATTCAATCGTGCTGCGGGCGCCGGAAGGCACCATCGTCAATCCGCGCTCCCCCGCACCGGTGGGCTCGCGAACCATCGCCTGCCAGCGCCTTGCTGGCGCGATCTTCGGCGCCTTCCAGCCGTTGGTGGATCCGAGCACGCGGATCGCCTCCGCCTATGACGTGCTGCCCTCCTTTGGTTTCTCCGGCCACCGCCCCGAGAACGGCAGCTTCTATATCTGCGGCGAAACGGTCGGGGGCGGCGGTGGCGCACGCTGCGACGGCGACGGGATGGACGGGATTCATGTCCACGTGACCAATTCGCTCAACCTTCCGACCGAGGCAATGGAAAACGAGTTCCCGCTGCATGTGGAGGAGTACGCGCTGGTTCGCGATTCCGCCGGCTGCGGCCAGTGGCGTGGCGGAATGGGCATCGCGCGCACCGTGCGGGCGCTGCATGACAGGACCAATCTCGAAGCGCGCTCGGACCGGCACAAGGCGGGCGCGCCCGGTGCGGAAGGCGGTGGGAACGGTGGCGTGGGCCGCGTCACGCGCAACCCCGGGACCGGGCGCGAGCAGGCACTGCCCTCGAAGATCGCCCAGCTCCTCATCGACACCGGCGAGACTGTTTGCATTGCAACGCCCGGCGGCGGCGGCTTCGGCAGTCCGGCCGAGCGGTCGGTCGCGATGGTCGCAGCCGATCTGCTCAACGACATCATGACCGAAGAGTACGCCCGCGCCGGATACGGAGACAGGCTGATCAATGAGGCGTTGGCGCTGCTCCGTGAAGGGCGAAGACAGTCGGCTGCTTAGATCATGGGACAAGAAACCGTATCCGGTCCGATGATCTAACCCTTTGTGTTTGCATGAGCTTTGTCCCGAAACCCCGGGTACTGCTTTTCGGGTCGATGCTTTAGCCGATCGCGACCATGAACGCCGCCGCGGCCTGATGGCCCGGCCGGAAGCGATCACGTCTGCCTGCTCAGCACCCGACGCAACGCTCTGGCACTTCGGTGCTCGAAGCGACGGCCTTTGCTGCTTCGTCGAAGCTATAACTTGGGGAATATACGCTGCCGAATTTCKACTTGGACTTATGGGTCAGGATCGGGAGTCTGGTGCGGGACAACCGGATCGCTCGGCGAAACTCATGAGGCCGCTCAGTCGCCGGGCTCGCGAGGGAGACCGCCGTAGCGACGGGCAAGAACGGCCCGTCGAAGTCAAACGGAGGGCTCGTCTGAAACTGAATGATGGCCCTGTAGCTCAGCGGCCCTGCAATTCAAGAAACAACAAGACGGAGAGGGGATATGGCGAACAATCGAAACATGGCGGAAGGCCGGTATTTCTCGAAGAGCCGGCGCCAGTTCCTGCAGGGCAGCGCCGCAATTGGCGCTGGCTTGCTCGTTCCCGCAGCTTTTTCCAGGCCCGCTGATGCGGCGGCCCCAGGCACGATTACCTACGCCTTGTCGGCTTATCCACCGAACCTGCGCCCCTTCGACTGGTCGGGCCAGGCTGCCGTCACGGTCAAGGCTCTGCTGTTCCGCGGGCTCCTCTGCTTCGACGAAAAGGGGGGCGTGCAACCGGAGCTCGCGGAATCCTGGGAGCAGCCCGATCCCCGAACCTATCGCTTCAAGCTCCGCCCGAACGCCACCTTCCAGAATGGCGAGCCGGTGACCGCCGACGACGTCAAGGCCTCGTTCGATGCCATCCGCGGCGAGAGGTCCACGGCCTATGTCCGGCAGGCCTTCCAGGCGGTCGAGACCATCGCGGTGGAGGACCCGAAGACCGTCCGCATCGTGCTCAAGCAGCCAACGCCTTCCTTCATTCTGGCGCTGGCCGGCCAGATGGCGCCGATCGTCTTCGCCGGGAAGATGGACAATCCCGATGCGATGATCGGCGCGGGCCCCTACCGGCTGGAAAGTTCGGAAAAGGGCGTGTCGCTGACCTTCAAGGCCAGGACCGATTTCTACCGGCCGGGCCAGCCTGCGACGCAGACCGTCCGCTTCGTCGCCTACCCCGATGACAGCCTTCGCATCGCTGCCCTCAACGCCGGCGATGTCGACATCATCGAATATGTCCCGTGGCAGAGCATGAAGGGCCTGTCGCAGACCAAGGGCCTGACGCTTCAGAACTCACTCGGCTCCTTCATGTACGTGGTCTTCAACCTGAAGGAGGGCCCGTTCACCGATCCGAAGGTGCGGCGGGCGGTGGCTCACGCCGTCAAGCGCGAGGACATCGTCAAGGCGGCCTTCTTCGGAGCCGGCAAGGTCCTGGACGGCGTACCGCTTCCGGCCGGGTCGCCCTATGCCGTGAGCGAACTCGAGCATCTCTGGCCCTATGATCCCGATCGCGCCAAGAGCCTGCTGAAGGAGGCCGGTGCCCAGAACGCCCAGGCGACGCTGCTGGCCACGAGCACCTACGGCTTCCACAAGGACATCGCCGAGATCATGCAGCAGCACCTGGCCGCCATCGGCATGCAGGTGAAGCTCAGCCTTCCGGAATGGGGCGTCCGGGTCAGCCAGGGCAACGAAGGGCGCTATCACTTCGCCATTAACGGAGGCGGGCCGGATCTGGGCGACCCCGATGATCTGACCGCCTTCTTCGGTTCGGGCTCCGATTCGTATCGCCGCTCCTTCGGCCTGTCGGACCCGAAGCTCGACGAACTGCTGAACAAGGGCCGCCACGAAAGCGACACCGGCGCCCGTGTGAAGATCTATGCCGACCTGCAGCGCTCCGTCGCGGACAGCGTTCCCGTCACCTTCCTCAATTTCCGGGCTCAAGGCTGGGGCGTGCGCGATCGGGTCAAGGGCTTCAAGGTCCTCTCCGACCAGATGAACAATCAGGTCGGCATGGCCTTCGACACCGCCTCGATCGGTTGAGCGCGCAGAGAGGTCAGAGAGCCGCATCATGCTCGCCTATATCGTAAAAAGATGCGCGGTAGCCGCCGTGATGATCTTCATGGTGGCCACGGCCGTGTTCATGATCCTGCATATCGTGCCGGGTGATCCGGTCGAGGTCATGCTCTCGGCCGACGGCGGCAAGCCCGACCCCGCTGTCGCGGCCGAGCTGCGCTCGCGCCTCGGCCTCAATCGCCCGCTGTTGGAACAATATACCGGTTATCTGTCGCGCCTGGCCCGCGGCGATCTCGGCAGGAGCTTTCTCGACAACGAGCCGGTCCTGAGCAACATCGCGCAGCGCCTGCCGCGCACGCTCGAACTGATCGCGTCAGCGACAGCCCTGTCCTTGCTCGCAGGAATTCCGCTCGGGGTTCTGGCGGCGCGCAATCGGGGGCGCGCAATCGACCGGGTGCTGGGCACTGCGACGAGCCTCGCACTGTCCGTTCCGACCTTCGTGCTCGGCACCCTGTTCATCCTGCTCTTCGCCTTGATGCTGCGGATCGCGCCGGCAGGCGGATTTGTCCCGTTCAGCCAGTCCCCGATAACGCATCTCACCCTGTTGCTGATGCCAGCGACGGCCGTGGCCGTGGGATTGTCCGCGATCATCATCCGCATGACGCGCGCGACCGTGCTCGACGTGCTCCAGCAGGACTGGGTGCGCACGGCGCGGGCAAAGGGCTTGCGTGAACCGCGCGTCCTGCGCCGGCACGTCGTTCGCAATGCCCTGGGGCCCGTCCTTACCGTCACAGGTCTCCAGATGGGGACGATGCTCGGCGGAACCGTGCTCGTCGAGTTCATCTTCAACTGGCCCGGCATGAGCGGCTTCCTCGTCAGGGCCGTCGAGCACCGGGACTATCCCGAGGTCCAAGGGGTGGTGCTCGTCACCGCGACGCTGTTCATCCTGCTCAATCTCATTGTCGACCTCCTCTATTCGATTCTCGATCCACAGGTGCGTGCGTTATGAACGGCCTCGTCTCGCTGTGGCGGAATCCCAGGGCGCGCCATCTCGCGCCTTCGCTGATCGCGCTTTCCATTCTGATCCTGATCGCCGTCTTGGCGCCGGTGATCGCTCCCTACGATCCCCTGAGCCTGGATATCGCGGGCCGCCTGGCGCCGCCCTCGGCCGAGCACTGGCTGGGGCAGGACGAATTCGGCCGCGATGTGTTGAGCCGGCTGCTTTACGGTGCGCAGGTGTCGCTCAGCGTCGCTCTCGCGACCGGCGCTGTGGCGGCCCTCGTCGGCATCAGCGCCGGCATGGTCGGCGGCTATTTCGGCGGTGTCGCCGAGGTGCTCACCGTCCGCACCGCGGAATTCATGCTGGCCTTCCCGCCGATCCTGCTCGCCCTGCTCGTCATTGCCCTGACCGGCCCGGGCACTGCGACCCTAATCGTCACACTCGCCGTTTTCTACGCCCCGGAATTCGCCCGGATCGCTTATGGCGAGGTCCGCGCCGTCAAGCAGAAGGAATATGTCGAGGCGATGCGCGCCCTTGGAGCGGGCCCCTCCCGCATCCTGCGGCGGACGATCCTGCCCAATATCGCCGCGCCGCTCTTCGTGCAGTTCTCGCTGGTGGTCGCATCGGCAATCGTCGTCGAATCCGGTTTGAGCTTCCTGGGGCTCGGCATCGTGCCGCCGACGCCATCCTGGGGCCTGATGATCCGTGGAGCGCGCGCCTATCTGGAGATCAATCCGCTCGGCCTCGTCTGGCCCTGCGCTGCACTGGTGACGACGATCTTCGTCGTCAACGCGCTCTGCGACGCCGTGCGCGACGTGTTCGATCCCCGCACGACCAAACTGAGGGGCCTGCCCGAGGGCGGAGAACGCAAAGGCGATTTTCAGGATCGGACCGACGCTCCTCTTCCCCAGGACGTCCAGCTTTCCGTAGCGGGGCTGCGAACCGAATTCGCCACGCCGAACGGCGCGGTGGCCGCGGTGAAGGACATCTCCTTCGATCTGCGGCGCGGCGAGACCCTTGCGGTGGTCGGCGAGTCCGGTTCGGGCAAGTCGGTCACCAGCCTGTCAATCATGGGGCTTCTGCCGAAAGGCGTTGCGCGCGTGACCGGCGGGCGGATCGAATTCGCTGCGAAATCGGGCAGAACCTACGATCTCGCCCGGCTCTCGGAGGAGACAGCCTGCTCGCTCCGCGGCAGCGACATCGCGATGATCTTCCAGGAGCCGATGACCAGCCTCAACCCGGTCTATCGGATCGGCGATCAGATTGCCGAGGCGATCCTGGCGCATCGGGATTGTTCGCAATCGGAAGCGCGCGACCTCGCTTTGGACATGCTGCGGAAGGTCCGCATTTCGGATCCGGAGCGTCGTCTCGATCAGTACCCCTTTGAATTGTCGGGAGGCATGCGCCAGCGCGTGATGATCGCCCTGGCACTCGCCTGCAAGCCGAAGCTCCTGATCGCAGACGAACCGACCACGGCCCTCGATGTCACTATCCAGGCGCAGATCCTGGAGCTCATAAAGGAATTTCAGCAGGAAGAGGGCATGTCGATCCTCTTCGTCACACACGATATGGGGGTGGTCGCCGAAATCGCCGATCGAACCGTGGTGATGTACAACGGCGAGGCGGTCGAGTCCGGCCCCACGGCCGAAATCTTCCGGCAGCCGCAACATCCCTACACCAAGGCGCTTCTCGCGGCCGTGCCGAAGCTCGGCTCGATGAACGGCCGCGAGCGGCCCATGCGCTTCCCGATCGTCGATCGCAGCACCGGTACGTCGGATGTCCCGGTCGAGGTGCCCGATACCGTGAAGGATCACGAGCGCTCTGTTCTGGAGGTCAACAACCTGACGACGCGCTTCCCCATCCGTTCCGCCATCCGCGGCCGCGTCACGGGGCGGGTCCATGCGGTCGAGAATGTCTCCTTCGATGTCCGCTCGGGAGAGACACTGGCGCTGGTCGGGGAATCCGGCTGCGGCAAGTCGACGACCGGGCGCTCCCTGTTGCGGCTGGTCGAGCCCGAGGCCGGCTCGATCCTCCTCGACGGCGTGGACGTGCTGAAGCTGGGGGCGGACGAATTGCGCGAGCAGCGCCGGCGCATCCAGATGATCTTCCAGGATCCGTTCGGAAGCCTCAACCCGCGCGAGACGGTGGGTGCGGCGATCGCCGAGCCACTCGTCATCCATGGTCTCGCCACGCGGGCTGGAGCCCGAGACAAGGTCGCGGACCTGCTGGAGCGTGTCGGCCTGCAGGCCGACATGGCCCGCCGCTACCCTCACGAGTTTTCGGGAGGGCAGCGCCAGCGCATCTGCATTGCCCGCGCGCTGGCGCTCGAACCGCGCCTGATCGTCGCCGACGAGTCCGTTTCGGCGCTGGACGTCTCGGTAAAGGCCCAGGTCGTCAACCTGATGCTCGATCTGCAAGCCCAGATGGGGTTGAGCTACGTGTTCATCTCGCACGACATGGCCGTGGTGGAGCGGCTCAGCCACCGGGTCGCGGTCATGTATCTCGGCGAGATCGTCGAAATCGGGCCCCGCGCCGCGATCTTCGGCAACCCGCAGCATCCCTATACGAAACGATTGCTCGCTGCGGTCCCGATTGCGGATCCCGCCCGCCGCCATCAACCCCGGTTCGTCTCGAACGCAGAGATCAGGAGCCCGATCAGGCCGGCCGATTTCGAGCCACCAGACCGCCAGTACCGGGCGGTCTCGACGGGGCACTCGGTCATGATCTGGGGAAATGAATGGGGCTACAACACGTGAGAATTGTTTGGTTGCCGCTCGCCGCTCAGGGCATTCTCTGGCCCTTAGCTGCCCTTCGCAGCGTCTGCTTGTGGGCAGTTGAGGCTTTGCATCCTGACCCCGCCGCTCATGCGGCGTTCTCGCCCTCAATCGAAAGCGGCCTTGCGCCGCGCCGTCTGCTCAACATGGGCGTGGCCATTTGGGCAATGGCCGCCCGTCTGGCGTGCAGAAACCGTGCGCGCGCCCGCCGCAGATCCATTGTTCGATCTGTTTGCCAACGGCGTCGCCTTCCTTCTGACGGTTGGCGGCATAGTGGCGGAGTTGCTCTCGCTCCAGTTTCTCTAGCTGTTTCAGCCATTCCGCGTAGGTTTTTCCCGTCATATGCGCCTCCCTAGCGCGCATCGCGTGCGGGCATTATCCGATGTGCAATGACTGCTGATCTATGCTCGTTGCGGCGGGACTATATGCACCTCGAGCATGGGCTGGTTGATCTCAATCAACTTCTTGGTCGCGCGCCCTATCCGCCTGTACCGCGCGCTCGGCCGGGAACAATTCGGCACGGCACAGGCTCTCGTCGATGCGTAGTGTTCAGGGACCAGTCATTTGCCCTGCCGGACGATGACACGCGGCGCGATGGTCGCCGCAGTGTCGATGAGCGTTTCCCGGAGGGGCAAGTTGAGACAGGACTGGTTTCATTGTGACGACTGCGGGTCGCCGGGCGTCTCAAATCGACATTCGGCGCATAGCATTCAATGGCAAGTCCATGATTCCAGCAACGTTCGCACAGAATCAAGCCTCATGAACCTCAAACGTATCCAATATTCATGCGCGGCAGAAATCGACTCACAATCACCAATAAACAACATATTCTGGTATCGGTTAAAGTCATTACCTGGCAGCATAAATTCGAATGGCGCCTGCAATAACAGCAGCCAAGACAGCAGAGATGGGTGTGACGCCCATTAAAATGTAAATTGCACCCCAGGAGAGCGCAATTGCTGCAACCAGGATTATACCAGTCCGAATATCCTTAAGCATCGCCTCTCCCTCACCGCCTATATAGTTGAACGAACATAATCACACAGGCGGCATCCAAGTTGGACCTATTGCGAATTGCTCCGATGGTCGCTCGCGCTCGGGTCAAGGAATCTGCACTGAGGTGCGAGCCGTACGCCCAGAAGCTCATCAATCCCTCAGGCTTGGCCATTTGGCGTTGCTCCACGTCAACGAATGGTCCTGCAGTTTGATGCTCTAGACATCGAAAGCCATAGTTGAAGCAAAGCTCCTCAGGGCGTACAAATTATTTTCGACATTCGGTGCGCAGCTATCACTGGCAAGCCCATGATCACCGGAGCGCAACTAAGGGCCGCACGCGCCCTTCTCGGGATCGATCAGCGCGGCCTTGCAGCGCTGTCCCAGCTTTCTGTGCCGACGATCCAGCGCATGGAAGGCAGCGACGGTGTGATCCGCGGGAATGTCGATTCACTGATGAAGCTGGTCGGCGCGCTGAACACGGCCGGAATCGAACTCATCGGAGAAGGAGCGCCGAGTCAGGGTGAGGGGCGCGGCGTTCGGCTCAAGGAAGCTGCCGCCAGTGCCGAACCACACTCCCGCAAAATGCCGCAGACGGCCAAGGCTAGAGCAGCCTAGGAGCAAGCGCGATGGTCACGATCGTCGGACTGTGGTGCGTGGCGGCGCTGCTGGGCATCGCGGGGGTCGGCATCGTCGCAAGCAATTGGCGCCAAGGGTCACGCATCGTCTATGGCGCGGCCGGCATCGCCAGTGCCATCGCGCTGATCACGGCGCTGCTCCATCTTGTCGAGGGGGCCGGCGCATCACCCGGCGTCGTATTGCCTCTTGGCCTGCCCTGGATCGGCGCGCATTTCCGCATGGACGCGCTGTCGGCCTTCTTCCTGGCCGTGATCAATCTCGGCGGAGCGGTCACTAGCCTCTACGGTATCGGCTACGGCCAGCACGAGCACGCCCCGCAACGCGTGCTGCCATTCTTTCCAGCGTTCCTTGCCGGCATGAATCTCGTCCTCCTGGCGGATGACGCCTTCAGTTTCCTGCTGTCCTGGGAATTCATGTCGCTTGCATCCTGGGCGCTGGTCATGGCGCATCACCAGGAGCGCGATAATATTCGCGCCGGCTACGTCTACATCGTGATGGCGAGTTTCGGCACCTTCGCCCTGCTGCTTGCCTTCGGCCTGCTGGCGGGGCCGGACGGAAGCTACGCTTTCGCATCGATCCGTGCTCACCATCTCCTACCGCTGCCCGCCGGGCTCGTCCTCGGCCTTGCACTGCTCGGCGCAGGCTCGAAAGCCGGCCTGGTGCCGTTGCACGTCTGGCTGCCGCTCGCCCATCCGGCTGCGCCGAGCCACGTCTCGGCGCTGATGAGCGGGGTGATGACCAAGGTCGCGGTCTATGGCTTCATCCGGATCGTTTTCGACCTGCTCGGCCCGACAGCCTGGTGGTGGAGTTTTCCCGTTCTGGCGATCGGCGGCTGGACCGCCGTGCTCGGCGTCCTCCATGCGCTGATGGAGAATGATCTCAAGCGTGTGCTCGCCTACAGTACGATCGAGAATATCGGCCTGATCTTCGTCGGGCTTGGCCTCGCACTCGCCTTCCGCGCGAACGACCTGTCCGCGGCGGGCGCGCTGGCGCTGACCGCGGCGCTGTTCCATGCCTTCAACCACGCTCTCTTCAAGAGTGCTCTGTTCTTCGGAGCCGGCGCCGTGCTCACCGCGACCGGCAAGCGCCAGATGGAGGATCTCGGGGGGCTGATCCACCGCATGCCTGTCACCAGCGCCGTGGTGCTGGTGGCCTGCGCCGCGATCTCAGCCCTGCCGCCCCTGAACGGCTTCGCCTCCGAATGGCTCGCCTTCCAGGCGGTCCTGCTCAGCCCGCAGCTTCCGCTATGGGGACTGAAGCTGCTCGTGCCTGCCGTCGGAGCGATGCTTGCCCTATCAGCCGCGCTCGCCGCAGCCTGCTTCGTCCGGGTCTTCGGGATCGTCTTTCTCGGCCGGCCCCGCACGCCGGCAGCGGAACAGGCCGCGGAGGTCGACCGCTTCTCGCTCAGTGCAATGGTCATCCTCGCCGGACTGTGCATTCTCGCCGGAATCCTGCCCGGTTTCGTGATCGACGCCATCGCGCCCGTGGTGCAGGGCGTCGTGGGCGGCCGGATGCCGACACAGGCCGGAATCGGCTGGCTCTCGATCGTGCCAATCGCCGAAAGCCGGAGCTCCTATAACGGCCTCCTGGTCTTCTGCTTCATCGCGGCGTCCGCTTCGCTCGCGGCCTACGCCATCCACCGCCTGGCCTCGCATGCGCTGCGCCGCGGACCGGCATGGGATTGCGGCTTTCCGCAATCCAGCCCGGCGACGCAATACACCGCCAGCAGCTTCGCCCAGCCGATCCGCCGCGTCTTCGGCGGCTACGCCTTTCAGGCCCGGGAACGCGTCGAGATGCCTCCGCCGGGAGACCTGCGTCCGGCCCGGTTCCAGGTCGATCTGCGCGATCTCGCCTGGGAGCTGATCTATATCCCCGTCACCAGCGCCGTCTCCGTCGCGGCCGAGCGGCTCAACCGGTTTCAGTTCCTGACCATCCGCCAATATCTCAGCCTGGTCTTCTCCGCCCTCGTCTTCCTTCTGCTGGTGCTGGCGCTATGGTCGTGATCGCGGATCTCGCCATTCAGGGCGCGCAGATGCTGCTGGTTCTGCTGCTGGCGCCGTTGCTCACCGGCTTCGTCCGCAAGGTGAAGGCGCGGCTGCTGCGCCGCCGCGGCGCGCCGATCGTGCAGCCTTACCGGGATCTCCTGCGGCTGCTGCGCAAGGAGGTGATCCTTGCCGAAAGCGCGTCCTGGCTCTTTCGGGTGATCCCCTACCTGATCTTCGCGGCGACTTGGGTGGCCGCTGCGCTCGTGCCGACCTTCGCGGCCGGCCTGCTGTTCAGCTGGTCCGCCGACCTGATCGCGATCATCGCCCTGCTCGGCAGCGCGCGGTTCTTTCTGGCCCTCGCAGGGATGGATGTCGGCACCAGCTTCGGCGGCATCGGCTCGAGCCGGGAGGTGATGATCGCGACGCTCGCCGAGCCTGCAATGATCATGATCGTGTTCACGCTGGCGCTCCTCGCCGGATCGACCCAGCTCTCGAACGTCGCGGGCTTCATGTTGTCCCCGTCGGTCGGCGTGCGGGTTTCGCTCGCGCTTGCGCTCGTCGCCCTCGTGATGGTGGCCATCGCCGAAAACGCGCGCATCCCGATCGATAATCCGGCGACACATCTCGAACTGACCATGGTCCACGAGGCGATGGTGCTGGAATATTCCGGGCGTCATCTCGCCATGATCGAGTTCGCGGCCTCGCTGAAGCTCCTGCTCTACATGTCGCTGATCAGCTGCGTGTTCCTGCCCCGGGGCCTGGCGCCGCCCGGTGCCAGCGCAAGCGCCCAGATCGCAGGCGTCGCGGCCTATATAGCCAAGCTTGCCCTCGGCGGCTTTCTGCTCGCCCTGTTCGAGACCACCATCGCCAAGATGCGGGTCTTCCGCGTGCCGGACTTCCTTGGAGCCGCCCTCATGCTCGGTCTGCTCGGGACCTTGCTGCTCTTCGTGTCGCGGAGCCTCTAGATGGGCAACCTGGCCTTCGATATCGCCCATTTGCTCGCTGGCGGCCTGGTGCTGGTCAGCCTGATGCTGCTGTATCAGGACCGTCTCTACGCGCTTCTCAACGTGTTCGCCCTGCAGGCGACCGTACTCGCCTTGTCGGTTGCCTGGCAGGCCTGGGTCCAGGGTGCCCCGCATCTCTACATCACCGCGATGATCGCACTTATCGTCAAAGCGATCGTGATCCCGGTCGCGCTGCATAGGATCATCGCCCGGCTCGGCATCCACCGCGAGATCGAGAACGTCGTCAGCATCGGCCCCACCATGCTGGCGGGCATCGGACTTGTCGCCCTGTCCATGGTGGTCATGCTGAAGGTGACGGCCGACGCCGACCCGCTCGCGCGGGAAGACCTGGCCTTTGCCCTATCCGTCATCTTGCTCGGCCTGCTGATGATGGTGACGCGCCGCAATGCGGTCAGTCAGGTCGTCGGCTTCATGTCGCTGGAGAACGGACTGATCCTCGCCGCGACCGGCGCCAAGGGCATGCCGTTGGTGGTCGAGATCAGCGTGGCCTTTTCCGTTCTCGTCGCCTTCATCGTCATCGGCATCTTCCTGTTTCGCATTCGCGAACGCTTCGACACCGTCGATGTCCACGCGCTCGATCGCTTCCGCGGGGACCAGCGATGAACCCGGTTCCGGTCGACGGCGTCACCCTGATCCTGGTCGTTCCCGCCGCGACGGCCGTCTTGCTCGCGCTGTTGCCAGGCTATCGCCTGTCGGCGCGGCTCAACATGCTCTCGGCCTTCCTGACCCTCCTCGCGGCGCTGTCCCTGTTCGCGTCGAAGCCCGAGCCCGGTCCCTACATCCTGGTCGACGATCTCAACATCGTCTTCGTCGTTCTCAACACTTTCGTCGGCTTCACCACCAGCGTCTTCAGCGCCAGTTACATCGCCCACGAGTTGGAGACGGAGCGGCTCACCCCGGCTCATTTGCGCTTCTACCACGCCATGTATCAGGCCCTGCTGTTCGCCATGAACCTGGCGCTGGTGGCCAATAATATCGGCCTGATGTGGGTGGCGATCGAGATGGCGACGCTCATCACGGTAATCATGGTCGGCATTTACCGCACCGACGCCGCGATCGAGGCGGCCTGGAAATACTTCATCCTCGGCAGCGTCGGCATCGCGCTCGCGCTCTTCGGGACGATCCTCGTCTATATGGCCGCCCGCCCCGTGGTCGGCGAAGGTCTCGACGGCATGGTTTGGAGCGTGCTGATCCAACGCGTCTCTACCTTCGATCCCGCGCTGCTCAACCTCGCCTTCGTTTTCCTGCTGCTCGGCTACGGCACCAAAGTGGGCCTGGCACCATTGCACGCCTGGCTGCCGGATGCCCATGCCGAGGGTCCGACGCCGATTTCAGCCGTGCTTTCCGGCCTGCTGCTCAATGTCGCGCTCTATGCCGTCCTGCGTTTCAAGCTGCTGCTCGCGGCCAATCCGGCGGCGCTGACGCCCGGACCGTTGATGGTCACGCTGGGCCTGATCTCGCTCGTGTTCGCGGGCTTCATGCTCTATCGCCGCCGCGACATCAAACGGATGTTCGCCTATTCGTCGATCGAGCACATGGGCATCATCGTGTTCGCATTCGGCATGGGCGGGCCGCTGGCCAATTTCGCAGGCCTTCTGCACATGACGATGCACAGCCTGACAAAATCGGCGATCTTTTTCGCCGTTGGCCATATTGCCCAAGCCAAGGGCACGCAGAAGATCGCCGACATCAGCGGCCTGACGGTGACCCACCCTCTCCTCGGCTGGGGCCTCGTCGTCGGTGTCGTCGCCATCGCCGGAATGCCCCCGCTCGGCATTTTCATGAGCGAGTTCCTGGTGGTCAGCTCGACCTTCGCCCGCGAGCCCTTGCTTGCGTTGCCGCTGGTCGTGGGATTGCTCGTCGCTTTCGGCGCCCTTCTGCTGCGGGTGCATGGGCTGGCATTCGGCGAGCCCACTGGCAGCAGCGAGCCGGTGCAGGCATCCTATCTGCCGATGATAGGACATCTCGGCCTCGTCCTGATGGCGGGCATCTACCTGCCGCCACCGCTCGTCGCTTGGTTCCGGCACGTCGCAAGCTTGCTCGGATAGGATGGGAGGACTGAGCGGATGCCGACGCTGCTCGACATGGTCGCGACCGGCCGCCTGATCGAAGCGCATCGACCATGCCCGCGGGTCGTGGTGAGCCAATCCCTCTGGCAGACCGTGATGTTGTGGCTTGCCCAAGGGCATTGCACCTTGCTCGGGCTTTGGGGGGAGGCCGAAGCGGTTCACATGGCCCTCCTCGACGAGGACGGAGGAAGCGTCGTTGTTGTCACGATGCCGCTGACCGAGGGACCGGTCCCCTCGGTCAGCCAGGTCCATCCTCCGGCCCTCCGCCTGGAGCGCACGCTCCGGGATCTGTTCGGGATCGAGCCGGCGGGGCTGCCGGATGCACGGCCCTGGCTCGATCATGGTCGGTGGGAGCTGCGCAAGCCATTGGCTCACCATACCGAAGCAGCCGGAGAGCCGGCAGCCTATCCATTCCTCGGCGCGGAAGGCGAAGGCTTGCATCAGATTCCGGTCGGCCCGGTGCACGCAGGCATCATCGAGCCGGGCCATTTTCGCTTCACCGCCAATGGCGAGACGGTGGTGCGGCTCGAGGAGCGGCTGGGTTACACCCACAAGGGCATCGAGTCGCTGATGGCGGGCGCCTCCATCGAACAGGCCGCGCGCCTCGCCGGCCGCACCTCGGGCGACAGCACGGTCGCCTATGCGTTCGCATTCGCCCGGGCCGTCGAAACGGCGCTTGGCGTCGACGTGCCGCCGCGCGCCGTCTGGCTGCGGGCCCTGATGGCCGAGCTCGAGCGTCTCGCCAATCATTTCGGAGATATCGGCGCGATCTGCAACGACGCCGCCTTCGCGCTCCTGCATGCCCATACCAGCGTCCTGCGCGAGCGCGTGCTGCGGACCGCGGCTGCCTGCTTCGGGCACCGCCTGATGATGGACTGCATCGTGCCCGGCGGCAGCGCTGCAGATCTCACTGCGGAGGGCGCCGGGCAAATCCGCGAATTGGCCGGTATCGCCGGGAAGGCCTTTCCGGCGCTGGTMGAGCTCTATGACAATACCGCCTCGCTTCAGGACAGGACGGTCGGAACCGGGTTTCTCAGCCCGACGCTGGCCCGGCACTATGGTTGCGGAGGCTATGTCGGTCGGGCATCCGGGCGGAACTTCGATGCCCGCCGCGACCTCGCCTATGCGCCCTATGACAGTTTGCGCTTCGATGTTCCCGTGCGCGGCGATGGCGATGTCAATGCACGGGTCTGGATCCGCATCCAGGAGGTCCTGCAGAGCCTCGCACTGATCGAGCAGATTCTCGACGCCTTACCGGCGGGCGGCGAGCTGCGCGCGCCTTTGGGAGCGACGGGCAAGCCTGCCGAGGGTCTGGCGCTGGTCGAAGGGTTCCGTGGCGATGTTCTCGCCTGGCTGCGCCTGCGGGCCGACGGGAGCGTCGACCGCTGCCATTTGCGCGATCCGTCCTGGTTCCAGTGGCCTGTGCTGGAGGCGGCGATCGAGGGCAACATCGTCGCCGATTTCCCCCTCTGCAACAAATCGTTCAACTGCTCCTATTCCGGGCACGACCTCTAGGTAGGCGCCATGCGGAAGATCCTGTTCGAAAGCCTCGTCAAGGCCCCGCTCACCGAACCCATCCGCAGCGAGGCCGACGCCGAGATCGCCGCGCTCGCAGCCCAGCTCGACCACGCCACCCGAACCAGGCTCGGCCACAGCCTGTCCATCCGGCAGGTCGATGCCGGCTCGTGCAATGGCTGCGAACTTGAGATCCATGCCCTCGGCAACGCCTTCTACGATCTGGAGCGTTTTGGATTGAGGTTCGTCGCCTCGCCGCGGCATGCCGACGTCCTGCTCGTGACCGGGCCCGTCACCAGGAACATGAGCGAAGCTCTGCTGAGGACCTACCAAGCGACTCCCGCGCCCAAATGGGTCGTGGCCGCCGGAGCCTGCGCTTGCGATGGCGGCGTCTTCGCCAGCGGCTATGCCTGCCTCGGCGGCGTCTCGGCGGTCGTTCCGGTCGACCTGCGCATTCCCGGCTGCCCGCCGACCCCGGTCGCATTGCTCAAGGGGCTGCTTGCACTCATGGTGTACGGTAAGGCAGGCGCCTCGCTGTGACGCTCGCGGCCCGCCGCCAGAGCATGCTCTAAGCTATGAGAGTCGATCACGCTGCGTTTGGACGATTTAGTCCGAACGCAGCGTGATCGAGCGTAGCCGCGGGCGCCGGATGGACCAGCTCTGGAATTCCGCGGCGATGACCGCGGGAAAGGAGTCCTCATCCAGCTCGAGCCGACGCTCCGGCGCACACATGATGACGGCGTTGCGTTCCGGTTCTCCAACGGCTTCGTCGATGATCCAGCCATTCAGATCCGGTCCTGTCAGGTCGGCCGTGATCTGATCGGGCAGCGGATTCAGGTCGTGATCGACCAGGAGATTCATCGCAATTCGCCCGGAATGCGTCAGAGCACGGCGCAACGCCTGGCAGGTCTGGCGATCGAACGCGTCCCCGAACCGAAAGTCCATGCCGCCGACATCGATCGCGATGCCGTCGAAGCAGCCAGTCGTTCCGCCGAGAAAGTCCTTGAAATCGGCTACGACGCAGCGAACCCCGGGCGGCATCCAGAAATACTCCTGCGCGAGCCTGAAGCTGAGCGGATTATGGTCGACGGTCGTGACCGTCTTTCCCTGCCGGTGCAGCATCGTCGCGAGCGTGCCGCCGGCGCATCCGAGCAACAGCACATTCGTCGCCGGCCGAAGAAAATTGCTCATCAGGTGAACATAGGTGAAACAGCTTTCGCCGCTCGGCAGGGCATGGCTTTGGAATGCGTTGCCTTCGTAGTAGCGGCGGGCCCCGGTCGCCTTGTCCTCTATGATGCAAATCGTACCATGCGCCCCGTCGAAATAGCCCAACGTCCGCATTGCCCAGTCCCGTTGCGAGGGCTCCCATTCGGATGCCCGCGAACTGCACCCGGCATCAATAGTGATGCCTCGAACATCACAAATCACCATCAGGATAGCGATCCTGATGGTGGAATGCCAATCCAGATCATTGCCAACGATGCGGCTCGGACATGTCCAGGGCCAGCGGATCGGAGGCTGCGGCCGAGATCACCCACGAGGATCGTCGGCCTTTGACGTCACGCGTCGCCTGCCGATGAAATCCGCTAGCATCGGCACTCCCGCCAGCAGCAGGAGCAGGATCGCCAACGGAATCGTCGTGACGAAACCAAGGTGATTGAAGCCGAGGGCGCCCACAACGCCACCGACGAAGAACGAACCGAGCAACGAACCGAGCAAGCGTAGCTTCGCGCGATCGGCCAGGACGCGGCCGTCAGCAGGGCCGGATGTCCTGTTCCAATAAAACAGCTTCCCCAACTCGATGCCGATATCCGTGACCACGCCCGTCATGTGCGTCGTACGCATGCGGGCGCGCGAGATCTTGGTGATGATCGCGTTCTGCAGCCCCATGATGAAGCAAAGGAGCGGCACGGCGACAAACAGGAAAAACGGCACATGGTCGCGGACACTGCCGATGAGGCCGAAGCTCAGAAGCAGCCCCGCCTCGAACAGGAGCGGGAAGGCATATTGGCCGCCGGCATGATGCCGCCGGCCCCAGTTGATCAAAACCGCCGAGCAGGCCGCGCCGATGACGAACGACAGGAAGGCGCCGATGCCGCCAAGCACGAGACCGACGCCACCCAGGGCAAGATTATCTGCCATGGACGAGATCATGCCGGACATATGAGAGGTGTACTGGCCCACGGCGAGAAAGCCGCCCGCATTCACGGCGCCAGCGACGAAACACAGCGCCAGTCCAAGCTGGGCGTCTGTTGTGTCATTGCGTTCGGAACCGACCACATCTCGCAAATGCTCGATCAATCGCGATGCCGAAGGGCGTCTTGAATCCGCTTTCAAATGAACATTCATCGACGAGCCGACGGCCCCTGCGCTCATGGAGAAAATTGGAATAAGCATATTGTGGGCCACTTCGCCAAGAAACGCGTGCCACCACTTTGTTGCGGAGCGCCCTTATTTTGGGCCCCTGCCACACCGATATGCTGTTCATTGGGAGCAGCCTCGTGCGGCACGCGTGACGCCCACGCCTCTACTCGCGCTTTGCTGCCGCGGGGGAGGATGCAATGTACCAACACATTCTGGTTCCCACAGACGGTTCGCCCTTGTCGGCCGAAGCTGTCGATCGGGCCATACAACTCGCCAAATCCCTTAAGGCTCGACTGACGTTCCTGACTGTCACGCAGCCCTTTCACGTATTCGCTGCTGCACCCGGCATGTGACCGCAACGCTGGCAGAATATCGGGAGAGCACCAAAGCGCGAGCGCAGCAATATCTCGCAGCGGCCGGCCCAGGACAAGGCCGCGACCGCGGATGTGCCCAGCGATGCTCTCCAGGTGGAGAACGAGCACCCTTATCAGGCGATTATCGACACCGCGGCCAAGCGAGGTTGCGACCTGATCGCCATGCCTCGCACGGCCGTCGCGGCATCGCCGCGATCGTGCTCGGCAGCGAGACGGTGAAGGTCCTGACCCATTCCAAGATCCCGGTGCTCGTCTATCGCTGAGGCCCGGCCTCAGCTCAAGTGTCCGCCGTCCGCGCCCTTGAGACCATTTAGGGGTTTTCGGGCAGGGAGGATTTCTGGATCATCGCAGCCATTTTGGAGCGAAGATGAGACAGAAATCCGGGCCGAAGAAAGCGCCGGCAGAGCAGGGCGTGAAGGACATTCGGCGCGCGACGTGCCGACAGTTCTCGGCCGAAGAGAAGATCGGTATCGTGCTGGAAGGCTGCGCTGGAGAGCATTGCCGAGCCGTGCCGGTGCGAGGGGATCGCCTCGTCGATGTATTGCTGGCAAGCGGCGCCAGGCGGCTTGTCGAGGACGGCCGCCCGGTTGATCGGCGCAACCGGTTGTTCCAGGTGGAAGCGGTGGCAGAGTCAGGTTTCCGGCAGCAATCCAACTTCCGCATATGGCGCACGGCCGACGGGTAGCCGAAGTGCGAGCGCAACGGCCGGGTCGGGTGGATAGCCGAAGTTCGCCAGTGCCGCGCCCCAGGACCGGATGCGCCATAGGACTAACCCGCTCTCGCGGGAGGGCGCTGCAGCGTAGTCCGCGGCGAGATTTCGCATGCGCTGCATCCGAGGATTTCGGGGTCGTTCCCCCTGATCCTTGGAGGCCTCCATGACCGATCCCGTCACCGTCAGCCCGCTGCGCCAGCGGATGATCGAGGACATGACGATCCGCCAGTTCGGCGAGCACACGCAGCGCGACTATGTCCGGCAGGTCCGCGCGTTCACGGCCTTCCTCGGCTGCTCGCCCGACCGGGCCGAGCCAGAAGATCTGCGTCGCTACCAGCTGCACCTGGCGTCGTTGGACGCGAGCTATGCCCGGATGAATCAGGCCTGCATGGCGCTGCGATTCTTTTTCCACGTCACGCTCGGCCGGGCCGGCTTCGGTGACCGCATCGCGCGGATCCCGACGCCGGAGCGGCTGCCGGTGGTGCTGAGCACCGAGGAGGTCGCGCTTCTGCTGGCCCACGCGCGCAGCCTGAAGGACCAGGCGGCGCTCAGCATCGCCTATGGCTGCGGCCTGCGCGCCTCCGAGATCGCCCACCTCAAGGTCGCCGACATCGACAGCGCCCGCATGCTGATCCGGGTCGAGCAGGGCAAGGGCCGCAAGGACCGCTATGTCATGCTGGCGCCCGACCTGCTCGATCTGCTGCGGCAATGGTGGCGGATGAAGCGGCCGCGCGGCTGGCTCTTCCCCGGTCAGCAGCCGGGCCAGCCGGTCACGACGCGCCAGCTCAACCGGGCCTGCCATGCCGCGGCCGAGGCGGCGAAGCTCGACAAGCGCGTGTCCATGCACACGCTGCGGCACAGCTTCGCGACGCATCTGCTGGAACGGAAGACCGATATCCGGGTGATCCAGGTCCTGCTCGGCCCCAGGAAGCTCGACACCACCGCTCAGGACGCTGCGCGAGGTCGAAAGCCCGCTCGCCCTGCTGGCGCCGCCGCCACCGCCGTAACGGTCCGCGCCTCATGGCGCGGCCCCCATTGGAGGTCGCGGATATCCTGAACCGGCATGGCGACGCCTTCCTCGCGCGCCATCGTCTCAGCCGCGGCCAGCTCAAGGTGATCGGGGTGATCCGGGCCTGCCGGACGGCTGCGCTCGGCGGCCATGTCATGCGCTGCGGCGCCTGCGATCACGCGACGATCGCCTACAACTCCTTGTATGGGGATTTTTCTGTCAAGCTTTCCGCATGCCTTTCTAACCTCCAGACTGTCTGGGCCTCGACCGGGCGTACTGCGAACAATTCGAGGGGAGCCTGCCATCAGGCGCAAAGCATTGCGCCGCGACCTTGTATTCGGTTGGATCCGCAACGGGTCCGGACCATGAAGCAGTCAATGGCTTCGGCAGCAAGGCTCCGAGGCGGCGGGCCCATTCTGCCGACGGCATTGGAGCCATGGAGTTGTTCGGGTCACCGCCACCTCGAATCGCTACACCTGGTTCGGCGCGACAGTCGACCTGTCACGCGAGGACCAAGCCGTGTGTTTAGGGCGTTTGTCGCAACACGACGCCCGCTGGGACTTCACCGATGGTGACCATGCGCCACAGTGCAATGAGAAGTTTGCGAGCAAGTGCCACGATCATTGTTGTTTTACGCGCGCCCTTCGGGCCATCGGTCCGCGCCCGGTACCATTGCGCAAGCGCGCTTTCCTTCTGGAATCTCAACAACCGCCACGCGAGTTGGATCAAGCCGCGGCGCACGCGGGCATTGCCCGCTTTGGCCAATCCCTTCTCCCGTCGTCGCTTGCCACTCTCGTCGGGCGAGCCCGTAAGGCCAACGTAACGGGCCACGGCCCGTCGGTCTCGAAGGTTTCGAGACAAGACCTCCTGAACCAACATGTCCGCCGTTTCCAGGCCGACGCCGACGACGCGGGCCAACAGGCGCACCATGGCGTGTGGCCCCGCTGCCGGTGCTTGTTCCAGGCGCACGAGGCGGGCCTGTTCGATCACATCGATTTGTTCTCGCACCACCGCGAGCCGGACCATGTCGCGTCGGATCTCGTCGCGCGTGTTCGGTGGGATCGGCACGCCCTCCGGCGTGCGTAAAGCGTCGAGCCGTTGYGGCGCCTTTCGCAATGTCGGCTTGAATCCGCGGATGCCGAGCCGGGCTAGGGCCGCCTTCATCCGGTTGACGATCCGTGTGCGCTCACCGACCAGGCTTTCCCGTTCGCGGCTAGGACGCTTGGCATCCTCTTGCTCGAGGGTTGGGATCGCTACCATCCGGCAGTGCCCGCGCTCGCCGCGTAGCCATCCCAGGAACACACGCATGAGCATTGCCGTGTCCAGCCGATCGGTCTTCGCTCGGCGATGCTCGCGTGACACGGCGACGCTGGTCGAATGAACAACGTGCACCTCGATGTCGCGAGCCTGCAGCCATCGCGCCAGCCAAAACCCGTCGCGTCCCGCCTCAAAGGCGACGGTAATCTGCCAATCGTCCTGCCTGCCCGCACAGCCTCTACCCGCCAACGCTCCAGCAGCCGCAGGAGTGCGATCGGATCGGGCTCCTGCTTCTTCAGGGGTTCGCGCTCAACACCAGGAATCAAGCCAGCCACGAGCCAGCTGGCCTCGCTCAGCTCAATGACCGCTGTCAGAGTGGTATTCTGATCAAAAGGAGCAAGGGAACGGCTCAGATCACTTATTGGGGTCATGGGCACATCCATTCGTTTCTGGCAACGACGGTGGCACCATTTCACGCCTTCGCCGCTCTCCCCATAGCTTCTGCCGCAACCGCCGCTGCCCGCGCTGCCAGGGCGCGGCGGCGAAGGACTGGCTCGCGCACCGGCAGGCCGATCTGCTGCCCGTGCCCTACTACCATCTCGTCTTCACCCTGCCGGCGCCGATCGCCGCCATCGCCTTCCAGAACAAGGCCACCGTCTATGGCCTGCTGTTCAGGGCCGCGGCCGAGACGCTCACCAGCATCGCCGCTGCCCCGAAGCATCTCGGCGCCCGCATCGGCTTCACCTCAGTGCTGCACACCTGGGGATCGGCGATGACCCACCATCCCCAGCTCCACATCATCGCGCCCGGCGGCGGCCTCAGCGCCGACGGCGCGGGCTGGATCGCTTGCAGGCCCGGCTTCTTTCTGCCGTGCGCGTGCTCTCGCGGCTGTTCCGACGGCTCTTCCTCGAAGGGCTCGTTGACCTGCACGCAGCCGGGCGGCTCGCCTGCCATGGCGAGCTCGTCCCCTTTGCTGAAGCCAATGCCTTCGCCGCTCTGCTGGCGCCGCTGCGCCGCGCCGACTGGGTCGTCTACGCCAAGCGTCCCTTTGGCGGTCCCGATGCCGTCCTGGCCTATCTCGCCCGCTACACCCACCGCGTCGCCATCGCCAACAGCCGCCTCGTCGCCATGGATTGGCGCGGGGTCAGGTTCCGCTGGAAGGACTATCGCGCCCGCTCGTCCGGCAAGGCCTGGATCAGGACCATGACGCTGGCGGCGCACGAGTTCATCCGCCGCTTCCTGCTCCATGTCCTGCCCGACGGCTTCCACCGCATCCGCCACTACGGCCTGCTCGCATCCAGCCGGCGGGCCCCCACGATCGCCCACGTCCGGCAGATCATCGCGGCGCAGGCGCCGATCAGCCCCGTTGAAGCCGACAATGCAGAGGCTCGCGCCGAGCAGAACGATCCCCGCGGTGAAGACCCTCCGCCGTGCCCATGCTGCAGCGGCCGCATGATCCTCGTCGAGCGCTTCGCTCCGGGTTCTGCCCCGCACACCATCCTCGCCGTCAGGATCGACACATCATGACGACGGCTCGGGGGCTCCATCTCGACAGAACAGGGCCGGTCTCGGGCAGAGAGCGGGCGACCCTGCGCGGCCCGACGGCGCAGACAGAGCTCGCGTCCGTCCCGGATCGACCCTGCGCCCAGAAAAAAACCCGGCTCCCCGCGCCCCGACCGGCGCGTCCCATGCCAGCCGGCTCCCGCGCGCAAGCCCTCAATCCAGGCCGCGCGGCGAAATCCCCATAGCACCGGCCGACGCGGGCTCCGTCGCCTTTTGCTGGGCAGCCAGACCTCCGAGGCAGTTCGGTACCCGTTCTAGTGGTCATGTAGTGCAGATGCGGCGAAGGCAGCAGGGAGCGATTGATCGTATCGGCTGAATGTCCAAACGCATTTGCACTACGCCGCGCTGCATTTCAGGTCGGGGGCCGGGAAACGTCCGCAGCCCACCCGACAAAGGCATTCGCTGTGACCGATTATCGTTTGCGCAGCGTCATGCCGATATGACGCGAGCCTGGTCCGGTCCGACGATCGCGAGACTGATCGATCCGTCTCGCGATCGGACGAAATTAGTGGATGAACTGTTCGCGCGCTCTGCGCAGCGTCTCGCCACCGACCCAAGAAAGCACGAGCCTACATGGCCGTCGCACTTCTTGCCAAGGCGCCTTGATTTTCCGATGTCGGCGCGGCCTCGGAGGCTTACCAAAGCCTAGCCTCGTCTTGTCGGCAGCATCCGATCTGTTGCTGGAGATCGTCGAACAGGCTCAATTCGAGCTGCTGCTCCACGGTTGACGCGAAGTGTGACGGGACCGTTCGCGAAGAGTGCGACAACAAGCGCCGAAGAGCCTGAAAGAAAACCGCATCGCTGCACGGTGCAGCAAGATTGTCGAGAGCGGCGAGGAAACGCTCGTAGCGTGCCCGATAGATCGCGTGCCCTGGTTTCGGCGGTAACGAGCATTCTGGCAGAGGGACCCGGATTTCGAAATGTGGCAAGGCCGCCGGAGGCGGAGTATCGGGATGGCTTTTCTCCGCCGCGAGCCCTACGGCGATTTTGTCCTTCAGATGACGGACCGTCCGGACGGAGATGCCGAGAATTCGCCCGAGCTTTTGCAAACTCAGGCGTTGGCCGCTCGACATCAGCAGGTAAAGCCCCTGCAACCAGACATGGAGCGGGACGTGGCTGTTGTGAAAGATCGTGCCGTGCTTCACCGAGAAAGGCTTTCGGCAATGATAGCATTTCCACGTGCCAATTGAACTGCTTGGCCCGCTGAGGCGTCCGAGGCGGGACCTTTCCCCACAATGCGGGCAAACCGGTCCATCGCGCCAGTTCAAGACCTCCAGAGCGCGAAAGGCGGCCCGTTCGTCGTGCAAGCGGATAGCGTCCGGCATGGCGAGCCTCTGGAGCGCGGCAGGATGTCCCTGGCTCGCCTGAGCCGAGCGGCGAACGCCGGCTCAGGCAGGCTTCATGACAGGGCCAGGCCGCAGCTTTCTGGGTACCCGTCCAGCCCGACACACACCGGGCGCCGCCCMCGGTGCAGGCATCCATGCTCTTGCAGGCGAGCGTCGACAGGCCGGGGCCGATGAGGGATTCAAACACCCATCGCGGTTGGTCACTTTGAGTTAAATCAAAATGCGCTGACTTTTGGGAGGAAGCTGAGGAGGTTGGCTGGCACCGGCTGCTCCTGATGAAGAAACCATCGTGATCGAACTTTCGAAGCAGCGCGTGGTCGCTAACAACCAGTTCTTGAAGATCCAAACCCGAGCGAGTTCCCACGCCAGGATTGTCTCCGAAACGGAGAGGCTGATCCAGCAGCGTGCAGACAACATGCTCAGGCATCACGGACTGCGGATGGCCAAGCAGGCTTCTGACAGGCAGGGAGCGCTCGCGGCGCAGGTCAGCATGAAAGGACGCCCGAGGCCCGGCTTCAAGTAGCACCGGACTACATTTGCCATCCACAACCGTAACGAGAGCCCAAGGCTGATTTTAGGCACCTTGCACCAGATCGTTTTGCTAGGTCGCGCCGCACCACCCTGCAGGCTGATATACGAAAGCCTGCCGGATCGCACGGACGAACCCGACTGGGCGCGCCGACGGTCAAACTCCGGCACTTGGCTATTGCTGCGTTCGCCTCAGTAACGCGGCGTCGTAACCGAGCATCTTTGCTCTGCCCACGAGAGCAGAATATTGCTGCGGAGTGACAACGGGGCTTCGCGTCAAGATCCAGAGATAGCGCCCAGACGGTTCGCCAACGATCGACCAGGAATAATCTGGCGCCCTGTCGAGAACCCAATAGTCGCCTTCGAATGGCCAGAAGAATGTGACCTTCAGCTTCGCACCGTTGGATCCCTCGACCACGCGGGCGGATGCTTCCGCTGTTTTCAGACCACCAGATGGATTGCCCTGCCGGCAGGAGTTGATGACAGAAACCGCCCCGTCCGCCTTGAGCGCGTATTGGGCTGAAACGGCTTCGCAGCCCTCCTGAAAACTTGCTTCATAGCGCGCCTGTTCATACCACTTGCCTAGATAGCGGGTCAGTTCGACCCGCTTGCTCGGCTGGGGCACGTTTGCGTTCCCAACTGGCCGGTTTTCCAGGGGAAGGCACGCCCCAGAGAGTGTTCCGATTCCAACGGCAAGCAGGAGCGAGAGCGGTTTCATTGCTAGTCCTCATAGGAGGGCGCTGGCCCAACGCCGGACGGATCTGGCTGTTCCGCTCCTTACCTGCTAGCAGAACGGCTTCCGGATACGCACCGTCGCCTTACCACGAAGGCCGAATGTGCCGGTCGGCACAGCACCTTCGGAGCCGCCATCAGGCTCGGCGCAGGGCCACCAAGTTCACGTCGATCCTTTGTGCGCGGAAGCCTGCCTCGCAATAGCAGAGGTAGAATTCCCACAGGCGCCGGAAAGCTTCGTCGAAGCCGAGATGAGCGATCTCGCTCCAGCGCTCCTGAAAGCGCCGGCACCACTCCTTCAGGGTCAAGGCGTAGCTTTCGCCGAAATCGAGCTGCTCGACCACGGCGAGAGCGGCAGCCTCGGCACTATTCTTCAGCACCGGGACCGACGGCAGGCTGCCTCCGGGGAAGATGTAGCGCTGGATGAAATCGGTGCCCTGCTGGTAGCTTTCGAACAACGCATCGTCGATCGTGATCGCCTGCAGGACGACGCGACCGCCGGGTTTCAATGAGCGGTTCAGGGTATCGAAGTAAGACGGCCAATAGGCGCGGCCGACTGCCTCGATCATCTCGATCGAAACGATGCGGTCGAACTGCCCGGCGATGTCGCGATAGTCCCTGAGATCGATGGTAACGCGCTCGGACAGGCCTGCATCGGCCATGCGCTTTCGTGCGGCTTCGAGCTGTGCCGGCGACAGGGTGATGGCCGTCACGCGGCAGCCCTCGCGGGCCAGCCGCTCCGCCAGCGCACCCCAGCCGCAACCGATTTCGAGGACATGCTCGCCGCCCGAGAGGTCGAGCATGGCGACGATCCGATCGAGCCGGCGCTGCTGGGCGGCCTCGAGCGTCTCGGCCGGCGTCTCGTAGAGCGCCGAGGAATACATCATGCTGGCGTCGAGCCAGCGGGCGTAGAAGTCATTGCCGAGATCGTAATGCGCCGTGATGTTGCGGCGGCTGCCGCGGCGGGTATTGGCGTTGAGCACATGCCCCAGGCGGTTGAGCAGCCGCGCCGGCCAGGTGCCCGAGACGAGCCCCCCCAATGTCGCGTCGTTGCGCGCGCCGAGCTCGATCAAGGCCGTGAGGTCCGGCGTGTGAAGGTCGCCGTCGCGATAGGCTTCGGCCAGGCCGATATCGCCGTCGAGCAGAAGGCGGCGTATCGAGCGCCAGTTGTTCAGGATCATCGTCGCCTGCGGCCCGGGCAGACCAGGCGCGCTGCAGAGCCGTTCGCCCTCCGGCGTGAAGACCGTCAGGTGGCCGATGGCGATCCGGGAGAGCACGCGGCGCAGGAACCAGCGCGACAGGCCGATACGACCTGGCAGGGCGAGCGCCTCTTCGGGCATGCGAAAATGCTGTTCCGCGTCGGGCCGGCTCATGGCTTCATCGGTCCTTTCGCATGGGTAGTCACGGCTCTGCCGAGAGTGAAGGAGTGCTCGGGCGCCTCCGGATGGGGCCGCCAGGAAATCCGCTTCGCCAGCAGGCGCAGTGCGTGCCAGTGGATGGCCGCGGTGACCTTCAGCGTGAGCAGCGGATGGGTTGCGAGCAACCGCAGCAGGGCCGCGTCGCTCAGTTCCGTTCGCTTGCCGCTCAACACGGCGGTGATCAGGCGTCCCTCGGCGTCGCTCCCCTCGATGGCGACGGAGACGCGCTCTACCGGCGAGGTGACCGTAAAGGCGTAGCGCATGTCGAGATTCATGAACGGCGAGACGTGGAAGACTTTGTCGGCCTCCTGCCTGAGCGCGCCTTCCGAGATCTCGGCAGGCGCCACATAGCTATGGATCTCGCCGAAGGTGTTGTGCACCTCGTAGACGGTCGCGCAGAGGCTGCCGTCGCGGCGGTAGCAGAAATAGGTGCTGAGCGGATTGAACGCGTAGCCGAGGATGCGCGGCATGGTCAGCAGGCGGATCGGGCCGCCGTCATGCGCGATCCCGGCTTTGGTCAGGGTTTCCTCGATCTGGGGCCGCAGAGGCCGCCCGCTGCGATCCCCGTAATCCGCGTCGCGAAAGGCATAGAGATTGAAGCGGTTGCGCGAGAAGAAGCTGAGCTTCGCCGACAGCCGATCGATCTCGTCGAGATCGAGCAGCATCCAGAACACGCGATTGGCCAGCGCATGCGGGCGCGGCCGGAACCGATGATGCCTGACACGGCCGACATAGAGGGCGGATTGCAAGGTCATGCGGCCTGCTCCAACCGCGGCAGGATCGGAATGCGGCCGGATTCGTTGCGGACGCTCCATGGCCGGCGGACGCCGCCGAGCGCCTCGGCGACGGCAAGCCCCGCCTGCAGACCATCCTCGTGGAAGCCCGATCCGAAATAGGCGCCGCAGAACCAGCTTCGGCGCATGCCTTGCAAAGACCAGAGCCGTTCCTGCGCGTCGAGCGCCGCCGCGTCGAACAGCGGGTGTTCGTAGCTCTCCTCGTGGAGGATGGTCTCTTCGCGCAGCGTATCCGGCGGATTGAGCGTGACGAAGAAGGGCTGAACCTCCGGCAGGCGCTGGAGCCTGTTCATCCAGTAGGTGACCGCGCAGGCAGAATCCGGCTGCGCGCGATGACCGATATGGTTCCAGCTTGCCCAGGCGCGGCGGCGCTTCGGCATCAGTGTTTCATCACCATGCAGCACGGCGCGGTTGCGGCTGTAGCGGAAGGCGCCCAGCGCCTTGGCTTCAGTCGGGCTGGGATCGGCGAGCATGGCGAGCGTCTGATCGGCATGACAGGCAAAGACGACATGGTCGAAGGTTTCTGCCCACCCTTCGCCCGTCAGGACGACATCGTTGGCTTGGCGCAGGACCTGCCTGACCGGCGATCCGGCCCGGACTTCGCCCGAAAAGGCTGCCCGCAGTTTCTGCACATAGACGCTGCTGCCGCCTGTGATGGTGCGCCAGACCGGCCGGTCGCTGAGTTGGAGCAGCCCGTGATTGTGATGGAAGCGCAGGAAGGCGGCGGCCGGATAGGACAGGATCTCCCAGCAGGGAGCCGACCAGATCGCCGCCGCCATCGGCAGGAGATGATCGTCCCGGAAAGCGGCGCTGTACCCACCGGCTGCAAGATAGTCGCCGAGCGAGATATCAGCCGCGCGCCCCGCCAGCGCGTCCCTCGATGCGTTCCGGTAGAAGCGGGTAATGTCCTGCAGCATGGCCCAGAAGCGCGGGCGCACGAGATTGCTGCGCTGGGCGAACAGTCCTGCGACGCTGGTGCCACTATATTCAAGCCGCCCACCATCGAGCGACACGGCGAAGGACATCTCGGTCGGCTGCGTGGCGACGCGCAAATGGTCCATCAGCGCGATGAAGTTCGGATAGGTCGCCTCGTTGTAGACGATGAAACCGGTATCGACCGCCGTCTTGCCGCCGGCACCCGCAACGCGAACCGTGTTGGCGTGGCCGCCAAGGCGAGGCGCGGCCTCGAACAACACCACGTCATGCGCCTGCCCCAGCAGCCAGGCCGCCGAGAGACCGGAGATGCCGGCACCGATCACGGCGATCCGCATCGCCTTGCCCTGTGCCCGTTCCATCGTCGCTGCTTCATTGCTCATGACGGGTATACGCGGCACGGGCCGGACTGGATTTGCCGCCGCGCGCGCAAAAACGCGCCGGCCGAGTGACCCGTCAACGCACCTCCTGCGTAATCGAAGAAAGACCGAGACTTTCCGCGAGGGCGACGATGCTAATGAGCCGAATGAAGCGGGTGGTTACTTCGATCAGCGCCTACGCAGCGCATCCCGATCCGCGGGCCGCGATCGCCAATACCGTCGCGCTCGTGATCGTCTCCAACCAGCCATTCTATCCGCTCTATCTGGATTGGGCTGTCTCACCGGTCATTGCGCCTTCCTATGCCACCTTCCTCTCGACGCCCTTCTTCGTGGCGGTGCCAGCTGCCATGCGGCGCAGTGCCTTGCTCGGGCGATCGCTGCTTCTCGCCGCCGGCATCGGCAATACGTTGCTCTGCCGGGCCGCCTTTGGTCCGGGCTCAGGGGTCGAGGTCATCCTGTTTCCTTGCCTCATGCTGTCGCTGATGCTGTTTCGCCGCGCGGAGCGCCTCTTCGCTCTCGGCTTCGCGGGGCTGGCCTTCGTCGCCTATTTGCTGCCGGCCGCCTTCCTGGGGGCGCCGACACATCTGTACGGGCCCGACGAATACGCAGCCTTGCAGCGCCTGAATTTTCTGAGCGCTGCATCCCTGACCGCCCTGATCGGATGGCTGTTCGTCGGGCGTCTCGACAAATTCGCGCGCCGATGAAACCAGCGACACCCACGGAGCGTAGACGAGACGCATTCGCCGAAAGAACCTCATCATGACGCGCCTTCCGCTTGTCCTCGCCCTCGTCGCTTTTTCTGCCCACAGCGTTGCCGCAAGCGATCTCGACGGGACATGGTTGCGCGACGACGGCAATGCACGCGTGCGGATCGCGCCCTGCGGCGACAAGATCTGCGCCACCAATCTCTGGATCGGCGACCCCAGCAAGGGCGAGGCGGCCGGCGACAAGCTCGTCATGACGCTGGCCCGCCAGCCCGACGGGACCTTCTCCGGCAACGCCTACGACCCCAAGCGCGACTGGACCTACTCGATGACAATCACGGCGACACCGAGTGCGCTGACCACGCGCGGCTGCATCGTCGGGCGCCTGATCTGCCGTGACGTGAACTGGAAGGCCGTGGAGTGATGACGCCCGATCTCGTCCCGGTGATCCAGTGCGGAGCCGGCCGCGTATCTCGTATATGGTTCCCGCACTCGCCCTGACCGTCGACGGCATGCGCAACGCGGGAGCTGTCGCGCAAGGAGGTCGGTTTATCGTCTTGTTCGACCCCAACAGTCTGATTGCCGCCATTGCTCGCTCGGGCGACCGGGCGGCCTTTTCTGCGCTGTTCGACCATTTCGCGCCACGCGTGAAGGGATTGCTGATGCGCGGCGGCGCCCCTGCCGAGCTAGCAGAGGAGGTCGCGCAGGAAACGCTCTTGGCCGTCTGGCGCAAGGCAGCCCTGTTCGATCCGGCGAAGGCCAGCGCCTCGACCTGGATCGCAACGATCGCGCGCAACCTGCGCATCGACATCGCCCGCCGTGAGACCCGTTCGCGGCTGTCGCAAGTTTACGAGATCTTGGATGAAGAAGCCCCAGAACAACCCGATGCGATGCTCTCCGGCGCCGAACGCGATGCGCGCGTGCGGGCCGCGATGACCCAGCTTTCACCCGACCAGTACCGCGTCGTCGAACTCGCCTTCATAGAAGGCTTCAGTCATCAGGATGTCGCCAATCGCCTCGCCATCCCGCTGGGCACGGTGAAATCCCGCTTGCGCCTGGCACTGTCGCACCTGCGCGGCCGGCTGGAGGATCTGCGATGAGCATCTTGCATCGCCCGTCCGACGAGACGCTTGCCGCCTTCGCAGCGGGACAGCTCGACGAAGGCCTGGCGGTCGTCGTCGCCTGCCATATCGAGGCAAACCAGGAGAGCCGGCGGCGCCTGCGCGAGATCCAGGCCGTACAAGGCGCGCTGCTGGATGCAGTCGAGCCAGTCGCAATGGGTTCCGGCCCAAGTCCTGCGGCCATTGCGGCACGACCCGAGGCAGCGTCGGTTGCGGCCGCCCCGATGTCCGAAGCCGGGATGCCCAAGGTGCTGCGTCCCTATGGCCTCGGTCCCTGGCGCCCGATCGGCATCCGCATCGCCATGCGACGCGTCGAGGTTCCCGGAGCAGAAGCGCGCGTCTTCATGCTGCGCGCCGGGCCCGGAATCTCCCTGCCGCACCACAAGCATACCGGGTTCGAATGGACCACGATTCTCGCTGGCGCCTATGAGCATGAATATGGGCGCTACGCAGCCGGCGATTTCGACGAGGCCGATGCCGAGCATGACCATACGCCGCGGGTCGATCCCGTCGAGGGCTGCACCTGCATCGTCGCGATGACCGGGAGCGTGCAGTTGCAGGGATGGCTCGGCCAGCTGCTGCAACCGCTGGTGCGGTTTTGACGATCGCGTCCTTCGCAGCAGCTCTGGTCTTCGTGGCCGTGGCCATGTCGGCCTTCATGGCCTTGGCTACACTGGTCGAGCGCCGCACCGGCAATTCCGGCTGGATTGACGTGGTCTGGACTTTCGGGCTGGGCCTGACGGGTATCGCCGGCGCTTTGCTGCCTTTCGGGGCGGGGCCAATGTCACGACGCTGCGCCGTGGGGGGGCTCGCATTGGCCTGGGCGCTTCGGCTCGGCCTGCACATCGCGCGACGGACGGCCGGCATCACCGAAGATCCCCGCTATGCCAAGCTGAAGCGGGACTGGGGCAGCGCCGCACCACAACAACTGGCCCGGCTGCTGCAGATGCAGGCGCTGGTCAGCATTCCCCTGGGATTGGGGATCCTCCTCGCGGCACATAGCCCCGCGCCAGCGCTGGGCTGGCGAGATTTTGCTGGTGTCGCCGTGTTCGCCGCCGGCCTTGTAGGAGGCGCCATTGCCGATGCGCAATTGCGGGCCTTCGCGCGCTCGGGAGCGGGCGGCGTCTGCGACTCTGGCCTGTGGCGCTGGTCGCGGCATCCCAACTACTTCTTCGAGTGCCTGCTCTGGTGCTCCTATCCCGTGATCGCGCTCGCGACCGGCTACCCCTGGGGCTGGCTCGCCTTGCTGGCGCCGGCCTGCATCACGCTCCTGCTCACCCGCATCTCCGGCATACCGCCCCTGGAAGAGCACATGCTCGCCAAGCACGGCGAGGCCTATCGCGCATACCAGCATCGAACCAGAGCCCTGATCCCGCTGCCGCCGAAAGGAGCGACGTGATGACGATCATGCAGAAGCTTTCGACCTGGGGCGAAGGGCTGCCCGTTCCCGATGCCGTCAGCCGCATGGTGATCGGGTCGCTGGTCGGGCGCACGGCGCGCGCGCTGGCGGCGCAGTCGGCCGATGCCGCAGCCTTCGCCCGTGGCATGGCGGACTTTCCGATCGCCGTTCATACCGATGCCGCCAACGCGCAGCACTACGAGGTGCCGGCCGCCTTCTTCGATCAGGTGCTCGGTCCGCGGCGCAAGTATTCCTGCTGCTACTATGCCGATCCCGGCGATACGTTGGCCGCAGCAGAAGAGAAAGCGCTGGAACTGACCGCGGAACATGCCAGCCTGGCCGATGGCCAGGATATCCTCGAACTCGGCTGCGGCTGGGGCTCGCTGTCGCTGGGGATGGCGGAGCGCTATCCGCAGGCGCGGATCGTATCGGTCTCCAACTCGGCTTCGCAACGCGCCTATATCGAAGAGCAGGCGCAGCGCCGCCATCTMGGCAATCTCCGCGTCGTCACCGCCGACATGAACGAGTTCGAGACGGAGAAGCGTTTCGATCGCGTCGTCTCCGTCGAAATGTTCGAGCACATGGCGAACTGGCGCGAACTGCTCGGGCGCGTTCGTGGCTGGCTGAAGCCTGACGGTCGGCTCTTCATCCACGTCTTTGCCCACCGGCAGGGCTGCTACCGTTTCGACACCGCCGATACGGGCGACTGGATCGCGCAGCATTTTTTCACCGGCGGCCTAATGCCGAGCGCGACGCTCGCGCACCAATTCCCCGATCTCTTTACCGTGGAGGCCGAGTGGCGCTGGAGCGGCGAGCACTACCGCGCCACAGCCGAGGACTGGCTGGCGAATTTCGATCGCAATCTCGCGAAGATCGATCCGATCCTGCGCCAGACCTATGGCGAGGATGCGCCGCTCTGGCGCCGGCGCTGGCGGCTGTTCTTCCTGGCGACGAGCGGACTGTTCGGCCATGCCGGCGGCGACGCCTGGGGCGTCCATCACTACAGGTTGAGGGCGGCCTGACCGATTGGCCGGGCGGGGACTAGACCCAGCCCCAGCCAACAAGGCGCCGGACCACGATAAAGGCGACCCATGTGCACAGGCCGACGACGACCGTGCCATAGACGAGGTCGACGAGCGTGATCGTCAGCGTCCAGGGCCGCAGCGTAGCGTAGTTCGTCAGGTCGTAGGTCGCATAGGCCAGCAGGCCGATGAGCGCGCCATTGAGCAAGGCGGCGCTCGCGCTGCCGTCACGCAGCGCGGGCATCAGCGCGAAATCCACGACCCCTAGCGGAAAACCGAAATAGAACAGCGCCGCCGGCCAATAGCGCACCTGCTCGACGATCAGATCGCCGAGCGCAGGCCGGTAGAGCCTCGTTGTCATCGTGCCCAGCCAGATGGCGTCGCATATGCCGAAGGCGATGAGGAAGGCGACGTAACCGGCAACGAAGCGCATGGCAATCTCCCTGGTCTTGCGGGAGATACGCCGAGCGGGATGGCTTGGTTCAGTTCCGCTTGCGATCCTCGCCTATCGCCATGGAAATCCGTTCCGGGGGCGGAGCGTATAATAGGCGTTATCTCCTCGGCCCCAGGCGACCATGACGATCCGGATTATCCGACGCACCATCTTGCCGCTGCTTGCCGGACTTGCCTTGCCTGCCTGCGCAGCCCTGCGCAGCCCTGCGCCCCGGCGCCCTGACCGAAGGCGCGCGTGATGTGGCCTATGGCCCGCATCCCCGGCAGCGCATGGATATCTACGTGCCTTCCGGTGGCGGGAGAGCGCCGAAGCCGGTGGTGTTCTTCATCTATGGCGGGTCCTGGGCCAACGGGGCCAAGGAAACCTACTCCTTCGTGGGGGACGCGCTTTCGGCTCGCGGCTTTGTCACGGTGATCGCGGATTACCGCTTGGTCCCGGAGGTCCGCTTTCCGGTCTTCATCGAAGACGGCGCGCAGGCGCTGCGTTTCGTGCGAGACAACATCGCACACTTCGGCGGCGCCCCGGGGGCGATCCACCTGATGGGGCATTCGGCAGGCGCCTACAACGCGATGATGCTGACGCTGGACAAGCGTTATCTTGCCGCCGTGGGACTACGCGCCGGCGATATGCGGTCCATTGTCGGCCTCTCCGGGCCCTACGACTTTCTCCCGTTCGATATCGACGTGACGAAGGAAGCGTTTGGGAACGCGCGCGACCCCGCCCAGACTCAGCCTATCAACTTTACTAGGCGCGACGCACCGCCGGTCTTTCTCGCCACGGGATCGGAGGACACGACGGTGCTTCCGCGCAACAGCGAGCGCCTTGCGCTAGCGCTCCGAAAAGCGGGCGCGCGATCGGTGTCGCTTAAGATTTATCAGGGCCTCGGCCATGCCGGCGCAGCCATAGCGCTGTCTCGGATTCTGCAATGGCAAGCGCCGGTTCTCGACGACGTCGTCGCATTTCTTCAGGCCACTTGAGGTGGGGGGCTGGCGAGTTTTGCACCAGCAACGGTTCCACCCCGCGTTCCGCCCTGGAGCGCCGGGAAACGGACGTTCCAGATGTCGGCTAAGGGCCATCCTTCACCGTTTGGCGGTTTGCCGCGAACGTCTTACTTGGGTCGAGAGCGGGCCTTGAGCAGATCAATCGGGTATGTCCGCTTCCGGGCGATGGGCCAGAGTCGGCTATTGGCGCGTTCCGCCCCGAGGCGGGAGGGCGGTTCTGGCCAATTCCGGACTTTGACAGCGTCMGCTGTCGGGCGTCTTGGTTCATGAACCATCCGGTGTTAGCCAGTGGCCGTTAGCTATCCTTTAGGCCTTCGCCATTGGCGGCATTGTCCTCGCGGTAAATGTCGCACGTTCTCGTGAGAAGACGCGCGCTCTCCGTTGCGTGTCCGATGGTTCTGCAGCTTTCTCTCGGTGGGTCTGGAGCGCACCATTGGACTAAACCGCTCTCGCGGTAGGGCGCTGCGTCATCGTCGGTGCTGAGATTTCTCGGTTTGAAGCGCTGCATCCGAGGATTTGGCGGTCGTTCCCCCTGGTACTTGGAGGCTTCCATGACCGAGCCTGCTGTCAGCCCGCTGCGCCAGCGGAAGATCGAGAACATGACCATCCGCCGATTCGGTGAGCACACGCAGCGCGACTAAACTTCGCTCCCTGTTCCTTGATGTCACCGCATATGAAGGACTGCCCGGCGCGACCGATGACGTTGACCGCTACACCGGGCGCAGKGGTTTGATCGTCGTGCCCATGCAGCTGGCGAGCTCGTTGATATGCTCCTTCATCCACTGCTCGGTCATCAGCTCCAGCGGTACGCTGAAGGACACTGCCATGTTGGCTTCATGCGGATAGCGCCCGGCGAAGGGTAGGCCCAGCCCGCCCTGGCCCAAGAAATAATACCCCATATTGATGGCATAGCCGCGCTGCCGAGCCGCGGTCACCTGCGAGCGAACGACGGACGCATCCACCGGACGCTCCGAAGGATGCTTGATGTAGCGCTCCTCGTTCCAGGCGATGATCTGGTCGGAAGCCGCATCGTCCAGCAGCGCAAGCACCGCCAAGCTACCCGCACCCACACCCATGGGTACGCGCGCGCCGACCCCCATCGAAAACTGGTGCCGCTCGAAGCGGCTGATCATCTCGGCACAGACTGCATCCACGCCGGATTGCATCATCAGATAGACGGTGAAACCGGTGCGGCGCACAAATTCGGTCATCCCGGGCCGCATATTGTCGATCTGCGGCTCCAGCCGCGTCTGCCGGCGCGCCAGTGTCTCGACCGCTGGTCCGGAGCGGTAATGACCATAGCGGCTCCCGGGTTCAGCAAAGCCTTTTCGCAGGAGCGCGGTGAGCGTGCGATGCGTCGCCGATTTCGCGCTGCCTGCGTGCTCGGAGATTTCGGCAAGGCTCAGGCCTTCAGGCCCTGCTTGGGCGAGAATGAGGATGATGTCGAGCGCTCGCTCGGCATTGAGGGACGACTCGGATTGCTTCATAGCCAAAATGTAATTCCTAATATCGGAATTTCAATAAGTTCTTTGTGCCAAATAACGGAATACATTGACAGCGATTGAGGCGGTGGCCTAGCTTTCCGTTGGCTGGGCTCGGCGCCGCGCGAACCTGGAGAGTTCTACGCGCCGGCTCAACCGCTTCAGGGCCTTGCAGCAGGCCGTCCGGGGGGCTGGATGCTTTCATTTGCGCTAAAGCGCCTTGGCTTTGCCTTCGTAACGGTCTTCAACGTTCTGACCGTCGTCTTCCTGATCGTGCGCGTGCTTCCCGGAGATCCCGTCATGGTGATCCTCGGCGATCAGGCGAGCCCCGCCAGCGCGCAGGCGCTGCGCGAGAAGCTCGGCCTCGACAAGCCGCTTCTCGCGCAATACGGCGATTTTCTCCTTCAGGCGGCGCAGGGCAATCTCGGCAATTCGATGTCCTCCGGCCGGCCGGTCATGGAGGAAATCCTGGCCGTGCTGCCCTATACGATCGAGCTCACCATCGCCTCGCTCATGCTGGGCTGCCTGCTCGGCGTGCCCGCGGGTGTCTGGGCCGCCGTCCGACGCGGCCGGCTGCCCGACTACGCCTTGCGCCTCCTGTCGCTGCTGGGCCTGTCGATCCCGGCATTCGTGGGGGCAATTGTTCTCCTGATTGTCTTTGCCATCCAGCTAGGCTGGTTCCCCGTCATCAGCTCGGGCGGCGGCGATACCATAGGTGCACGCATCTGGCAGATGACGCTGCCGACCGTCGTGCTGGCGCTGATCATGATGGCGTACATCACGCGCGTAACCCGCTCGGCCATGCTCGAGGTACTGAACCAGGACTTCATCCGCACCGCCCGCGCCAAGGGCGCCAAGTCCGCCGCCGTGGTGTGGAGCCATGCGCTGGGCAACTGCATGATCCCGATCACCACCGTGGTGGGTCTATATCTCGGCGTGCTGATCGGCCACTCGGCGCTGACCGAGATCGTGTTCTCGCGGCCCGGGCTCGGCAAGCTGATCCTCACCGCGCTCTCCCAGCGTGACTACACGCTGCTGCAGGGCCTCATCGTCATCTACACGATGATCGTCGTGATCGTGAATCTGATCACTGACCTGACCTATGGCTTCTTCGATCCGAGGGTGCAGTACAAATGAGCAATCCTGCATCGGGGTCGACCACCGAAAGGCCGCGCTCGAGCGAAGTGCGTGCCTTCCTGTCGCGCCTGAGCTTCTCCACTTGGGTCGGCGTCGCAATCCTCGCGGCCCTCGTCCTCGCCTCCATTTTCGCGCCGTATCTCACCGGGCACTCGCCGGCCCGCCAGAGCATGATGGCTCAATTCGCCGAACCAGGCGGCCGCTATCCGCTCGGTGCCGATCAGCTTGGTCGCGATATCTGGTCCCGTCTGGTCTATGGCGCGCGCTACTCGCTCTATATCGCTGTGTTCTCAATCCTGACCGCGCTCGTGGTCGGCTCGCTGATCGGCATGATCGCGGGCTTTCGCGGCGGCAAGATTGATATCGTGCTGATGCAGGCCATGGATGTCATCATCGCCTTCCCGTCGCTGATCCTCGGCTTGGCCTTGGTGGCGTTGATGGGGGCGACGATGACCAACATCATCGTCGCCATTGCCTTCGGTGCGACGCCCTCCTTCGCCCGCATCGCGCGGGGCGCGGTCATCGCCCAGCGCGACCGGGAATATGTGCAGGCCAGCCGCGCCATGGGCTTTTCGGGCCCGCGCATCCTCCTGCGGCACATCCTGCCTGCGATCGTCCCCGAGATCATGGTCATGGCCTCGATGTGGATGGCGACGGCGGTGCGCACCGAGGCCTCTCTCGCCTTCGTCGGCCTCGGCCTGCCGCCTCCGACGCCAACCTGGGGTGGCATGGTACGCGACGGGCTCGACTCGATCCTGATCTCTTACCACCTCGCCCTCTTCCCAAGCCTCGCCATCCTCGTGCTGGTGCTCGCCTTTAACCTGATCGGCGACGGGCTGCGCGATGCCATCGATCCCCGCCTGAAGGATGCATCGTGATGCAGGGCGAACCTGTCCTCTCGGTCCGCGGCCTCAACGTCGCTTTCGGTAGCGCGGCGGTCGTCAAGGACCTGAGCTTCGAGATCGCACCGGGCAGCACTCTGGCCGTGGTTGGTGAATCGGGCTCCGGCAAGAGCGTGACCTCGCTCGCCATCATGGGCCTGCTGCCGGAACGCACGGGTCGCGCGAGCGGCTCGATCAAGCTCGCCGGCCGCGAACTGCTCACCCTCAGCGAGGCTGAAAAGCAGAAGATCCGCGGTGGGCAGGTCGGCATGATCTTCCAAGAGCCGATGACATCGCTCAACCCGGTGCAGCGCATAGGCGACCAAATCGGCGAGGCCATCCGCATTCATCGCGGCCTCAAGGGGGCGGCGCTGCGCGAGGCCGTGATGGACATGCTGCGCAAGGTCAGGATCCCGGATCCCGAGCGCCGCATCGACAACTATCCTCACACCTTCTCCGGCGGCATGCGTCAGCGCGTGATGATCGCCATGGCGCTGGCGACCAATCCCGGTGTCATCATCGCCGACGAGCCGACGACGGCGCTCGACGTGACGGTGCAGGCGCAGACGCTCGACCTGCTCAAGGACCTGCAGCGCGAGACGGGCACCTCAGTGCTCTTCATCACGCATGACATGGGCGTTGTGGCAGAAATGGCCGACCATGTGCTGGTCATGCGCCATGGCCGCTGCATAGAGTACGGCACGGTCGAGGAAGTCTTCTCGAATCCGAAGGACGCCTATACCCGCCGGCTCATCGAGGCCGCGCCGAGCCTCGTCGGCAAACTGTCCGCAAGCACCAGCGCACCAGCCCCCGTCGCAAGCCTACCGGCGGCTGCCACCGGGTTGGACCAGGTCATCGAGGTCAAGAACCTTTCTGTGCGTTTTCCCTCCCGTTCCGGGCTGTTCATGCGCCGAAAGGGAGAGGTCCGTGCGGTCGAGAATGTCTCCTTCTCGATTGGCAAGGGCGAGACGTTGGGCCTCGTCGGCGAATCCGGCTCGGGCAAGTCAACGATCGGCAAGGCGATCATCGATCTCGCGCCGCGCCATTCCGGTGAGATCACGGTCGCAGGCACCCGGATCGACTACAGCGACTCTCGCAGCCTCGGCGTGCTCAGGCGCAATGTGCAAATGATCTTCCAGGACCCGTTTGGCTCGCTGGACAGCCGCCAGACCATCGGCTCGGCGATCATCGAGCCGATGAAGGTGCATGGCATCGCCACGGGCAAGGCAGCCCTGTCGCGGATGGAGTGGCTGCTGGAGCGTGTCGGGCTCGATCCGCATCGCGCCAACCGCCTGCCTCACGAATTCTCGGGCGGCCAGCGCCAGCGCATCTGCATCGCCCGCGCTTTGGCGATGTCGCCGAAGCTCATCATCGCAGACGAGGCCGTGTCGGCGCTCGACGTGGCGATTAAGGCGCAAATCATCGACCTGATGATCGACCTGCAGGAAGAGTTCGGGCTGTCCTATCTCTTCATCAGCCATGACATGGCGGCGATCGAGCGGATCTGCAGCCGCGTCGCCGTGCTCTATTATGGCGAGGTCGTCGAGATCGGCGGCCGCGACGATGTCATCGGCCGTCCGGCGCATGACTATACGCAACGCCTGCTCGCGGCGATCCCGATCACCCATCCCGACCAGCGCGTCCAGCGCCCGCCGCAGGCGCTCAGCGACGGTCCGGCGCGCAGCCCGATCAAGCCCCTCGACTACCAGCCCCCGCCGGAGCGCTGGGGCATGATGGCCGCAGGCCATTTCGTCCGTCTCGCCGTATAACCGCTCAGGCCGTCCAAGAATGTACGCTACCGAGGAACTCGGCGCCTTCGTTGCCCATCACATCGAAGGCAACTTGCCGGATCGCACCCGCGAGATGATGACACTGCTCGTCATCGATCTCCTTGCCGCCAGCGCAGCCGGCTTCGATGGAGCGCTGGCGACCGCGGCGCGCTCGGCAGCAAAGGGCATCTTCGGAGCGGGGCCTGCCGGCGTTTGGCTGACTGATGACAAGCTCAGCATAGCCGGCGCTGCCATGGCGAACGCCGCAGCTGCCAGCGCACTCGACATTGATGACGGCCATCGCGGCGCGGCCGGCCATCCCGGGGCGGGTATCATCCCCGCAGCCTTCGCCGTCGGCCAGGCGCTGGGTTCGTCGGGTACGGCCATCCTCGATGCGATCGCTCTCGGCTATGATGCCGCGCTGCGCGTCGCGACGGCGCGGCCGGTACCGACAATCATCACATATGCCAGCGGACGCTGGCTCAGCTTCGGGGTTGTGGCAGCTGCCGGCCGCCTGCTGGGACTAAGCGGCCATGAGATCGCTCATGCCATGGCGATCGCTTCCGTGGAGGGGCCGCTCGGCCTGGTCTTTGGTGGTAGCAAATATCAGGGCAGCACGGTCAAGGAGTCGATTCCGGCCGCTGTGGTGTCCGGCCTCACGGGAGCCTTCCGCGCGCGCGCCGGCGCAACCGGTCCGATCGATCTGCTCGACAATGGAGACTTTTACACCCGCTCCATTCTGACGGACCGGCTCGGCGCGCATTGGTGGCTCGAGGATTGCTATCTCAAGCCCTATGCCTGCTGCCGCTACATGCATGCGGCGGTGGATGCCATCCTGGCCATGCGCGAACCCGGCAAGCCGATCAAGAGCCTGCGCATCGAGACCTTTGCGCGCGGCCTGCGCCTGTCGAACTCGCGTGCGCCGACCACGCTCGAGGGCGGGCAGTACAGCTACTATTTCAGCTGTGCGCTCGCGGCTGTCCATGGCGCGGCGGCCCTACAGCCTGTCGATMCCGCAAGCCTGCGCGATCCCGCCGTTCTGGAACTCGCTGGCCGCATCGAACTGGCCTCGCATGAGGATTTCGACAGCCTGTTTCCCCGTTCGACACCCTGCCGCGTCAGCTTGGACCAAGGCAACGGGCCGCGCGTCATGACGGTGTCCGCTCCGCTCGGCGACGTCGCCAACCCGATAAGCCACCCACAGGTCACGGAGAAATTCCGCCGGATCAGTGCATCCGCGCTGCTGCCGGACGCGCAGGACCGAATCCTGGCCGCGGCGACCGGCCTGCACAGTACTGGCTTCGCCGCACTGTTCGATGCGCTCGTAGCGCCGTCTCCGAGTAAACCCACAGACACGAACTGATAACCATAAGGGAGGACGGATAAATGCTCGGGAAGATAGGATTGGCCACCAGCGCGCTAGCGCTGGTCGTCGCTGCACCACTGCCAGCTTTTGCGGCAAAAACCGAACTGATCTTTGGCGCTACCGCCGAGAACGTCGGCAACCTCGACCCGCATTACGCGACCTCGACCTCCGACCGCTCGCTGGTAGCCTGGGTGTTCGGCGGTCTCGTGCGCTTCGCCCCGGGCTCGACCAGCCCCACCAGCATCGAGGGCGATCTGGCGGAAAGCTGGGAGGCCAGCGACGACCGCCTCGTCTGGACCTTCAAGCTGCGCAAGGGCGCGCAGTGGCAGGGCAATTACGGCGAAGTGACCGCCGAGGACGTCGTGTTCAGCCTTGAGAAGGCGCGCGACCCCAAGCGCTCGGCATTCGCCGGCGACTTCAAGGCCTTCAAGTCGATCGAGGCCGTCGATCCCTACACCGTGCGCATTTCTCTGTCGGAGCGTATCCCCAGCCTGCTCGGTGCTGTGACCAGCTATTCAGGTGGCTTCATCATCTCGCAGAAGGCCTATGAGGAGCGCGGTGATAACTTCCGCCGCAGCCCGATCGGCTTCGGCCCGTTCCGGGTGGAGTCGATCACCCCCGGCCAGAACGCGACCTTCCTGGCGCATGAGGCTTATTTCCGCGGCAAGCCGAAGCTCACCAAGGTCGTCTACCGCTTCCTCAGCAATGCGGCGGCGCGCGATCTCGCCTTCGCGGCCAAGGAGATCGACACCGGCGGCGGCCACACTGATCAGCGCTGGCTCGACCGGGCGCTCAAGACGCCGGGTATCGCGGTCGACGTGTTCGATCCGGCAGAGCTCACCATGCTCCATGTCAATGTCACCAAGCCGCCCTTCGACAATCCGAAGGTGCGCCAGGCGCTGGCCCATGCGGTCGACGCCGCCAAGGTCGTGCAGTTCCGCGGCCCGACCGTGACCCGTCCGGGCAAGTCGGCTGTCCCGAGCGCAGACCTCGGCTTCACCACGGATAACGGCCTCTACGCCACCGAGCCCGCGAAGGCCAAGAAGCTGCTCGCCGAGGCCGGCTATCCTAATGGGCTCGACGTCACGATGCTGGCGAGTCAGCTCCCGAACCTCGAGCGCTCGGCGCAGATCATTCAGGAGCAGCTCGGCGAAGGCGGCTTCAACCTGAAGCTCCAGCCCGTCGAGCACGCGACCTGGCACCAGATGATCCGCAAGGATCTCAGCCCGCTCGTGCTCTACGGCGCGGCGCGCTTCCCTGTGGCCGACAACTACCTGACGCAGTTCTTCCATTCGTCGAGCATCATCGGCAAGCCGACGGCGATTGTGAATTTCAGTCACTGCGAGGTTGCCGACAAGCAGATCGAGCAGGCCCGCAGCGAGCCCGACCAGAAGAAGCAGATCGCGCTTTGGGAGGAGGCTCAAAAGCTGATCATCACGAACGTCTGCGCCGTCCCGGTTATCGAGACCGGCAGCGTGATGGTGCGGACCGAGAAGCTGAAATGGGGTTACGACTTCAAGGGTTCGATGTCGCTCGGGCCGCTGATCACCGAGCAGACCCACTTCGTCGACTGAGTGTCACAAGGCTGCGCCGGAACACGGCGCAGCCCMTTCTCCCCAAGCGGTAACACCATGCCTCGACCGACCTTTCCGGACTACTCGAACCTGTGCGGCTGGAATGCGATGCTGCCGCCGCGCCAGGCCAATGCGCCGCTCAATGGCGATCTCGCCGTCGACTATGTCGTGGTTGGCGCTGGCTATACCGGGCTTGCAGCGGCGCGGCGTCTCCATGAGCTCGATTCACAGGCCCGGATCGCGGTGCTGGAGGCAACCACTGTCGGCGAAGGGTCTTCGGCCCGCAACTCCGGCTTCACCAATTCCCGGGTCATGCCAGGGGCAATCTCGCCCGAGCGTTCCGAGCGGGCGCGCAAGCTGAGCGCGATCTACACCGACGCCTTCGATTGGCTGACTGGAATCGTCAAGTCGCAAGGCGACGATTGCGACCTGCAGCAGGTCGGCGCGATCCGCGCGGCTGCAACAGAGGCCGGCGAGGCCGCGCTGCGCAAAAGCGTCGAAATCGCGAAGGCCAACGACTTTCCCCATACCGTGCTCGACCGCAAGGCGATCCGCGACTGCATCGGCGCCGATTATTATAGATTTGGCTTCCTGATGCACGACACTTGGCTGATGCAGCCGGCCAAGCTCATCCGCGCGCTCGCCCAAGCGCTGCCGGAGACCGTCAGGCTCTATGAGAAGAGCCCGGTCCGCGAGATGCGCCGCGACGGAAACGACTGGCGCCTCATCACCGATGGCGGCACGGTGCGCAGCCCCGTCGTTGTCCTCGCCACGAATGGCTACATCCCGAAATTCGGTTATCTCGGCACGCGCATGGCGTCGATCTTCACCTATGCCGCCGTCACCGAGCCGGTGAAGGACGCCGATCTAAGCCATCTCGGCGAATCGGACGCCTGGGGGCTTCTACCCGCCCACCGGCTCGGAACGACGCTGCGGCGCATTGGCCGCGATCGGCTGATGGTCCGATCGCTCTACGCTCACAAGGCCGAGATTGCGCAACTCTTGGCTGAAAAACAGCTGCGTGACCGCTTCACCCGGCGCTGGCCGGGCCTGAGCCATGTCGCCTTCCAGTATATCTGGGGCGGCACCACGGCCTTCACCATGAATGGCTCACCGGCCTGGGGCCAGGTCGACCAGGGAGTCTACGCTTCCGGCGGCTGCAACGGTGCGGGTATCACCAAGGGCACTGTGCTCGGCCGCCACCTCGCCGAAGCGATCCGCGGCGTTTCCAAGCCGGCTGAGCTGGCTGAGCTGATGGGCGAAGCAAGCTTCATTGCCCCGGAACCTTTCCGCTCGGTGGGCTTCCACGTCATCTCGACGATCGAGCGACGCAAGGCGGGCTTGGAAAGCTGAGAGCTTCTTAACCGGTGTTCTCGTCCTCCGGACGTTTCCCAAGCCGGGAGAACCGTCATTCCGGGGGCAAGTCGTCGGCGATATCCCGCGCGGAATACAGCATCAAGAATAGGCGCAGTTCAGGTACCCGTTTCCAATAGGAGAATTCGCATGGAAATTCAGCGCAAGTTCGTCGAGAAGCGCTACAGCAAGATTTCGATCTATAACGGCGTCGCCTATTTTGCGACGACCCCTGACCGCCCATTCGACACATCCGACGACGTCGCCCTCCAGAGCCGCCAGATCCTCGCGCGCGTTGAGGAACGCCTCGCCGAGGTCGGATCGACCAAGGCGGACCTGCTGTTCGTGACCATCATCCTGTCGAACAAGCACTATCTCGCCACATTTAACCAGATTTGGGACGAGTGGGTGAACGAAATTACTCCACCATCGCGCGCCTGCTTCTTCGCTGAACTGACCAATCCGGACATGAAGGTCGAATTCATCATACAGGCCCGGGCCGGAGTTCTTACGACAGGCTGATCCTCGGCCTCTACGGGCCAGGCCGCGGTCGACKAAAATGGCGGCCGTGACATGCAACTGCGCGTGGGCCTGCGCAACCTGACCAACAAGCAGCAGCCGGTCGCATCCGGCTGCTGCTCGGCCAGCATCTGCACACCAACACCCGGGTAACCCACGCAAGGAGTTTTCAATGACGAAGTACGCGAAGGTACTCCTCTTGTCCGCGACCGCTGTCTTCGGTGCGCAGTCCTGGCATGTGCAAGGCGCGCCCGATCCGAAGGTCGTCGCAATCGTCGGTGCGACCATGTTCGATGGCACTGGCGCGGCTCCGCACATCGCCGACGTCATCATCGAGGACGGCCGGATCGTCGCGGTCGGCAATGATCTGGCCGTGCCCAAGGGCGCACAGGTCATCAAGGCGCGGGGCAAGGCGCTGCTTCCCGGCTTCTTCGACCTCCACACGCACTGGGCGACCAGCCGCGGCTTCCCGACCACTACACCGCAGATCGCGACTGCCTATGTTCAAAGCGGCGTAACGACAGTGAATGATTACAATCAACAGCCTGAATCCTTCGCGCCGCGTCGCGAATGGCTCAGCCAGCTTGTCGCGCCGCACGTCAATTTCGCTGCTCGCCTCAGCACGCCGGGCGGCCATGGCGCCGACTGGGCGGATGAGGCCACGACGATCACCGTCAACACGCCGAACGCCGCGCGGTATTCGGTCGATCAGGTCTTGAAGTACAAGCCCGACCTCATAAAGGTATTCGCCGATGGCTGGCGCTATGGCACGGCGCCCGACAACACCAGCATGGACGAAGGGACACTGCGCGCGCTGGCCGAGGAAGCGCACAAACATAATCTGAAGGTCGTGACCCACACGGTCACGGTCGACAAGGGTGAGGTCGAATCGCGCGCCGGGGTGGATTCGCTCGCCCACGCCATACAGGACCGCAAGGTCTCGGCCGATACGATAGCATTGTTCCAGAAGAACGGCACTGGCATGGTGCCAACCATGGCCGTCTATTCTCCCTACAAGCCTGGCAACACCATGACGCCCGAACGTTTGGCTCGATCGAAGGCCAAGTTTGACGTCCTGATGTACAATGTGAAGGTCATGCATGACGCCGGCGTGCAGATCGGTGTCGGCACCGACGCGGGTGAGACCGGGACGCCGCATGGATCCTCCACGCTGCTGGAAATGCAGTTGCTGGTGAAAGCAGGCCTGACGCCGGCGCAGGCGCTGGTAGCAGGCACGAAGACGAGCGCGCAGATGATGGGCCTCGACAAGGATCGCGGCACGATCGAGGTCGGCAAGCGCGCCGACCTGGTACTGATCGACGGCAAGCCTTGGATCACTATCGACGATGTGACCAGAACAGACAGCGTGCTGATCGACGGCAAGCTGGTCTTTGGTCCGGACGCGCACACACTGCCTGCCACCAACATCGCCAACCGCCTGCCTTCGGTGAAGGTGGCGGCGCTGGTCGACGACTTCGAACGCAAGGACGGCCGTTCCTCGCTCGACACGCTGCGCCTGGATGCGCCCGACGGCGGCGTGGACCGTACGCTGATGGTGACGCAGATCGAGCCGCGCCAGGGTGGCGGGCAGGCGCTGCTCATCACCGGCCGTATGGCGACGAAGGATAACGCCTATGCCGGTGTCGCCATCCCGCTGACGCGTGGGTCTGTCGTGCCAGTTGATGTGCGTGGCTACACGGGCGTGCGCTTCGACGTGCGCGGCGCGGGCACTTATGTATTCACGCTCAACGGCCTGGACGGTAGATGGCGGGTACCGTTCGAGACCGCCACCGACTGGACGAGCGTAAGCATCGACTTCGCAAAGCTCGCCCCGCTACCGACCTCAGGCAAAGCTGGCAATGCCTGGACCGGCGACGGCATCACCCAGATCGAGTTTGGTGGATCGCGCCCGCCGAAGAGCAAATTCTGGCTCTCGATCGACAACGTCACCTTCTATTGAAGGCCAGTGGGCGGCCGGGCGAAGAGCCGGGCCGCCGGGGCCCCTGCCATCGCCTTATCACCTCGAAGCACATCGGCATCCCTCCGGCGGCGCGGGGCCGTCATGTGCGCCGTCTATCGAAGGCGTTATGACTTGAGACCCTAATCCTTTTCCAGATTTGGGGCTCAGGTCACGGGTCATAAGGTCGAGGCGGAGAAAAGGGCCCTGCCCATCCATCGCCGCCACCTGGAGGCTCAACGACGTCAATCCCGTCGCCTATATCGCCGAAACTCTGGACGGACTCATAAACGGCCACCCACAAAGCCCTATCGATGAGCTCGTGCCATGGCGCTTCTGAAAACCTCAAGCCCAAATCTGTGGAGCTGCCGCGGAGTGCTTATGGCGAGGCTGCACTAACGAGGCATGGAGCGACGGCGATCCAGAAAAATGGGGCGATGCCGACCAAAAATTAAATCGATATTTCAATAACATAGATGTTCGCAGTTTTATCCGGAACGGCGCGCCAAAACTCAACCATTCCGGTACAGAACCGCGAACACTCGGGTCCGCCGAACGATGGGACGCGCGCGAGGGGAGCGCTGTCCATAGTACGGTTCTGCAGCTTTCTCTCGTCAGGGCCAGCGCCAGGACCTTGTGACGTCAATCGCGATGGCAAGTGTCCCAAGCTAAGCGCCGTCAGGCAGAGACATCGTGCCACCGGGGTGATGGCAAGCCACCAACCGTTCATCGACGCTTCGCAATGTCGGTCTCTCGCTCCGGCACCGGTTCGTCGCGGCGGGGCAGCGACGAGCGAACGCGCATCCCTCGAACCGGTCGAACGGCGACGGCAACTCGCCGGCGATCTTTACATGCCGCGAGCGTGCCGCACCGTCGATGGAGGGCGTCGCGGCGAGCAACGCCTGCGAATAAGGGTGCAGCGGGCGTGCGAAGAAGCGCTCCTTCTCGCAATGCTCGACCACCGCGCCGAGATACATGACCATCACGCGATCGGCGATGTGACGGACGACGCCGAGATCATGCGAGATGAACAGATAGGACGGCGCCAACTCCTCCTGCAGATCCATCATCAGGTTCAGGACCTGGGCGCGGACCGAGACGTCGAGCGCGGAGACCGGCTCGTCGGCGACAACGATCTTCGGGTTGAGGATCAGTGCGCGTGCGATCGCGACGCGCTGGCGCTGGCCGCCCGAGAACATGTGCGGATAGCGCGAGGCGTGCTCGGGGCGAAGTCCAACGCGCTCCAGCATGGCGGTGACCGCATCGTGCCGGGCGTCCCAGTCGAGATCGGTATTCACGGCGAGCGGCTCGTCCAGGATGTCGCCGATGCGCTTGCGCGGATTCAGCGAGCCGAACGGGTCCTGGAAGATCAGTTGAACCGAGGCGCGCATGGCTCGCAGTGCGGCCGGCGTCGCCGTCGCGACCTCGACGCCGCCAATCTGCAATTGCCCCGCCGTCGGCCGCTCGATCATCGTGACCAGGCGCGCCAGCGTCGATTTCCCGCAGCCGGATTCGCCGACGACCGCGAGCGTGCGCCCGGCTTCCATCCGGAAGCTCACCCCGTTCACCGCCCGGAGTTCCCCCGGCTTCGACAGGAAACCCGAGGACACGAGATAGCTGCGATGCAGCTCGCGTGCTTCCAGCACGACCTTCGGCGCATCCGTCGTCGTCATCGCGCCTGCCCATCCAGGGGATAGAAGCACCGGACCTGACCGTGGCTCCATTCGGTGAGAGGCGGCGGCCTGTCGCGGCAGCGCTCGCCGGTGATCCCGCAGCGCGGCGAGAAGATGCAGCCCTCGGGCCGGTCCGCCAGACCGGGAACGGTGCCGGGGATGACGTTGAGCCGTCGCTTGCCGAGATTGCGCTCGGGCAGAGCCTCCAGCAGCGCCGCGGTATAAGGATGGCGCGGATTGCCGAAGAGGCTGCGTGTCTTCTGCAATTCGAGCTGCTGGCTGGCATACATCACCATGACGCGGTCGACCGTCTCGGCGACCACGCCCATGTCATGGGTGATCAGCACCATCGCCATCCCCTGCTCGCGCTGGAGCTCCGCGAGCAGGCCGAGGATCTCGGCCTGGATGGTAACGTCGAGCGCGGTGGTCGGCTCGTCGGCGATCAGGAGTCGCGGCCGGCAGGCGATCGCCATCGCGATCATCACCCGCTGGCACATGCCGCCCGACAATTGATGCGGGAACGCCTTGATCCGGCGCTCCGGATCGGGGACGCCGACCTTCTCCAACAGCTCGACCGCCCGGCGCCGCAAGGCCGCGCGATCGCCGCCTTCATGGGTCTTCAAGGCCTCGACCAATTGGAAGCCCACGCTGAAGCAGGGATTGAGCGAGGTCATCGGCTCCTGGAAGACCATGGCGATATCCTTGCCCATGATCCGCTGGCGCCGGGAGGCACGCAGGTTCCTGAGGTCGGTTCCGTCGAAGGACATCCTGTCGGCGCGCACCCTCGTCGGCCAGGGCAGGAGCCCCATCAGCGCGAGCATGGTCACGCTTTTCCCGGAGCCGGATTCGCCGACGATGCCCAGCACCTCGCCCCGGTCGAGATCGAGGTCGAGCCCGTCGACCGCCCGGAAGGCGCCGTCATCCGTGGGGAACTCGACAGTGAGATTGCGGATTTCGAGCAGGGGCATCGTCTCTCTCACCGCTTCAGTTTCGGGTCCAGCGCATCGCGCAGGCCGTCGCCGAGAAGATTGAAGGCGAGCACGGTGATCAGGATGGCGCAGCCGGGCAGCGTCACGACCCAGGGCGCGGCCTGAAGGAAGCTCAGCGCCGAGGCGAGCATGGTACCCCATTCCGGCGTGGGCGGCTGGGCGCCGAGGCCGAGGAAGCCGAGAGCGGCGGCATCAAGGATTGCGGCCGAGAAGCTCAGCGTGGTCTGGACGATCAGCGGCGCCACGCAATTGGGCAGGATCGTATCGGTCATCAGGCGCCAGCGGCTGGCCCCGGCGACCCGCGAGGCGACGACATAGTCCCGCGCCGCTTCGCTGAGCACCGAGGCGCGCATGAGCCGGGCGAAATGCGGCAGGAAGACCACCGCCACGGCGATCATCGCATTGGTGAGGCCGGGACCGAGGATCGCGACGATCACCAGCGCCAGCAGCAGGCTCGGCAGCGCCAGCAGGATGTCCATCGCCCGCATGATCAGGAGATCGGCGGTGCCGCCGAAGAAGCCGGCGACCAGCCCGAGCAGGCCGCCGCAGGTCAGCGAGAAGCTCACCACCAGGAAGCCGATCAGCAGCGACAGGCGCGAGCCGTGGATGAGGCGGGACAGCACGCAGCGCCCGAGATCGTCCGTCCCGAACGGGAAGCGCCATGCCCCGCCCTCCGACCAGACCGGTGGCTGCAGCAGGTGGTCGCGGAACTGCTCCGCTGGCCCGTGCGGCGCCACGATATCGGCGAAAACCGCGGTCAGCAGCAGGAGCACGACAATCGCCAATCCGATCATCGCGCCGGGGTTGCGACGCAGCGAGCGCCAGGTTTCGGCGGTCAGGCTTTCGCGCCGGGCGCGTCGCTGCGGCTTCGTCGTGCTGGTTTCGAGCGAGGCCATGATCAGCGCCCGTGCCGGATGCGCGGGTTGAGCAACCCGTAGGCGACATCGACGATCAGGTTCACCAGCATCACCAGCGAAGAGATGATGAGCACGCCGCCTTGCAGGACCGGGTAGTCGCGCCGCGCGATCGCCTCGACCAGCCATTTCCCGATGCCCGGCCAGGAGAAGATCGTCTCGGTGATGATTGCCCCGCCGAGCAGCACGCCGATCTGCAGGCCGATGACGGTGACGATCGGGATCAGGGCATTGCGCAGCGCATGGAGATTGACGACGCGCAGGGCCGAAAGCCCCTTGGCGCGGGCGGTGCGGATATAGTTCTCGCCGAGGACCTCGAGCATCGCCGAACGGGTCATGCGCGCGATCACCGCCAGTGGCAGGGTCGCCAGCACGATCGTCGGTAACAGCAGATGCGAGACCGCCGAGCGGAAGGCGCCGCGCTCGTCCGAGAGCAGGGCGTCGATGGTCATGAAGCCGGTGACGCTGTCGACGAAATAGGCGAGGTCTATGCGCCCGGAGACCGGGGTCCAGTGCAGATTGACCGAGAAGGTCAGGATCAAAAGCAGGCCCCACCAGAAGATCGGCATGGAATAGCCGGTGAGCGAAGCCATCATCATCAGGTGGTCGTAGAGCGATCCCCGCTTCAGCCCCGCCAGCACGCCGGCGGGGATCCCGATCAGCACGCCGAGCAGCACGGCGCAGAATGTCAGCTCGATCGTCGCCGGAAACAGGCTCAGGAACTCCCGCAGGACCGGCTGCTGCGTCGAGAACGAGACCCCGAGATCACCACGCAGGACCCCGGCGACATAGCCGAGGAACTGTTCGAAGAGCGGCCTGTCCAGCCCCATCTGCCTGAGCAGCGCGGCATGTCGCTCCGGCTCGATGCCGCGCTCGCCGAGGCGCACTTCCACCGGATCCCCCGGCACGAGGCGGATCAGGATGAAGGTCAGGAAGATGATGCCGAAGAAGGTCGGGACGATCAGGCCGATCCGGGCCGCAAGATAACGGAGCATGAGCCTCGCCTGCGTGAAAAGGGCGGCGGAAGCGGATGCGCTTCCGCCGCGGCGATGGCGGCTCTTACTCGTCGATGTCGACGCCCTCGAAGATCGGCGTGCCCAGCGGGTGAATCTTGTAGTTCTTCACCTTCTTGCTGGCGACGTGATAGACGATGCCGTGCGCGATAGGCAGCCACGGCGCCTCGGCGTGGAAGACCTMCTGCGCCTTCCGGTAAAGCGCCGTCCGCTTCGGCATGTCGGTGATGAACTTGGCCTGTTCGACCAGGTCCGAATACTCCTTGCTGCACCAGCGGGCGATGTTCTGGCCGCCCTGGCGAGCTGTCGAGCAGGACAGCAGCACGTTCATGAAATTGTCGGGGTCACCGTTGTCGCCGATCCAGCCATATTGCCCGAGCGTGTGCTCGCCGGCCTGCAGGCGCTTGCGATACTCGCCCCACTCGTAGCTCTTGATCTCGGCCTTGATGCCGACCTTGGCGAGGTCGGCCTGCATCATCTCGGCCATCTTCCGGGCGTCCGGATTGTAGGGCCGCTGCACCGGCATGGCCCAGAGATCGATCGAGAGCTCGCCGACCCCAGCCTCCTTCAAGAGCGCCTTGGCCTTCTCGACATCGTAGGGATAGGGCTTCAGCGTCTCGTTATAGGCCCAGATCGTCGGCGGGATCGGGTTGGCCGCGACGATGCCGGTGCCGCGGAAGACCGCCTTGACGATAGCGTCCCGGTCGATCGCCATGCTGACGGCGTGGCGGACACGCTTGTCGTCGAACGGCTTCTTGCTAGTGTTGAAGGCGAGATAGCCGACATTGAGCCCCTCCCGCTCCATGACGTTCAGCTTGGCGTCGCCCTTCAGGCGCGGCAGGTCGGCCGGGCTCGGATAGGGCGCCAGCAGGCATTCGCCCGCCTGGACGCGGGCCATGCGCACGGCGGCGTCCGGCGTGATCGCGTAGACGAGGCGGTCTATCGGCTGCTTGCCGTTGAAATAGTCGGGATTGACCGTGTAGCGGATCGTCGCGTCCTTCTTGTATTCGACGAACATGAAGGGGCCGGTGCCGACCGGAACCTGATCGACCTTCTCGGGCGTCTTCGCCTTCAGCATCGCATCCATGTATTCCTTCGAATGGATGGACGCGAAGGTCATCGCCAGGCTGGCGAGGAAGGTCGCATCGGGCTTGGTCAGTTCGACGCGCAGCGTGTGATCGTCGACCTTGGCGATAGCTTTCAGCAGCGTCTGAAAGCCCATGTCGTTGAAGTAGTCGTAAGCGCCGCCCGAGACCTGATGATAGGGGTGGTCCTTGCGCCACATCCGGTCGAAGGTCGCGATCACGTCGTCGGCGGTGAAGCCGCGCGTCGGCTTGAAGTGGTTGCGCGCATGGAACTTCGCGTTCTTGCGCAGGCGGAAGGTGTAGATCAGGCCGTCGGGAGAGATCTCCCAGGATTCCGCCAGGCCGGGCTTGAGCTTGGTCGAGTCGCGCTCGAATTCGACGAGCCGGTTGAAGACCGGATGGGCGGCGCTGAGGCTCGGGCCCGTCGTGTTGATCTGCGGGTTGAAGTTCTCCGGGCTGCCCTCGGAGCAATAGGTCATCGTCTTTGCCAATGCACCGGACGTCATCGCAGCCGCCAGCGCGACAGCCGCGGCTGTCCTGAAGAATATCGCCTTCATGTATTCCTCCCGAGATCGTTGTCCTGCGCAGCCTGCGGCTTGTGCCGACTTGTGCTGCTGCTTCGCTGTTGTCGGCTCATGTCGTCGCGCTCGCAGGCGACCGGCCATTGCCCGGTGTCCATCGCAATTTGGCCGGCAAATAGCGCCGGCAACGCAGCCCTCCGTCCGCATTCTTCTGCTGCGAGGCGGAAGATCGGTCGAAGGTTAGGAAAGCCGGCGGGAGGCTGACAAATGATATGACTTCATCTCATGCATTAAAAAAAATAACTCGTGCGCATCGAGATTATCCGCTCTGATCATGCGATCCCGCGCCCCTCCGGCGCTCACGGCAGACCGATGCACGTCTCTCTCAGTCATCTGAAAGCGCTCAAGGTCTTCGAGGCTGCGGCGCGCCTGGCGAGCTTCACCCGCGCCGCCGACGAACTCTGCGTGACGCAGGCCGCCGTCAGTCACCAGATCAAGGGGCTGGAGCAGAAGCTGGGCTTCTCCCTGTTCCACCGGCAGATCCGCAAGGTCGCGCTGACCACGGCGGGCGAGAACCTGTTCCGCATCCTCACCAGCGCGTTTCAGGATATCGAGGCGACGATCCGCAACCTGCGCGCCCATGCCGCCCAGAGCGCCAGCCTGAACATCTCGCTGACCCCGTCGCTCAGCTCGAAATGGCTCCTGCCGCGACTGGCCTCGTTCACGGCGGAATTCCCGAATATCGAGCTGCACCTCTATCACTCGATCTCGAGCCGCGACCTGATCAAGACCGAGATCGACCTCGTGATCCGCTGGGGCGACGGGAAATGGTCGGGCTTCCATGCGGAACAGCTCTGCCGCAGCCATCTGATCCCGGTCTGCGCGCCCGACTATCTGCGCGACGAGCAGCCTCTGAACAAGCCGGACGATCTGCGGCACTACACGCTGCTGCACGAGGACAACCATGCCGAGTGGGGGCAGTGGCTGCGCGCCGCCGGTGCGCGCCGGGTCAATTCTAATCGCGGCCTGATCATCGACGACAGCAACACCCTGCTGCTCGCCGCGATGAACGGCCAGGGGATCGCGCTCGGCCGCACGCCGCTGATCTTCGAGGATATCAAGGCCGGCCGGCTGGTCTGCCCGTTCGATTTCTCGATCGCTTGCGAGCAATCCTATTACGTTCTCTATGCGCCGGCGAAGGAAGGCCACCCGGCCATCCGCTCGTTCCGGGCCTTTCTCGCCAAACAAGTGATGGATGAGGCCTCGATGATGCCTGCCTCCCGGCCATCGGCCTCACGCACGGCCAAGGGGCGAGCAGCTCCGGCCGCAGCCACTGCGGACGGGTGATCAACCGGTCTCGCACCAGACCCAGAGCAGGGTCGCATCGACATCGCCCGTCGTATAGCAGAGATGGGTCAGCCGGCTGTCGAAATAGAGGCTGTCTCCGGGTTTAAGCCTGATCTCGTCATAGGTGCCGCTGACGAAGGCGACCTCGCCGGCCAGCACGTAGAGGAATTCCTCGCCCTTGTGCGAGGCCGGCTTCTCGAATTGATGTGCAGCCCGCGCCTTGACCGTGGTCACGAACGGCACCATCCGCCGGTCCTTCAGCCCGGTGCAGAGATACTCGTGGATGTAGTTCGCCTCCTCGCTGCGCCGGCCCTGCCCGGCCGGCGTCGTCGTCAGGCGGCCGGGCTGGCCGGCGCCCTGTTCCGAGAGCAGGCTGACCAGCGTGACGCCGAGGCCGGCGGCGGCCTGCTCCAGCACCTCGAAAGTCGGCGAGGCCCGGCCGTTCTCGATCTTCGACAGCGCCGATTTCGAGACGCCGCCCCGCCGGCTGACCTCGTCGAGCGTCAATCCCTGTTCGGTGCGCGACGCTCGAATTCGCTCTCCGATCCTCATCTGGGGGCGCGCCGATCCGGTATCCGGCACGAGAGGCGTGGCGATATCCGGCATGCGTCAACGACCTTTCGCTTCATCGGCGCCGATGGCGCCTTCCCGCTGCGACGCCCCGCGAGGCGCGCCCGGCACGGCTGCGAGCAGCTCCCGTGTGTAGGCATGTTCAGGACTAGCAAATATCGCGCCCGTCGCGCCGATTTCAACGATCCTGCCGCGCTGCATGATCGCGACCCGGTCGCAGATCTGGGCAGCAACCCGCAGATCATGGGTGATGAAGACGAGCGACAGCGCCATTTTCCGCTTCAGTTCGGCAAGGAGCGCGAGCACCTGCGCCTGCACGGAGACGTCAAGCGCAGACACCGCTTCGTCGGCGACGATGACCTCGGGTTCGAGCGCGAGCGCACGGGCGATGCCGATGCGCTGGCGCTGACCGCCCGAGAATTCATGCGGATAGCGCTTCAGGCTGTCGGCATTGAGACCGACGAGTTCCATCAATTCGCCGGCCCGGCGCTCGGCCTGCTCCCGCGCGACGCCATGCGCGATCGGCCCGTCGGTGATGATCCGGCCGACGGTCTTGCGCGGATTGAGCGAGGCATAGGGGTCCTGGAAGATCATCTGCACCTTGCGGCGCGCAGCGCGCAGCGGCTCGCCGCGCAAGGCAAGGAAATCGGCATCGCCCAGCCGGATCGCACCGCCATCCGGCGCCAACAAGCGTACCAGGCATTTGCCGACCGTCGACTTGCCGGAACCCGATTCACCGATCAGGCCGAGCGTCTCGCCACGGCGCAGGGTGAAACTGACATCGTCGGCGGCAGCGACCTTCCGCGGCGCCCTGAACAGGCTCGCCCGGCTGACATAGGTCTTGCGCAGACGCTCGACGCTGAGTGCAATCGGCTGCCCACTGAGCGAGGTAGGAGGCGGTGGCGTCAGCGAGGGCACCGCGGCAAGCAGCGCCTGGGTATAGGCATGCTGCGGGCGCTGGAGGACCTCAACGGCCGCGCCGCTCTCGACGACGCGGCCCTGGTGCATGACCACGACCCGGTCGGCAATCTCGGCGACGACGCCGAAATCATGCGTGATCAGCAGCACGCTCATCCCGCGCTCGCGCTGGAGGCGGGCGATCAGCTTCAGGATCTGGCCCTGCGTGGTCACGTCGAGCGCCGTGGTCGGCTCGTCGGCAATCAGCAGATGGGGCTCCAGCGCCACCGCCATCGCGATCATCACGCGCTGGCGCTGGCCGCCGGAAAGCTGATGCGGAAAGGCGCGGAGCAATGTCTCGGGCTCGGGCAGGCCGACCTCGGTCAGCAGCGCCAGCGCCTTCGCCCGGCGCTCAGCCGGGGTCAGGGCACCATGGGCCTTGAAGACCTCGACGATCTGGTCGCCGATCCGCCGCACCGGGTTGAGCGAGGTCATCGGCTCCTGGAAGATCATGCCGATGGAGCGGCCGCGGATGGCGCGCCATTCGCGATCGGTGCAGGCGGTCAGCACCTGCCCGGCCAGTTTGATCTCGCCGGCCCCGACGGTGAGCCCCTGTGGCAGCAGCCCCATCACGGCATGGGCCGTCATCGACTTGCCGGAGCCGGATTCTCCGACGATGCAGAGCGTCTCGCCGCGCCGGACCTCGAAGCCGACATCGCGGATGGCATGGGCACGATCACCGCCGCCCGGCAGGGCGACCGCGAGATCGCGGATGGAGAGGACCGGCTCCGCCGCCCGCGCGTTCATGCCCGCCTCCCGCGCAAGGTCGGGTTGAAGGCGTCGTTGAGCCCCTCCCCGATCAGGTTGAGCGCCAGCACGGTAACGAAGATCGCCGAGCCCGGAATGAAGCTGATCCACCACTGGTCAAGCACGCGGCTGCGGCCCGAGCCGACCATGTAGCCCCAGCTCATCACATTCGGATCGCCGAGCCCGAGGAAGGACAGCGAGCTTTCCAGCAGGATCGCCGTCGCGGTCATCAGCGAGGCCAGCACGATCACCGGCGAGATCACGTTCGGCAGCACCTCGCCGAGGATGATCTTGCGGACCGGCAGGCCGGTAACCACGGCCGCCTGGACATAGTCGCGGGTGCGGATGCTCAGCACCTCGCCGCGTACCAGCCGCGCCACCGGCGGCCAGCTCACGATCGCGATGGCGAGCACGATCGAGGCGACCGAGGGCTGCAGGATCGAGACGATGACGATGGCGAGCGCGAAGGAGGGAATGGTCTGGAAGAACTCGGTCACCCGCATCAGCGCGGCATCGACCCAGCCGCCGAAATAGCCTGAGATCGCGCCGAGCGGCACGCCGACCAGCAAGGCGACCAGCGTCGAGACCAGACCGATCAGCAACGAGACGCGCGCGCCATGGACCAGCCCGGCCAGGATGTCGCGCCCGACCGTATCCGAGCCGAGCGGCGCCCGGTCCAGCACGAAGGGCGCGAGGAAGGGCCGGTGCACCATCCGCCAGGGCGAGCCGGGATACAGGAGCGGGGCGAGGAGCGCGACGATGACGACGATCGCGAGGATGCACAGCCCGATCACCGCGCCACGATTGCGCGCGAAGGTTCGCAGGAAGGAGTTCACGAGACCGCCTCGATGCGCGGATCGACGAACCGGTACATCAGGTCCGTCAGAATGTTGAACAGGATGACCATGGCCGAGCAGGTGAAGAACACCCCGAGCAGCACCTGATAGTCGCGCTGGAGCAGGGCATCGAAGAGCAGTCGCCCGATTCCCGGCCAGGCGAAGACGGTCTCGACCAGGAGCGAGCCGCCGACGAGCTGGCCGGCCTGCAAACCGGCCAGCGTCACCACCGGCAGGATCGCGTTCGGAACCATGTGGTGGCGGACGACCGCGCCGGGCGTCAGCCCCTTGGCATAGGCGGTCTTGACATAGTCGAAGCGCGAGACCTCCAGCATCGAGGAGCGCATCATCCGGGCATAGACGGCCGTGAAGAACAGACCCAGCGTCATCGCCGGCATGATCAGGTGCCGACCGATATCGAGCGCGCGCCGGGTGCCGGTGAAGCCCGAACCCATGCTCTCGTAGCCGACATTCGGCAGCCACCCCAGATACTTGGAGAAGACGATCTGGGCGATGATCGCCAGCCAGAACAGCGGCATGGCATAGAACACCAGCGAGCCCGTCATGATCGCGCTGTCGGAGGCCCTGCCGACCCGGCGCGCCGCGACAACGCCGAACAGCACGCCGGCGATCAGCGAGATCGCCAGCGCCGAGCCGGTCAGAAGCAGCGTCGCCGGCAGGCGCTCAGTGATCAGGTCTAGCACCGGGCGTTGCTGGCGATAGCTGAAGCCGAGATCGAGGCTGAGGATGCCCTTGAGATGGATCCAGAATTGCTCCGCCAGCGACCGGTCGAGACCGAAGCGCTCGCGCAATTGCTGGAGGAAGATGGCATCGCCCGCGCCGGCTTCCCCAGCCATGACCTGGGCCGGATCGCCCGGCGCGAGTCGCAGCAGGAAGAAGTTCAGCGTGGCGATGGCGACCAGGATCACGACCGCGCCCAGCGCCTTTCGAAGCAGAAACAATGCGAACGTCACACGCGCCCTCCACGCTCCCGAGGCAGCAGGAGAGAAAGCGCTCTCCCTTGCTGCCGTCGGCGGCCTGCCTCAGGCCTTCCAGGCGTCCTGGAAGGCGTCGTTCATGCCGGTCGCGGTCTTGATCAGGTTATTGAAATTGCTCCGGTAGATCGTCGGGAACTCGAGCTCGAGCATCCACGCGACCGGCAGGTCATCGACCAGGATCTGCTGCACCTTGGTGTAGAGTTCCTGCCGGGCGGCATCGCCATTGGCGGTCGCGGCCTCCGCAAAGAGCCGGTCGACCTCCGGGTTGGAATAGCCGGCGACATTGTTCCAGGGCGAACCCTTGGCGATGTTGCTGGAGACATAGGTGCGGGCCACGCCGAGCGCCGGATCGCCGAATTGCGAGAGCCAGGTGAAGGCGAGATCGAAATCCCAGTCGGCGAGACGCTGGCCGTAGCCGGCGACGTCGGTGGTCACGAGCTGGATGTTCATGCCGATATCAGTGAGGTTCTGCTTCACGGCTTCGGCCCAGCGTGTCCACGCCTCGCCATAGGGCAGTGCCAGCAAGCGGATCGGCTCGCCCTTGTAGCCGGTTTCCTTGAGCAGCGCCTTGGCCTTGGCCGGATCGAAGCCATAGCGCGTGACCTTGTCGCTGTAGAAGCGGGTCTTCGAGTTGACCGGGCCGGTGGCCAGCCGCGCCAGCCCGTTCCAGATCACGTCCTTGGCGAATTCCCGATCCATCCCGTACATCACCGCCTGGCGGAAGGACTTCTTCGCCATCAGCCCCTGGCGGTGGTTGAACCAGAGCCAGGACTGCGGCGCGATCATCTCCCAGCCCTTGCCGGTGACGGCGGTGTTCGGCAGCTTCGAGAGCTTGGCGACGTCGAAATTCTCAACCGTGCCGCCGGTCAGGATATCGACCGCGCCGGTCTCGTAGGCGACGACGCGCGCCGCCGAGTCCGGGATGATCTGCCAGTAGATCTCGTCGAGATAGGGCAGGCCCTGGACATGATAGTCGGGGTTGCGGACGAGCTTGATATGCGAGCCGCGCGTCCATTCCGCCAGCTTGAACGGGCCGGTGCCGATCGGCGTGTTGTTGTTGGGGTTGGTCTTGTAGTCGGTGCCGGCATAGAGGTGCTTCGGCACGATCGGCGTGGTGCTCAATTCAAACATCAGGATGAACGGCCCGAAGGGGTTCTTCAGCTGATAGCGCACCGTGAAATCATCGAGCTTCTCGATGCGCTCGACATGGGTGGTCGCGACCGGCCGCCAGCGCGGGTGCAGTTCGCGTAGGAAGACGTCGGTGGAGAAGACGACATCGTCGGCGGTGAAGGGCTTGCCGTCATGCCATTTGACATTGCGCTTGAGATGGAAGGTGTAGGCCTTGCCGTCTTCCGAGACCTCCCAGCGCTCGGCGAGCGAGGGGATCGGCTTCAGGTCGGAGCCGTATTTCAGCAGGCTCTCATAGATGCTGCCAGCGACCATCTGCGTCGGCGTGTTCTGGACGAGGCCGAGCATCAGGCTCGACGGCTCGGGATGAACCACCGCCCGCACCACGCCGCCGCGCTTGGCAGTTTGCGCCAGCGCCGTGATCGAGCCGCTCGCCAGCGGGCTCAGCCCGAAGAACAGCTCGCCCGCCGCAAGGCCGGCAGCGCCGGCCTTGAGCAGTTCCCGCTTGTTGAAGCCCGTCATGATCGTTTCCCCTTGTTTTGATCTTGATTGTTGTTGCGAGGTCGGGCGGTCTTGGCGCCGCCCGTTCCCTCACAGCGTGGCGAGCGTGCGCGCCACCGCTTCCGCCGTCGCCTTGATCTCGGCCTCGCCATGGGCGAGCGAGCTCAGGCTGTGCAGCGTGTTGGCCGGCGACATGTAGACGCCCTCCTGCATCAGGGCGTTGGCGAAGGTCTTGAACTTGGCGCGGTCCACATGGGTGCAGAAGTCGCGGTAGTCGGTGATCGCGTCGCGGTCGGTGAAGTAGATCTGGAAGACCGAGCCGACATTCTGGACGATCGCCCGGTGGCGCTTCTGGGCGCCGATGACCTCGCGCAGCGCGCTGGCCATCGCCGTGCCGCAGGCCTGCAATTGGGCGAAGCCGGCCGACTTGTCGGCCGTCAGCACCTCTAGCATGGTCTTGGTGGCGTAGAGCCCGAGCCGAGGCGCGTTATGGCTGCCGTAATGCAGGATCTTGCCCCATTCGAGCCCTTCCATGATGTGATCGGGACCGCAGATCGCCGCGATCGGGAAGCCCTGGCCGAGCGCCTTGCCGTAGGTGACTATGTCCGGCGAGAGCCCGTAGCGCTCGGCGCAGCCGCCGGCGCCCAGGCGGAAGCCGGTCACGGTCTCGTCGAGATAGAACAGCGCGCCATGCGCCTTGCAGATCGACTGGATGAACTGGAGATAGCCGTCCTTCGGCGGAATCACGCCCATATTGGTCATGACGCCTTCGGTCACGACGCAAGCGATGTCCCGGCCATGCGCTTCCATGACCCGCGTCAGCGCCGCCTCGTCGTTCCACGGCACGACGAGCGTGTCGGCCCAGGAGCCGGCCGTCAGGCCCGACGAGTCGGGGATGCGGATCGGATCGTTGGGGTGGCCCAGAGAGGTCGGCAATTGCGGATTGCTGTTCAGCAGCACCGCATCGTACCAGCCATGGTAATGGCCCTCGAACTTGAGGATTTTCGAGCGCCCGGTCAGGCCGCGCGCCAGGCGGAAGGCCGCCATGCAGGCCTCGGTGCCGGTATTGGCGAAGCGGATCTTTTGGGCATGCGGCAGCAGGTCGACCAGCATCTCGGCGACCTCGACCTCGACCTCCAGCGCGGTCGCGAAATGGGTGCCGTGCACGACCTCGCGCTGCACCGCCTCGACGATGGCCGGATGGGCATGGCCGAGCGGCAAGGCGCCGAAAGACATCATCCAGTCGATATACTCGTTGCCGTCGACGTCGCGGAGGCGGGCGCCCGAGCCGCTGCGCATATAGGGCGGGTAAGGGGCATAATTGGTCGGCCCGCGCGAGGCCGAGCTCACCCCCTCCACCAGTACCTTCAGCCCCCGTTCGAAGAGCTGACCCGAAGCCGTGTTCCGCAGCATGTTTCGTCTTCCTCGCCTTGCAGCCGGCGTGCCGTTGTCGTGCGGTCCGCCTTGACCCGTGTTTTCTATTATGCTCACTTGTTGACTATTGGAAACAAGCTGATTTGCATTGTCAAGGCGTCGACCGGCCGAAAGAGAGAAACGGAATGCAGGTTGTTTGGTCGGCTCAGCAGTTGGCGCATAACGGCACGCGCTTCATTCGTTCAGGCCAGGTCGTGCCCAGCCCGGAGACCGCGGAGCGGGCAATCTTCATCCACGACGCGCTGGTCCGGCGCGGCCATGCCTTGATCGAACCACGCGATCTCGGGCTCGCCCCGATCCTGGCCGTGCATGACGCGGATTTCGTCTCGTTCCTTCAGATGGCGCGGGCCGACTGGACCGCATTCGCGGGGGCGGAGGCTGCGGCCATGCCGAACGTGCACCCGCGCGGTACCACGGCGCGCTGCCCGGCCGGCCCTGTCGGCCGGCTCGGCTGGTATACCGGTGACATGGCCTGCGAGATCACGGACGGCACCTGGCAGGCCGCCTATGCCGCCGCACGGGGCGCGGCGACGGCGGCACAGCTCGTTGCCGAGGGCAGCGCCTGCAGCTACGCGCTGTGCCGGCCACCCGGCCACCACGCCGGCAGCGATCGCGCCATGGGTTTCTGCTACCTCAACAATGCGGCGGTTGCCGCCGAGGAACTGCGCAAGCGCTTCGACCGCGTCGCCATCCTCGATGTCGACGTCCATCACGGCAACGGCACGCAGGAGATCTTCTACGAACGCGGCGACGTCTATTTCGCCTCGATCCATGGCGATCCCGACCAGTATTACCCGTTTTACTGGGGCTATGCCGATCAGCGCGGCGAAGGCGCGGGTGAAGGCGCGACCCTCAACGTCCCCTTCCCGGTCGGCTCGGGCGATGGCCCCTTCCTCGACGCGCTCGCGGCGGCGCTGGATGGCATCCGAGGCTTTGCTCCGCAGGCGCTCGTGCTGTCGCTCGGCGTCGACGCCTCGGTCCATGATCCGCATGGGCGACACACGGTCAGCGATGCCGGCTTCCGGCGCATGGCCGAACGGATCGCGCAGTTGAACCTGCCCATGGTGATCGTGCAGGAAGGCGGTTACGCCTCGGCTGCGCTCGGCGAGACGGTCGCTGATATTCTCGACATCCTGGGGTGACCATGTCTGCCACGCTTCTCATCGTCTCGCTCGGCGAGCTTGGCACCAACGTGCTCGAAGCGGCGGGGCGCAGCGGCCTGTTCGAACGGATCGTGGTGGCGAGCCGCTCGATCGACAAGGCACGCGCCCGCATCAATAACGCCCTGCTCGGCTGCGGCATCGACGGCTTTTTCCCCAGATTCGAAGCGGTGGGCTTCGATTTCAACGAGCCGGCCAGTGTCGCCGCCCTGCGCCGCATCGCGCCGGACATCGTGTTCTGCGCGCCGACGCTCTTACCCTGGTGGAAGGTAGGAGGGCTCGACGGCGCAGCGGAAACCCCGGCCGAGAAGGTGCCGTTCGGCGGCTATGTCAGCCTCCAGCTCGCGCCGATGGCGATGTTCCGCGACCGCCTGGCGGAGGCCGCCATCGACACGCACTGGATCGCCGCGTCCTTCCCGGACGTCGTCAATCCGAGCCTGGCGCGCAGCGGCCTCAGGCCGAGTTGCGGCATCGGCAATGTCCGCGAGCCCGTCGCCAAGATCCAGGCACTGCTGGGCGAGAGGCTCGGCGTCCCACCGGCGCGGGTCGAGGTCAGGCTGGTGGCTCAGCACGCCTTCGAATACGCGGTGTTCCAGGCTGAGCCCGCGGCCGAGCTGCCGCCCTATCTCCTGCAGGTGACCGTCGACGGCAAGGACTACAGCGAGCTCGGCCACGAAGCTCTGAGCGCTCCGTTCCCCTTCCCGTTCGATCTGCATTTCAACCGGATCACGGCCTCTGCTGCCATCGATGCCATGCGCGCATTGCTGCACCCGTCGCCGGTGCGCACGCATCTGCCCGGCGTGCTCGGGTTGGTCGGCGGCTATCCCGTGCGTGTCGAGAACGGAGAGATCAGCCTCGATCTCGCCGAGCACTGGAGCGAGGCGCAAGCCGTCGCCATCAACGAGCGCTCGCTCCGCTGGGACGGCGTCGAGCGCATCGAATCCGACGGAACGATCGTCTTCACCGCCGAGGCGACACGGGCGCTGCATGTCCTGACCGGCTCGACCATCGAGCAGATCCATCCCCGCAACGCAGCGGATCAGGCGCGGCTCATCATGCCATTTCTCGGCTGAGCCTCGCCCGGAGCGACAAAAACGAAGAAGCGGCCCCTCGGGGCCGCTTCGCCATTTCCGCAAAGACGATCCGAAAAGCGGGCCTATGCCGCCCGGTCGGTCATCCGGTTCCAGCCGTCGCGGAGCTTGTAGGCATTGCCGACCACCGGCAGGAACCAGGGGCGGCCGTCATAGGTCGGCAGGGTCCGGAACGGCACGCGGTCGAGGCCCTTGATCACGCCGGGGTGGCCCATCGCCCTGAGCGCCGCCGCATGGCCGAGATAGCTCAGCATCATCACGCCACTGCCATTGCAGCCGCAGGCATAGTGCACGCCCTCGTGCACGCCGATATGCGGCAGCCAATCGAATGCCAGCGCGAAATTGCCGTACCAGGCATGGGTCAGCTTCGTCTGGGCGAGTTCGGGGAAGACATTCGTCATGAAGCCGTGCAGCCGCGTCGCGGCCGTGCGGGCTCCGTCATCGCTAAAGCTGGCGCGGCCGCCGAACAGGATCCGCCGTCGATCCGGCGAGGTGCGAAAATAGTAGAGGATGCGCTTAGTGTCGGCGACCGGCCTTCCGCCGGGAATCAGCGCTTCAGCAAGGCCCGGCGCCAGCGGCTCGGTGGCGATCATGTAGCTGCGGGCCGGGATCAGGCGACGCCGGACCCAGGTCGCGGCCTGATCGGTATAGCCGTTGGTGGCGAGGATCACCTGCCGGGCGCGGATTTCCTTGCCCGGAAAGCGGACCAGGAAGCCGGCGCCGTCCCGGACGATCTCCTGCACGGGCAGGCGCGAGAACAGCGACGCGCCAGCAGCGACAGCCGCCCGGCGCAGGCCAGCGTGATAGCGCGCCGGATGCAATTGCCCGCCGTCGAAATAGAGATATCCGCCATGGTACAGCGAGGTCTTCACTTCGCTCTTGAGTTTGGATGGCTGAACCACCGCCCCGATCACCCGGCCGGCGGCCTTCGCCTTCTCGTGCCGGAGCTGTTGGGCGAGATGGTCGCGCCGGGTATGGGCACCGAAGAAGAAGCCGGTCCATTGATAGTCGCAGTCGATCCCCAGCGCAGCGATGCGCTCGCCGAGGAAGGCCCGGCCCGCGGTGAAATCGGCAAGGACCCCGCGCGCCACGTCTTCGCCGAAGCGCCTGCTGAGTTCACCGGTTGCGACCTTGCTCTCCGCCCGGATCTGCCCGCCATTGCGCGTGCTCGCGGCCTCGCCGATCAATTGCGCATCGACGACGGCGACGTCGCAACCGGCGCTGGCCAGAGTGATCGCGGCATTCAGGCCCGTCAGCCCGGCGCCGATGACCAGGAAGTCGACATCCCGCAGCTCGGATTGCGGCCGACCTTCCTCTGGCGGCGCCGCTTCCCACCAATAGGGCGTCTCGACAAATCCGTCGCTGAAGAGCGTCATCTTTCGCCAGCCTCTCGCGAGGCCCTCCTGAAAACGGTGCGCCTTCGCGACGCCGACGAAAGCGGCATCCGGCCGAAGCACGAGCCGGTGGGACATGGGGAAAGCCGGGCGCTGCATCGTGACGCCGGCATGAGAGAAGCTATCGAGCGCCCACGATCAGCGGCAAATGATTTAGTCTCATTCGATGGATGAGCGGCGGCGACGGCATGTTGTGCTCACCCAAGCATCAGGCCCGGTGGATCACGAAGGTCTTGCGGGTCGTCTCGACCACCTGCCAGAGTCCGGTGAAGCCGGGACGGATGACGAAAGTGTCGCCCGCCTTTACGGTGCGCGGCACGCCGCCATCCTCGGTGAGGATCGACACCCCCGAGAGGATGGAGCAGAACTCCCACTTGTCATAGGCGACGCGCCAGGTGCCCGGCGTCGCCTCCCAGATGCCGGAGGTGACGCTGCCACCGGCATGTCGCTCCATCATCCAGGCCCTCGCCTCGGGCGCGCCCTCGACGACGCGTTCCCTGGCGATCGCGATGGCGACCGGCTCCACGCCAGCAACGTCGATCGGCAAAAACAAGGGCATCATATCGGTCATCTCCCGGTGTCGGCGCCGGTGAACCGGCGGCGCCTCGTGTGGTGATCTGTCGAGCCCGATGCAGGATCAGGCCGGCACGGCCGCAGACCTCGGAAACTCCGGCGCCTCCGCGGCGCGCCCCGAAGAAGCCAGGCTTTCGATCGCGGCAGGCAGGCCATCCCGGCCGCAACGCAGGCCGAGATCGCGCAGGGTCAATTCGACGGCTGCGAGGCAGCCCAGGATCATCGGCTCGTTGAGATCGCCGAGATGGCCGATCCGGAACGCACGGCCGGCGAGCGCACCGAGCCCGCCACCGAGCGCGACGCCGCGATATGCCCGGGCGTGCTCTCGGACCCGCCCGCTGTCGAAACCCGCCGGCGTCAGGATCGTGGTGACGGAGGTCGAGCGCTCGTCCGGCCGGAGGGCATTCAGGCAGAGGTCGCCGGCCACCCCCCAGGCCTCGACCGCATGCCAGACGGCTCGCGCGAGCCTGGCATGGCGGAGCTGCGCCCCGGCGAGCCCCTCTTCGCGCAGTATCTGGAGGGCGGCCTGGAGTGCGAACAGGCCATGCTCCGGCGCCGTGCCGCAAAAGCGGCGATATCCTTCCGCTCCGAGCCGATACGCCCAATCCCAATAATGACGCGGCCTGCGCGCATCTGCGGCGACGGCTCGCGCACGCGGATTGGCCGCGACGAAGGCCAGGCCGGGCGGCCCCATCAAGGCCTTCTGCGACGCGCCGATCGCGACGTCGACGCCCCATTCGTCCATGCGGAACGGCGCGGCGCCCAGCGAGGCCACGACATCGACCACGAGCAGAGCCGGGTGCCGGGCCGCATCGATCGCGGCGCGCAAGGCGGGAACATCGCTGGCGACCCCGGTCGCCGTGTCAGCATGAACCGCGAGAACGGCCTTGATCCTGCCGGCGCGATCATCCCGCAGCGTGGCTTCGAGCCGCTCCGGATCGATGGCGCGCCTGATGTCGCCGGGCATGATCTGCGCGTCGATGCCGAGCATGCGGGCGTGGGCTGCCCAGCTTTCGGAGAAATATCCCGTCTCCGGAATGAGTGCTGCCTCTCCGGGTGCGAAGAGGTTGCTGAGCACAGCTTCCCAGCCGCCATGTCCGTTGGCCGCATAGATGAACATGTCGCCGGCCGTAGCGAAGACCCCCTTGAGATCGACGAGGCAGGACTGCACGATCTCCGCCAGCTGCGGATCACTGAGATCCAGCGGTTGCCGGTGCATGGCATTCAGGACGCGGTCCGGAATCGCACTCGGCCCTGGTGTATGCAAGAACTGCCGGCCTGGCTGATACATGACGAACTCGCGGTCGAATGAATGCGGTTCGCGAGTTAGAAATCAGCTTGCACAGCGCAACAAATTATATTTTTTCAGGCCATGGATTAAATTAGAGAATTCGCCAAATCAATCTTATTGTTTCGAATATATATTATATGTATATACATTATCAACATCGATCTACTGAATCATTTATAGTATAATTATTATATTAATTTAGATTTTCGGGCGCTCTCATCGTTAGCTGGAAAGGCCGAGGGTCACCTCGGAGCTCGTCCCGAAAGGACCGGGCGGCTCGGGGCTCGTAATTCCATCCTGCACAACACGGTTGACGACAGCCCAACTCGCCCTCCCCTGCGGGCTGGCGAAGCGGCCGCTCACCAGAAGCTCGGCGGCTCGATTGGGACCGAGCTTGCGGGCGAGGCGTTGCGTGCCACCGCAGCCGCTTCGAGCCTTCCCGGCGCTCCTCCTCGCTCAACGAGACCTACAGGGATTGGCGCGTCGCCTGCATCCAGCAGGGGAGTACGAAGCGCTGTATGTTGAGTCGGGTCCAGTCGAGCAAACAATTTCGCTTAGGTGTTTGATCCCGGGCTTTGATGGTGCAATCTCAACGCATGAATCGAGGGATGCGCTAGGGGCCAGGTTCACCACGGGAGCGCCACGACGACAGCGGCGGTCCGTCAAGCGATACAGCATAGTCATCTTTGGACGGCCCCTGCTCTGCAAGGGTTCATTTGGGATGACCTGACGATCGGTCGGGTGCGGTCATCTTTCCGGCCTGTTGGCGCGGCGCTAATGGCCGCTGGCCCTGATGGGGTCCGCTGACCAGGTCCGTTCAAGCGAGCGAGCGCGAAGCTCGGACTGTGCTGCGGTGTGCCTGGTTCGCGGCCGCGTTCCGATCACCATCAACCCTCGTGCACCCTTCCAGTCCTGGCGAGGATGTCGCCGAGCGTCTGGACATAGTGCCGGCCCAGTTCCGCGTGCTAGTTAGTGCTGCGCCGACCGAAATACGCCTGCCGGTCCTGCGAGGACGTCGTGGTGCAGGCGCCTGCAGGGCGGCATCCCGACCGAGGCGACGGTCGCCCAAGTTCTGGTCTCGAAATATGCCGATCATCTGCCGCTGTATCGTCAGGCCCAGATCTATGCGCGCCAGGGCGTCGCGCTCGATCGTGATGAACTCGACCGGCATACGCGCGGTCATGGCTGAAAAGGCCGCCGACGGCGGGTTTCGGAGCTGGTCTATGGGGACCTATCTGATGGATCGCTTCAGAGATGAGAACAGAGCTCTGCTGCCCCCATTCCCAGGCGGCTTCGCGGCAGCCTTCCCGGGCGCGGCCGGGTTTTAAGCCGCCCTACTCCGGTGGACGTTCTTCGGCCTCCCCGGCGATCTAGGTGCTCCTGTTACTTGATTCACATTGACTCGCGCCTTCTGATGTTCTTGTTATGTTCTGCAAATGGGAGCGCATCGCGATGCACATGTCCCCCGCCGTCCTCGGACCTCCAATCTTTCTCCCGGTCTACCTGAAGGCCGTGCGCGCGGGCTTTCCTTCGCCGGCCGATGACTACCTCGACACACCGATCGACCTGTCGTGGGCGCTGATCAAGAACGCCCCCGCGATATGCGTTCGCCGCGTTACACGACGCGGCTCGAAGAGGTGCCGGTCGTAGGGAGAGCGTGATGTCGGGATTCATCCATCAAGTCGAAATGATATTGGACCCCGTCGCCGCGCCGGAGCGCCTGCGCAGGATCGAGAGCTGGTGTGGGGACTGGCAAATCGGCTTCCGGGTTCTCGATCGCTTTCCAGGGTCCGATACGGTCCGAAGCGCATTCGAAGACCGAGGCTTGGCTCGCGCCTTCGTCGGCCATTTCGGCGGGGTGCTCGTCGACGAGAATGAAATCGAAAATGCCATGGTGGGCGACGCCGCAGCCGAGGACGCTTATGATCGGCTCGCCCGCGAGTATCCAGATTGAACGACCGGCGCGATCATCCGACAACACCGGACGGCAGATACTTCATGGCCGCCGGGAGGCTTTGGCGAGCAACAATCCCGCCCTTCTCCCCGAAGACGGCGATGAATGCTCGCGTGTGAAACATCGTGCCACACCCCGGATCGGTGGCAGGCAGCGTCCTCTCGCATTGTACTTCGTTGTAGCCACTCATTTCAGCGCTCCATCGACCTTAATGACGCAGCGCGGATCGAACCCGCTGTTCTCGCGATCCCGGTGGAGGTTTGGATAGCCGGCCTGATTTGCAAAAATGCGCGTCTTGCCTACCCGATAATCGTGCGATCCATGGTCGTGTCCATGGATCCAGAGCTCAGGCTGAAACTGTTCGATCATAGCGCTGAGATCTGACACGAATGCCGGCGACAGCGCGCTGCCCTGGTGCCTTGGCTGAACGGATTGCGGGTGTGGCGCGTGATGGGTCACCACGACGGTCGGCCCGTCATGCGAAGTTGCCAGTTCGCCGCGAATAAAAGCAAGATCGAGCCGATGCTCTGCCGCGGCGTGCCATGGCATGAAGCGACTGAAGTGTCCGCTCTCCTCGCGGTACCGGATCAGGCGATGGTCATTCAGTTCCTGGCCAGCCGTGATCATCGAGGGTTTGGGAGTTCCGAGCAGTCGATAGTCGGTCCAAAGCGTGCACCCAATGAAGCGGACGCCATTGATGCTGACCACCCGTCGATGCAAAAAGTGAATGTCGGCGTTGTCAGCGACCCTTCTGGCCTMGGCTAGATTCGACTTCATCTCGCTGCGGTAAAACTCGTGGTTTCCTGCGACATAGACGACGGGGCATCCCATTAGGGGACCGGACTCCCTTTGGCGGGCCATCCACTCGATCGCGCCGACAATAGGCTGACCAATGTCGCCAGCAAAAACGGCCACGTTGAATTCTGGCATGGGCGTCGGGAACTCAAATGGCCCGAACTCCAGATGAAGGTCCGAAATCACGAGCAGACGCATTCGCGCACCCGCTCGAGTAGCTGATGGATCTCAGGCGACTGCACTTCGTCAGCGGATATCCGGCGCTCTTCACGACCGTTCACAGCTGCTTCGAAGGCGTCGATAGTCATGGCGTGCATGCCGACGGCCCTCGGCCCCACGATATCTGCCTCTAGGGTGTCACCGATGAACAAGATCCGCTCGGCGCGAAGGCCGAGTTCCTCGCAAACGCAATGAAAGATTTCTGGCTGTGGCTTGATGAAGCCGACTTCAAACGAAAGGACGAGCGCGTCAGGAATACCTGGGAGGATAGCTAGCAGCGGTTCAGCATAAGGCTGGGCCAGATTCGAGCAGACTCCGATGCGCAAGTCAGCCCGTCGGAGCGCTGCCCAAAGCACCGCCATTCCGGGGCGCAGCTGGATAGAAGCCCGCTCGGCATCAAGATCGAGTTCCAGTTCCCGCAAACGCGCCTCGCCGATGACGATGGCAAGTTCTTTGGCAACCTCTCTAAGGCTCAACGGGCGGGTCAGAACGTCGACCGCACGGTGATCCGTCCCCTTTTCGTTCATCAGCCTTCGGAATGGACGGCGTTTATCTACCATTTTCACAAGCGTCCCGAACGCGTCGAAACAGATTGCCCGGATTTCCGACATCAGGACCCGTCACTCCCACTTCAAGTCATCGTCGGTGTAGGGAGTGAAATCGCGATCGACGTCATTTGGACCAGGGCCGCCCTGAGTGAGGCCCATGAGATACCGACGGACGTTCATGATGTCCTCGACGCTGCCCTCCTTCATGAGGCTCAAGGGCGTCTGGCCTTGATACGGTTGTCCCGTGATTGAACCACGGAGCCAGAGTGGTTCGTCCTCGGAGGTGTAAAGATATCCTGCAGCCTCGGCCGCTCCGACGACGGCAGCAATGCGTTCCCCTGTATCGCTGCTCGTGACCAACGCCTCATTGGTCTGATTGATCGCGATCCAGCGTCTCAACTGCTCAACGGAACCGCACCGCAGAATCCGAACCTGATCATCCTCCGACAGTCGCCAACGATCGGCGACCCGCAAAAACTCTCCGAGGCTCGGAGGGCGTATGCGTCGCCACTCCTCAAGGTTGCATGGCGCGCGCATTATCGGCATTCATCTTCAGGTGGCGACAGGTTGGTACCATGGGTCATCTGGCTCCATCTCCGGATCTCGCGAACGCGGTCAAACGAGTGCTGTAGGCTCGTCGAGGTCGTCGAAAACCAATCGTGGTGTCCTTCCACACCCTGCTGTCGACCTGTCGAATGCCCTTCTCAAGTTTGCTAATTTGTTGTCGGAGGGCTGTTATTTGCCATTCTTCGACCGCTGACGCTGCGTTTCCATCTTGGTGAGAATATCGAGCCCAGTCCTCTCCAATCAATCGGAAGAGAAATGCGGGTATCGACGGCCAGCATGCAACAAGCGTCCTGGTGGCAGTCCTATGGGTTCGTGAATTGCCATGAATAATTTCGGGACTTAGGTCATGGAAATCGCACCAACATTGGAACGCCCGAAGCCATCTCTCGCGATCATCGCGCGGTCCGGCCGCGCTTATGAGCAATTCGAAGTTTGTTTCGGTCCGCTGTACGCGCTCTATCAGGAACTTAAATTTCAGACCGGGAAAGCCTCTGAGCGTGTTTGGTTGACCGTTCACAGTTGGTGGCCCTAATTTCCTGCCGTCCACGGCGGCTCTAGCTGGTCCTCACCGCTCAGAATAACTCACAATGTGCGGTAAAGCGCAACGCATTAAACCGCGTCGCGCTAAACGGCACGTMCGCCGTAACAGCACTATATGGATATTCGCTTGATCATAGCGGCCAACGCCCGAGCATTGCGGCTGTCAAAGGGCTTGACGCAAGCACAGGTTGCCGAACGGCTCGGCGTAGATCGAGCGCACGTTAGCGCCCTCGAAAAGGGCTTGCGTAATCCCACTGCAGTGAGCCTTTGGCAAATTGCGCAGGCCCTAGACGCGTCCGTCAGCGAACTCGTGACCGAGCACGCCAAGCCGGCGGAGACGCCTGAGCCAAGAACCTGAGCGAATTCGGTGGCCAACGTGGGCGCGCATTTTTCTCGATAATTTAGGACTCACAAGAGCGACGAGACCGCAGCGACGATCCTCACGTCCGCCGAGAAAATTAGCTTCCCGCACTGACAACGGCCTACGATTACAAGCACAGCCTTCGGGAAGCGTGTAGCCCGGTTGGCCGGATTCGATTGTCTCCCGGGACCGCTGACCACATCAGTACAGGCACATCATCTTGAACGACGGTGCGCTCGCGCCAGCGGACTGAGCGATCCGTTCGCTCATAAGAGGCCAACTGCACATCCGATACCTTAAACCTTAGGGCCGCCCCCCACGGCCTCCTCTCCCCGCCGCAATTTCGAACAAGCAATTCACCGCGTGGAATGCCGGTAGGATTTCGGGGCATTTTCCAATCGCGTTTTCATTTTTTTGTCACATCGGCGATTTGTTCAGATCGATCGCAGCGGCGTAACCATGCGGCGTAGGCCGCAGTACGGCTATTTCGGGTCGTCCGATCTTGTGAGCAGGTGAGGATTGGCTTTGTAGATTTCGGCGAGGCCTTTGAGCGTCTCGATGCCGAAGTCTGTGAACGCCATGACGCTGTCATCGCCTGGCCCC
>NZ_JBFTKP010000017.1:0-127855 GCF_056396005.1 Allobosea sp. 05T439 | reverse complement strand
CGGGCACCCTGGATKACGTTGAGGCCGATGCCGCCGAGCCCGAAGACCACGACATTGGCGCCGGGCCAGACCTTGGCGGTGTAGATCACCGCGCCGATCCCCGTCGTCACGCCGCAGCCGATATAGCAGATCTTGTCGAAGGGCGCGTCCTCACGAACCTTCGCCAGCGCGATCTCGGGCAGCACCGTGAAATTCGCGAAGGTCGAGCAGCCCATATAGTGGAAGACCTCGCCGCCATCGCAGGAGAAGCGCGATGTGCCGTCCGGCATCACGCCCTGGCCTTGTGTCGAGCGGATCGCGGTGCAGAGATTGGTGCGGCGCGACAGGCAGCTTTTGCAGCTGCGGCATTCCGGCGTGTAGAGCGGAATGACGTGGTCGCCTGGCTTCAGCGTCGTGACCCCGGCGCCGACCTCGCGCACGATGCCGGCGCCCTCATGGCCGAGGATCGCCGGGAACTTGCCCTCTGAATCGAGCCCGGAAAGCGTGTAGGCGTCGGTGTGGCAGATGCCGGTCGCCATCACCTCGACCAGGACCTCGCCCGCCTTCGGGCCGCCGATCTCGATGGTTTCGATGGTCAGCGGCTTTCCGGCCTCCCAGGCAACGGCGGCGCGTGTCTTCATGATCATATCCTTGCAGAGGGCCAGCGCGAACGGCGATGGCGCGTGGGCTGGAAGCCTGGTCAGTGGAGGCGTGTCCCGACTGCKAACGCCTCGGCCAAGCACGAATAGGGCGAAGGGATGGAGGCTTTGTCAACGCGGCCCGACTTGGAGCCTCACAGTCTTGCGGAGTTGCGAAATGCAAACGGCGCGGATCGATGATCCGCGCCGTTCCTTGCGAAGCTAGAGAACCAGATAGTCAGTACTTGCGCACGACCGGCGCCTGGTAGGCGATCGGAGCCGGAGCTGCGCAGCAATCGGGATCGCCGAAATTCCAGCGCATGCCGATGCGGATGTCGTGGCTCTGGATGTCCTTGGCCTTCAGCGGCCCATAGGATTCCGTCAGGAATGCATTTTGAATGCGCCCAGACTGGGCATCGCCCAGATTGAGGTAGCGATACCCAACTTCAAGGGTCAGGTTCTTGTTCACCTCATAGCCGAGCCCCGCCATGAGCGCCCAGGCGACGCCGGAACGGGTGCCGTTGCTCGCGGTGCCCAGCGTCGGGGAAACCGGACCGAAAGGCTCATTGGCAAACACGATGCCCTGTTCGGTCAACCCCGAGATGCGGTTCTGCGCATAACCGATACCGGCGCCGATATAGGGCGTCAGGCAGTTCCAGGTGCCGAGATCGACATAGGCGTTGAACAGGGCCACCATCGAGGAGAGGTTGCCCTTGTAGGTATTTGTCTGGGTGCCATTGGCGAAGGAGTTGAAKAGCTTATCATTGACCCCAATCGTCCCTCCGCCGCGATACTCCCATGTACCATCGATGCGGAACCAATTGTTGAAGCGGTAGCCCACGCCGACGCCACCGAAAAAGGCCGTTTGATCGGTTTTATTGAAAAGCACGCCGCCGACAGCCGCAAGGTCGTCCTGCTGGTACTTGCCGACGGTCTGCAAACCGACACCTACATCACCGCGCAAATACCAACCGGACCCAATCGTCCCGCGCAGGGCAACAGGCTCCGGCGGTGGAGGCAGCAGAGGGGCGAGGTCGGCAGCAGAGGCCACTGCGGAGCCTCCGAAGGCCATGGCGCCCGCCAGCGCGAGAATTTTCAGGCTGCCCATGGCAGAGTCCCTCGAGTTTGCGCGACGCGATACTCAGCTCGCGCGTGTTACCGACGGGAAGGACCCTGGCACGAATTCCTTAAACGACGCTTAACCTTACCGCTTAACCACGAAATCTCATGCAAACGAGCAAATCCCGCGCAGCCCAAAGTTGGAATGCGCGGGGACACGTCCTACCCTCATGGTAATCTTTGATCGAAGACGTAGCCGGCCAGCTGCGTCAGGCTGCGGCCTTCGTCACCGCATCGACGATGTCGTCGACAGCGCGCATCACCAGGTCGCGGTCATCGCCTTCGGCCATCACCCTGATCACCGGCTCGGTGCCTGACGGACGAATGACGAGACGCCCGCTATCGCCGAGCATTTGCCTGGCGGCCTCGATCGCGTTGACGACCGGCTTCTCCGTCAGGGGCTGGCCCTGCTTGTAGCGCACGTTCTTGAGGATCTGCGGCAGCGGCTCGAAGCAGTGGCAGACTTCCGAGACCGGCTTGTCCATCCGCTTCACCACCGCAAGCAGCTGCAGCGCCGCCACGAGCCCGTCTCCGGTCGTCGCATAGTCGGAGAGGATGATATGGCCGGATTGCTCGCCGCCAAGGTTGAAGCCGTTCGCCCGCATATGCTCGAGCACATAACGATCGCCCACAGCGGTGCGCTCAAGGCTCAGGCCGAGTCCGGCGAGATAGCGCTCCAGCCCGAGATTCGACATCACGGTCGCGACGATGCCAGGCGCCGAGAGACGACCGTCCTCCTGCCAGCTGCGCGCGATTACGGCCATCAGCTGGTCGCCATCGACGGCATGTCCCTGCTCGTCGATGATCAGCACGCGATCAGCGTCGCCATCAAGGGCGATGCCGATATCGGCGCGCAGTTCACGTACCTTCTGAGCCAAGGCATCCGGCTTGGTCGAGCCGACATCCTTGTTGATGTTGAAGCCGTCCGGCTCGACCCCGATGGCGATGACCTCGGCCCCGAGCTCCCAGAGCGCCTCGGGCGCAACCTTGTAGGCGGCGCCGTTGGCGCAATCGACGACGATGCGCAGCCCGTCGAGATTCATGTTGCGCGGCAAGGTGCGTTTGGCGAATTCGATATAGCGCGCATGGGCGCTGTCGATGCGCTTGGCACGGCCAAGCATCGCAGCCTCCGAAAGCTGCGCTCCGAGATCGGAATCGATCAGGGCGGCGATMTCGCTCTCGACCTCGTCATTGAGCTTGTAGCCGTCGGGACCGAACAGCTTGATGCCGTTATCCTCATAGGGATTGTGCGACGCCGAGATCATCACGCCGAGATCCGCGCGCATCGAGCGCGTCAGCATCGCGACCGCCGGCGTCGGCATCGGACCGAGCTGCAGCACATCCATGCCGACCGAGGTGAAGCCGGCGATCAGCGCCGTCTCGATCATGTAGCCCGAGAGCCGCGTATCCTTGCCGATCACCACGCGGTGGCGGTACTCGCCGCGCCGAAACGCGATACCGGTGGCCTGGCCGACCCTGAGCGCCAGATCGGGCGTGATCACGCCATTGGCGCGGCCGCGGATGCCGTCGGTTCCGAAATATTTGCGCGTCATATCCAGTCGATCCAGATGGCGGCCATGATGGGAGCTTCGCGGACAACCGGGGCGCGGTTGCAACCAGCCCGCTCCCGGCCCTGTTGAATTCTTCTATAGCGGGACATGCGTTCCGCCTTGTCACGTTTTATGACGAATTTTATCATGGGCAACGCCGCCGGAACGAAGACAGGAACGATCGCGCGGGTCTCGTCCCCAACTCGGTCACACGCAGCAGCCCCACCTAACCATTGATCGCAGGCAAAGAAAAAGGCGGCCAATATGGCCGCCTTCATGTGTCAGGTCCGAACGAGGCCGTTCAGACCAGCGGCTGCGGCTCCAGACCAGCGTCAGGCTCGTCGCGCTTACGGCCGCGGCCGGCGCTCGGTACCGCCGAGCCGCGCGGCGCCGACGGCGTATCGTCAGCATCGCGGGTCGGGCGCTTGCCGGCGATCAGATCGCGGATCTCGTCGCCGGTCAGCGTCTCGAACTCGAGCAGCGCCTCGGCCACGTGGACGAATTCCTCATGATGTTCGTTGAGGATCTTCTTGGCGTCCAGATAGCCCTGGTGGACGAGCTTGCGCACTTCGCTATCGATCTTCTGCGCGGTCGCTTCCGACACGCTCTGGGTCCGGCCCATCGACATGCCCAAGAAAACCTCTTCCTGGTTGTCGCCATAGGCGACCAGGCCGAGTTCATCGGAATAGCCCATCTGCGTGACCATGGCTTTGGCCATCTTGGTCGCCTGCTGGATGTCGCCGGTGGCGCCCGAGGTGATGTTCTCCTTGCCGAAGGTGATCTCCTCCGCAACGCGACCGCCCATGGCCACCGCGAGCTGCGAGGTGAACTCCTTGAACTTCATCGAATAGCGATCGCCCTCCGGCAGGAACTTGACCATGCCGAGCGCACGACCGCGCGGGATGATCGTCGCCTTGTGGACTGGGATGCCGGCGGGGACATACAAGCCCACGATGGCGTGGCCGGCCTCATGATAGGCGGTCAGCTTCTTCTCTTCCTCGGACATCGCCATGGATTTGCGCTCGGCGCCCATCATGACCTTGTCCTTGGCATCCTCGAACTCGGCATGGGTGACCATGCGCTTGCCGCGGCGAGCCGCCAGCAGCGCCGCCTCGTTGACGAGGTTCATCAGATCGGCGCCCGAGAAGCCAGGTGTTCCGCGCGCCAGGATCTTGAGATCGACATCGGGAGCCATCGGCACCTTGCGGACGTGCACGCGCAGGATCTTCTCGCGGCCGGCGACGTCGGGATTCGGCACGACGATCTGGCGATCGAAGCGACCGGGGCGCAACAGCGCCGGATCGAGCACGTCCGGGCGGTTCGTGGCGGCGATGATGATCACACCCTCATTCGCCTCGAAGCCGTCCATCTCGACGAGCAGCTGGTTCAGGGTCTGCTCGCGCTCGTCATTGCCGCCGCCGAGACCGGCGCCGCGGTGACGACCGACCGCATCGATTTCGTCGATGAAGATGATGCAGGGCGCGTTCTTCTTGGCCTGCTCGAACATGTCGCGCACGCGGCTCGCGCCGACGCCGACGAACATCTCGACGAAATCAGAACCCGAGATCGTGAAGAACGGCACATTGGCTTCGCCGGCGACGGCACGCGCCGTCAGCGTCTTGCCGGTGCCGGGAGGACCGACGAGCAGCACGCCGCGCGGGATGCGCCCACCGAGCCGCTGGAACTTCTGGGGATCGCGCAGGAATTCGACGATCTCCTGCAGATCCTCCTTGGCCTCGTCGATGCCCGCGACATCCTCGAAGGTGACGCGACCATGCGCCTCGGTCAGCAGCTTGGCCTTGGACTTGCCGAAGCCCATGGCGCGACCAGCACCATTCTGCATCTGCCGGGACATGAAGATCCACAGGCCGATGAAGATGACGAAGGGCAATGAATTGACGAGCAGCGCCATGAACCAGGGCGTGCCCTCCGACGGAGCACGCGCCGAGACCTGGACCCCCTTCTGCGCCAGCGTCTTCAGCAGAGCCGGGTCGCCATAGGGAGCGTAGGTGACGAAGCTGCGGCCGTCCGAAAACGTGCCCGAAATCTCCTGGCCTGCGACCACGACATTGGAAATCCGCCCGGCTTCGCTCTCGTTGATGAGCTGGCTATAGGGGATTTCATTGGTGCTGGTGCGTTGGCTCGGGCTCTGGAACAGCGTCACGAGCGCCAGAACCAGCAGGAAAATCACCACCCAGAGGGCAAAATTACGGAAGTTCGGATTCATTCTCTGTCCGATCGGGCCGCCCGGTCCAACCGGAAAGGGCCAAGGGTTTCAGGCGTTAATCTAGGAGCGGCAAAGCCCCTTGCCAAGGGAAACAGCAGATTTGAACCAGGCTCATCGCGACGCAGGGTGAACGCCCCGTCTGCGCGCCGGTTCCGGCGCCAGCGTCAGGACACCGTCCCGATCGAGCGCGAGTACACACCCCGATAGTGTCCGCGTCATGGCCGTGCCCCGCCGTGCCGCCTCCAGAAGCGTGAACACGCAGCCTTCCAGCCGCTCGAGCCGCGACAGTTCTGCATTCGATCCAGGCACCAGGGCGAGCGCCTCGGCCATAACCCGCAGGGCAATTTCCTCGGGAAGATCGACCAACGCGCCGAAGCGCAGCCGCGTMACCCCGGTCCCCTCCCCTGCGAATATGAGCGACGGCAGCAGCAGGGCGACGTGGTGCTCTATCGCCGCATCCATGCGCGCCAGCCTCGCAGCCAGGACCGCCAGACGTTCGGCTGTGAGCCCCTCGTCGGCCAGCATCGGCATCAGGGTCCGCCAACGCGCGCGCTCGAACCGCGGATCGGCATTGCTCGGGTCACGAATGTAGGAAAGCCCCCTCGCCTCAGCGGTCGCGATGAGACGCGCTTTCGGCACGGCAAGCAGCGGACGTGCCAGCACTGTGCTATCCTTACCCACCCTGGCCCGCATGCCGGCAAGTCCGCTCGGCCCGGAACCGCGCGCCATCCGCATCAGCAGCGTCTCGGCCTGGTCGTCGAGCGTGTGCGCCGTGACCAGCACTGCACCACCGAGAGCCTCCGCATGTGCCGCCAGCAGGGCATAGCGCGCCTCTCGTGCCCGCTGCTGGATGCCGGTCGCAGGTTTCGGACCCTCCCAGCGCAGGATCGCATGGGGAACACTCAGCCCGGAGCAGAGGGCGCCGACGGCTTCAGCTTCGCTCGAGGACGTCTCGCGCAGGCCGTGATCGACCGTCGCGGCATGAAGCGCGGGCCGACCGGGCTGCTGCGACCAATCGTGCAACAGGGAAAGCAGGGCAACGGAATCAGGGCCGCCCGAGACTGCAACCAGCAGGCGCGTTTCACCCGCGAGCCCGGCGAAGAGCGCAGCCGCCTCGCCGGCGGAAACCGGAAGATGCTCAGGATCGCTGGAAGCGAGCGCGCTCAAGCGCAGCGAGCGCGGCGCCGTTCGCGCTCGACACCCTGTCGCACGGCATTGGAAGCGGAAGGATAGTCGACGCCGACCTTGGCATAGGTTGCGCAGGCCTGGTCGCGCGCGCCAAGCCCATTCAGCGACATGCCGAGCTTGAGCAGGCTGTCGGCACCCTTGCCGGCGCGCGGATAGTCACGCGAGATCTTGAGGAATTGCTCGGCAGCCTCGCGATAGCGCTGGCGCTGGAAATAGCTCTCGCCGAGCCAGAAGGTGGCGTCGGCGGCAAGCCGATCACGCGGATAGCTCTGCAGGAACTGACGAAAGCCCATTTCAGCCTGCTCGTATTCCTTGCGCAGGACATAGGCATAGGCCGTGTCATAGCTGTCCTTGGGGCTMGGCGCCGCGCCCGTCGCCGCGACGCTCGGTCCGCCACGCGGTCCGCCCTGCGGCAGCGCACCCTGCGGGACCTGTCGGCCGACGCCCTGAAGGTCGAGCGGTCCCTGGCCACCACCGCCCGCCCCGGCGAATTCGTCCTCGATAATGCCTTCCATGCTGCCGAGCTGACGCGGCGCCCCCGAGCCACCCGGGTGCGTTGAGGGGTCGAAGGCATCATTCCGACGCGGACGCCCCGGCTGCGTCGCCGGCGGCTGGGCAGCCGGCCCTGGCGCGGCGCCACCCGGGCGAGCGCCACCGCCGCCGCGCTCGTTCAGGCGGAAATCGACATCCTCCTGGAACTTGCGGAGCTGCTCGGTGAGCCGGCGGTTCTCGAACTGCAACTGCTCGATCTGGCCAGACAGCGCTCGGACCTGGTTTTCCAGTCGCCCGGTGCGCACGGTCAGCTCGGCTGCATCCTGCGCCGCAGCCGGCAACGCAGCCCATGCAATGGCCCCGAAGGCGACAGCAGCCAGCAGTCGCGCCCGGCTGGGTAGAAAGGCAAATTCTCGAACCATCATGAAGACCGGACTGTTTCTCTCAAGTGACGGGTTATCACACGCTGTCACCGCGGCCAAAATATGAAAAGGCCGGCACTTCCGCAGGGAAAGTGCCGGCCTCGATAGATTTCAGAAAGCCGGATGCTCAGACGCCGCCGGCGCCATCGAGCACGGTCACGGAACGGCGATTCTGCGACCAGCAGGAAATGTCGTTGCAGACCGCCACCGGGCGCTCCTTGCCGTAGGAGATCGTGCGCATCCGGTTGGCCTGGATGCCGCGCGAGGTCAGATAGTCGCGCACCGTCTGGGCGCGGCGAGCGCCAAGCGAATAGTTGTATTCGCGGGTGCCGCGCTCGTCGGCATGGCCCTCGACGGTGAAGGTGTAGCGCGGGTAGCGCTGCAGCCAGGAGGACTGCTTGTCGAGGGTMGAAACGGCCGTCGGCGTCAGGTCGGTCGAGTCGGTCTCGAAGAAGACGCGGTCACCGACATTCACGACGAAGTCCTGGGCGCTGCCCGGGGTGGCCGCGCCGCCGGCTCCAAAGCCGGCTTCGGCGTTCTGGTCCTTGGCGCAGGCGCCCAGTGCGAGCGTGGCGGCGATGGCGGCGGCGAAACGGGCAGTGCGCGGGCTGGCGAGCGAGGCAAGCAGCATGTTGATTCTCCAGGCGGGTCTAGGTTCCGCAATCAGAAAGTCTGAAACTCAGACACATCAATGATGTGTCAACCTAAACGAGACCTTGCCAAATCAAGGCGAAGTGGCGGCATTGCGGCGTATGGTTAACCAATTGCAGCGAAATGCAGCATTCTCCGAGCTGTTGCGCGACAGCAACAGATTGCCGCCTCAGCGCGCCGTCGTCAGCAGCGGAGACCAGCTCGGATCCGAGGCGAAAGCCGGTGTCGGCACCGGCACTTCGACCCGGCCCGTGATATCGACCATGTAGAGCTTGCCGCCGGATTGCCCGCCTGGATCACGGAAGAACATGATGTACTGGCCGTTCGGCGCCCAGTTCGGTGCTTCGTTGTGGAAGCCTTCGGTCAGGATACGCTCGCCCGAGCCGTCCGGCCGCATCACGCCGATGGCGAAGCCGCCACCGCCCTGGCGCGTGAAGGCGATCAGGTCGCCGCGCGGCGACCATGACGGCTGCGAATAGGAGCCCTGGCCGAACGAGATGCGTTTGCCCTCCCCGCCGCCGAGCGCCATCACATAAAGCTGCTGCGAACCGCCGCGGTCGCTCTCGAACACCATCTGGGTGCCGTCAGGCGAGAAGGAGGGCGAGGTGTCGATTGCGCCCGTCGAAGTCAGCCGCGTMGTCGTGCGCGAGCCGATATCGATCATGTAGAGATTTGCGTTGCCGCCCTGCTGCAGGCTGAGCGCGATCTTCGCGCCATTCGGTGAAAAGCGCGGGCTCGAGGTCATGTCGGGGAAATTCCCGACGACCTGACGCTGTCCGGTTTCGATATTCAGCACATGCACGCGCGGCTGCTCGCCGGTGCGCTGTGCCATATAGGCGACTTCCTGCGCCACAGGCGAGTAGCGCGGGGTCACGACCGAGACCTCGCCATTGGTCAGGTAGCGCACATTGGCGCCGTCCTGGTCCATGATGGCGAGCCGCTTGCGCCGGTTTTCCTTCGTCCCGGATTCGTCGACGAAGACGACGCGGGTATCGAAGAAGCCGCCGACGCCCGTGACCTTCGTGAAGATCGCGTCCGAGATGATATGGCCGACCCGCCGGCTGTTATTCGGGTCGGTGAAATATTGCTGCCCGTCGATCTGCTCGCCGGTGACGACGTCCCAGAGCCGGAATTCCGCACGAAGCCGGCCACCGTCGCGCGAGACGCGGCCCGTCACCAGCCCCTGCACGCCGGCTGCCTTCCAGGCCTCGAACTGCGGCACCGCATCGAAGGCCGGGTTCTTGTCGGGGTGGCGCGACTTGTCGATCGGCTGGAAATAGCCGGAACGCTTGAGATTGTTGGTGATCACGCCGGACACCATCACGCCGGCCTCGCCGCCGAAATCGGCGATCGCGATCGGCATGGGCTGGAAAGTACCCTTGCGCAGGTCGATCACCAGTTCCGCGCGCGCAGCCGCCGGCACCAGCAGCGGCAAGGACATGGCCGATCCGGCAAGGGTCAGCGCATGGCGGCGCGTCAGCCCGGAACGGGTCTGACCGGCGCCCTTGATCATGGAGTTGCGAAACATGGGGGTCACAGCACGTCCCTAGCGTCGAAATTGACGACGACATCACGCCAGTCGTCATAGTAAGCGGCAAATTGAGCAGGAATGCGCAGGGGCGCGCAACGGCGTGTCGCCGTCAGGGCCGAATCGGCCGCGACCCGGAACAGCGGATCGGACGAGGTGTTGATCACGCCCGGCTGGCCCGCGAGCGAGCCGTCGGTATTCAGCTTCATCCGCACCGAAGGCACGACTGCGCCCTTCGCATTCGCGAGCCCGATCGGCACGTTCCAGCATTTCAGAAGCTGGTCCTGAATGATCCCGACAAGCTGCGCGCGCAACGAAGGGCTGAGCTTTTGCGACGAGCCGCGCTCGGTGCCGAGCGACGCGGTGCGGTTCACCTGCGGCGCGGACGAGCCTGAGGACTGAGCCGGCTCCTTCGATTGCAGAAGCTTGGCGATATCGGTCGGGTTGAAGTTCTTGGCGATCTCCGCCTCACGCTTGGCCTTGGCCTCTGCTTCGGCCTTTGCCTTGGCGGCGGCGGCGATCTTGGCCTTGGCCTCCGCTTCGGCCTTAGCCCTGGCTTCCGCCTCAGCCTTTTCCTTGGCCGCCTCGGCAGCGGCCGCCTTGGCCTGCGCTTCCGCCTTGGCCTTGGCAGCAGCGTCGGCCCTGGCCTGCGCCTCGGCTTCGGCCTTCGCCTTGGCAGCGGCCTTGGCATCCTCCTCGGCCTGCTTCGCCTTGGAGGCCAGTTCAGCTTCCTCGGCGAGCTTGGCGAGCTCCTCGCGGCGCAGATCCGGCTTTGGCTCAGCCGCAGCCTCTGCCTTCTGCGGCGGCTGCTTCGCCGGCTCCGGCGGCTTGGGCTCCGGCTTCGGGGGCTGCAGCGCAGGGCGGGCTGGCGGCATTGGCGCCGAAGCGTTGTCGTCCGCGGTCTTCAATTCGGCGGGCCGCGTCGGTGGCGCAGGGGTGTCCTGCTTGGCCTCACCAGCTTCCTTGCGCTCGACCGTCTCCGACTGGCGCTCGGCGCGCTGGACCGGCTGTTCCTGCACCTTCTCAGCCTTGCGTTCGCCACGCGTGACCTGGTTCAGTGCACTCGGATCGACCATCTCGACGGCGATCGCCTCTTCGTTCTCCGGCAGGGGATTCGGCGACGAGAACGCCAGCAGCCCCGCGACGAGAAACGTCACGTGGCCGAGAGCGGAGAGCGCGATTCCCGGTTCGGAGGTGGAGAGCTTCACGGCTGGAAATACCTCGCCTTCACGTCGTCAGCGCGTTGCGGGCTCGGTGACGAGCGCCACACGCTTGAACCCGGCCGACGTGATCGTCGACATCACCGATGCGACGCGCCCGTAATCGACCTGACGGTCGCCGCGCACATAGATGCGCTCGTCGAAGCCCTGCTTGGCGAGGCCATGCAGCTTCGTCACCAGGTCGGGCTCCAGCGTCGGCTGGTCCTGGAGGAAGATCTGGCCCTTGCTGTCGATGGCAATGGTGATCGGCTTCTGGTCGACATTGATCGGCTTCGCCCCGGTCTGCGGCAGATCGAGCGGAACCCCGGTCGCGATCAGGGGCGCGGCCACCATGAAGATGATCAGCAACACCAGCATGACGTCGATGAACGGCGTCATGTTGATCTCGGCGATCGCGCTGTGGCGGCGGCCACGCCGGCCCCGCCTGCCTCCGGCCTTGGCGCCGGTCGCTGCTGACATGCCCATCGTGCAGCCCCCTACGCCGCCAGCCGCTCGTCGATCTGCCGCGACAGGATCGCGGAGAACTCGTCGGCAAAGGCTTCGAGGCGGTTCTGGGCCTTGGCCACTTCGGCCTGCAACTTGTTATAGGCCATCAGCGCCGGAATCGCGGCAAACAGGCCGATCGCGGTGGCGAAGAGCGCCTCGGCGATACCGGGCGCCACCACGGCAAGGGAGGAATTCTTGGAGACCGCAATGGCGGTGAAGGAATTCATGATGCCCCAGACCGTGCCGAACAGGCCGATGAAGGGAGCGGCCGAGGCAATGGTCGAGAGCACGAGCAGCTTCGATTCCAGCCGCTCGGTTTCGCGCTGAATGGTAACGTCGAGAACCTTGTCGATACGTGCCGAAAGGCTGGCGACGGAGCGGCCGCCATTCTCGAAGGAGCGCTTCCACTCCCGCATCGCCGCGACGAAGACCGCCGCCATATCATTGACCGGCTTGCTCGCGAGATCGCGATACAACTCTTCCAGCGACCGACCGGACCAGAACACCTCCTCGAAGGCATCCATATCGCGGCGGGTGCGGCGATAGAGCAGCGTCTTGTCGATGATGATCGACCAGCACCACACAGAGGCGCCGAGCAGACCCATCATGACCAGCTTGACGACGATATGGGCGTGCCAGAACAACGTCCAGAACGACATGTCGATCTGTGGCGCAGCCTGCGCAACCTCGGCGGGGTTCATTCTGTCATCCTTTCAGACGGTCAGCGCGATCGAGCGCTGCTGATCCAATCTCCCGCCGACCAAATCGATGACCGAGGCCACGAATACCTCGCGCCACCACCGAATTTGCGAACTGGGGAACATGCCGTTCCTGTCAATTGCCTTTGAATCCGGCGAAAGATGGGCGCATCCGGGGTTTTCTTCATCAGCGACTCGTGCTGGTCGAGTTAAGCACCCAGCAAGGTTAATGCCGGGTTGACAGCGAAACGAATCGAACGGCGCGCCGCTGCTGCGGGCTCTGGGGCGGCGCGAGCGGATGCGCTGAGCCCCCCTGCGCGCGGAGCCTCCTCAAAGCAAAATGGCCCGCCTCGTTGCCGAGGCGGGCCATCTCTGGCGTCAGGTTTCAGGCGGACACGTCAGGCCGCATCCTGGTCCGGTTGGCTGCCGGGCCGACGATCGGCCATGAACTGGTCGAACTCGGCCTTGTCCCTGGCCATGCGCAGACGCCCCAGGAAGTCCTGGAACTCGCGCTGCTCGTCCTCAAGCCTGCGCAGGGTTTCTGCGCGGTACTCGTCGAAGGCATGGTTGCCGCTGGACGGCGGACCGCCCCATCGACCCCAGCCGCCGCCAGGGCCGCCGCGTTCCCCCATGCGTTCCCGCATGCGATCCATCTTCTCCTGAAGACGGCTCATCCGGTGCTCGAACCGGTTTCCACCGGCATATCCGCAAGACATGCGTCCACTCCCCCACATGAAGGCCAGGGTCGCAAGACCAAGCGGCCACCACACGATGAAGCCCAGTACCGCAAAGGCGAACCAGGCCCCTCTTCCATATTCATCAAGCCTCGCAACGATCGGCATCGATCCCTCGCGATATCAGTGAGTGTGTATGTTAGTCACATACACATTATGGGAACGCACCCGATCCCTGTCAAGCGGCGGAGGCCGGTTTCAATTCGCTGGTGCCGAGAGGCCGAGCCCTTGCAGATAGATCAGCATATTGGCTTCCAGCAGTTCGGCCGCCGACATCGGCAACGAGCGACGGCCCGCATCGGCCCGCCCGAACAAGGCTGCCACGCCATGCGACATCGCCCAGACATGCAGCGCCATCATCAGCGCCGGCGGCCGGCGCCCCGCCGGAAGGGTCGCAATCAGGGCCTCACAGGCCGCGCGCAGCATCTGGAAGGAACGATCCGCCGCGAGACGCAATTCCGGGCTGGCATCGAGTGGTACCCCAGCCTCGAACATCGCGGAATAATAGGCCGGCTGCTCATGAGCAAAGGCGATATAGGTCTGGCCTAACTGTTGGAAGGCAGTCCATGCATTGGGTCTGCCCTCGTTCCAGGCGCGCGACTGTGCCGCCTCGAAGGCCTGGAAGCCGCGCGTCGCGACATCGGCCATCAGTTCGACCTTGTCGCGATAATGCCGATACGGCGCCGTCGGGCTGACCCCGGCCAGCCGTGCGGCTTCGGCAACGGTGAAGCCGTTCGCGCCCTTCTCTGTGATCAGCTCGAGCGCCGCCCTCACCAGTTCCTCCTTGAGGTTGCCGTGGTGATAGCCGCGTCGCTCCGAATCCGGCCGCCGTCCGATCATGTAAGGAGCGCTAACATAGCGGGCGAATGGCGTCGACGATGTTCACCGCCCATCATGCATCGAGCCCCAGCCGGTGGCGCAGCGTGTCGGGAATACGCCGAGCCCGCCCGCCGCCGACGCAGGCGACCTTGACCTCGGCAGTGATCAGCACCTCCTCGCCACGCAGCACGCGCTGGGCAATATCCATCGTCGCGCCGCGTGCAGCCGTCGCAACGGTCTCAACGGTCAGCATGTCGTCCATCACGGCGGGCTTGAGGAAATCGATCGTCATGCGGCGCACCGCGAACCCCAACGCCGCGTCCCCGTCGAACAGCTCGCGCTGTTCAACGCCGAGCGCGCGGATCAACTCGGTCCGGCCGCGCTCCATGAAACGCAGATAGGAGGCGTGATAGACGACGCCGGAGAAATCGGTGTCTTCATAATAGACCCGGACGGGAAGCTGGTGGACGGCGCTCATATCGCTACGGGATTTCCGTGATGACGTTTCCCGACCTTTAGACCGGGCATGGCAGCCGGAACAACCGCGCACGGGCATGATCGACGCGACGCTACCCGGAACCTGTCGCCGTCGCTAAGGTTGCTTCACCGACAGCCTAGCAAGGAGAAACGGCATGGCCCAATCGACAAAGGCAATCGAGCGTCTTCTCGACAAGTCGGAATACGAGCTCTTTACCCGGACCCAGCGCCGAACCATCGGCAGCGCGACGGATGCCGAGTTGAAGGAGCTTTCAGTCCAGTTGCGCGAACGTCGCGACCGGGCTCGCTCGATCGCCCGCCAGCAGAGGCGCGAGATGCGCCGCAAATCCGAGCCGCAGGGCGCGCGCCCTGCCTCCGACAATAGCGGCACCAAGGCCAAGGCCGACATGCTGACCTCGGCGCTGAAGCGCGTCGGAGCCGAGCGGACGCGCCGCACGGAGAAGCTCCACGCTCCGAGCCAGCGCAGCCTTGCCCGCAAGGCGCTAGCGCTGAAACAGCGCCACGAGGCGGCCAAGAAGCCGCCCGCAAGCCGGCAGGCTGGCGAAGGCATGAAGTCCGTGCCGAGCGGCAAGGCCGGGAAATCCGGCGCGCTCGATCATGCGGGCCAACGCTCGGCGATGCACCGATCGAAATTCGCGCGGTAGCAGCCGCCCTCAGCGCGTGCAGGGCTTCTTCATGAAGGAGCCGCACTCATACGGTTGCGACAGCGCCTCGCGGATGCTGTCGCTCCCATCGCCAATATCGTCGATACGCCAGGCGCCAGCTTCCCAGATCATCCGGAACGGCACCGTCACCGTCTTTCCGAGGCTCTGGAAGCTGGCTGTGACAAGCGCCTGCCCGTCCGCCGGCTTCCCTGTCACCGCAACGCGCAGGTTCTTCACCTCGCCGTCCTGACCGTTGAGGAAGGGATCAGCGCCGATATTGCCCATCTCGCCGCTCTCATCCTGATAGAGATCGTCGCGGGCGAAGAGCGCGGCGAGGCCTTTGCTCAAGAGCCTGTCGCGATGCGGCGGTCGCCATGCCGGTGGCGGGGCTTTGGGGCCGGAGCCGGCAAGGCTACGGATTGTCGCGGCATAAGCCTGTTTGACCGTCGCTTCCGGCGTGGACTCGGCCGCCGCAGCCCATTGCGCGGCGAGCCCCGCAGTCAACGTGACGAAGACGGCGATCAAAAGGTTCCGGAGTATTTTCAGCATCACTCGTCCTCGGCCTCGTCCCCGAACAACCCGAATTGCGCGGCCTCGCGGTTCGGCTCCGGCATGCCGAGATGCCGGAAGGCATGCGGCGTCAGCAGGCGCCCGCGCGGCGTGCGCTGGATGAAGCCCTGCTGCAGCAGGAACGGCTCGATGATTTCCTCGATCGCATCGCGCGGCTCGGAGAGCGAGGCGGCGATGGTCTCGATCCCGACCGGGCCGCCGCCGAAATTGACCGCGACGGTGGTGAGATAGCGCCGGTCCATCTGATCGAGGCCGATGCCGTCCACATCGAGCAGGTGCAGCGCCTTGTCGGCGACCGAGCGCGTGATCACCGGATCGCCGTCGACGATGGCGAAGTCCCGCACGCGCCGGAGCAGCCGGCCGGCGATGCGCGGTGTCCCGCGGGACCGGCGGGCGACCTCGTTGGCACCGTCATCCGACATGCCGATGCCGAGCACGCGAGCGCCGCGCGAGACGATGCCCTGCAATTCCTCGACCGTGTAGAATTGCAGGCGGATCGGAATGCCGAAACGGTCGCGCAGCGGCGTCGTGAGCAAGCCGGCGCGCGTGGTCGCGCCGACCAGCGTGAACTTGGGCAGGTCGATCTTGACCGAGCGCGCCGCCGGGCCCTCCCCGATGATCAGGTCGAGTTGGTAATCCTCCATCGCCGGATAAAGGATTTCCTCGACCGCCGGGTTGAGCCGGTGAATCTCGTCGATGAAGAGCACGTCGCGCTCTTCGAGATTGGTCAGTTGCGCCGCGAGGTCGCCGGCCTTGGCAATGACCGGCCCCGAGGTCGAGCGGAAATTGACGCCGAGTTCACGCGCCACGATCTGCGCCAGCGTCGTCTTGCCGAGGCCCGGCGGGCCGACGAAGAGCACATGGTCGAGCGCATCACCGCGCGCGCGCGCCGCATTGATGAAGACCTGGAGATTGGCGCGCGCCGCCGCCTGGCCGGTGAAATCGGACAGCGACAGCGGCCGCAGCGAGGTTTCGCTGTCGTCGTCGCGACGGTCGGCCGTCACGAGGCGGCGGGGTTCACTCACAGTTCAATCTCCAGCTCCAGCGCGTCATGCACCGGGATGTCCCTGTAGCCGGTCTTGATAATCGTCGGAATCACGGAGCGATAATGATCGATCGCCTCGGGATAGAGGCCGGACAGGCGAAAGCCCTGGCGCTGATAGAAGGTCAGCCCGGGCATGTTGTCATTGGTCAGCATCGCCTTGAGCTTCTTGGCACCTGCGGCCCGGGCAGCGGCCTTGACCGCAGCGAGCATCTGGACTGCCACGCCCTCTCCCGGCCGCAGCGAATGCAGGGCGCAGAGATAGGCGGTCTCGTCGTGTCGCGTCCAGCTTGCCAGCGCCGCCGTCTGCCCCGTAGCCGTGAACAGGCCGAGCGCATCGATCTCGGCGACGTCGTAGGTGTGCAGGTCGATCATCATCTTATGCGAGCCCCAGACCGCCAGCATCAGTTGCAGCAGCTCGCTCTTATCCTCGACGGCGCGGACGATCAGGGCGTCGGCATTGCTCACTTCGCCAGTTCCTTGAGACCCAGCTTGATCAGCTGTGCCGTCCCGGCCCCCTCGCCGGCCGCTTTCGAGGCCGCGGCCACCGCCGCCACGGCCTGGGCCTGCGGATAGCCGAGATTGGACAGGGCAGAGATCGCGTCCGCCACCGCTTGCGGTAGTTTCCTGTCCTCCAGTGCGCCCGCGAGCTGCACCACGCCGGGATCGATATGGCCGAAGGCGGGCGCCTTGTCCTTGAGCTCGGCGCAGAGCCGCTGCGCCAGCTTTGGACCGACCCCGGGGGAACGCGCCACGKCCGCCTTGTCGTTGGTCGCGATTGCCGTCGCCAGCGCGCCGGGCTCCAGCGTCGAGAGAATGGCGAGCGCCACCTTGGCGCCGACGCCCTGTACCACCTGCATCAGCCGGAACCAGTCGCGTTCGACGTCGGACAGGAAGCCATAGAGACGGATCGCGTCCTCGCGGACATGGGTCTCGATTGCCAGCGCCGCTGCCTCGCCGGGTTTTGGCAAGCGCTGCAGGGTGCGCGACGAGCATTGCACGACATAGCCGACACCCTGCACGTCGAGGATCACGAAATCCTCGCCATAGGAATCGATCAGCCCCTTGAGCTTGCCGATCATCAGAGGCTCCGTCGCATGTGCATGTCCAAGCTGTAGCGCCTCACGAGGCCGCGCGCATCTGCGCGACCAGCGCCCTCATGCCGCGATGCTGCGAATGGCAGATCGCCACCGCGAGCGCGTCCGCCGCATCCGCCGACTTTGTCTCGGCCTTCGGAAGCAGCACCCGGATCATCGCCTGGACCTGCTTCTTGTCGGCATGGCCGACACCGACCACCGTCTTCTTGACGAGATTGGCCGCGTATTCGGCAACGCTGAGGCCGGCGATCGCCGGCACCACCAGCGCGATGCCGCGCGCCTGGCCGAGCTTCAGCGCCGATTGCGGATCGCGGTTCACGAACGTCTCTTCGACGGCGACCTCGTCGGGGTCGAACGAGCCGATCACCCGCGCGATACCGTCATGAAGTTGTCTCAACCGCTCCGAAAGCGGGCTCGCTCCGTCGCTTTCGACGCAGCCGCAGGCAACGAAGGAGAGCTTGGTGCCCTCGCTCGTGATGATGCCCCAGCCGGTCTTCCTGAGACCGGGATCGAGGCCGAGAATCCGAATCGCTTGTGCCATGTCCGCACACTAGTCTGGACACGGTTTGTACTCCATTACCGAGGTTCCACTGAGGAGCGCTGCCGGAATGCCAGGGCATGCGGCGCAGCATGGCCTGGCCTCTATACGCTGCGCGCGGCTTGCCCCTATGCTTCGTCGATTGCGGTCATTCCGCGAGAATTCCGGACGTTTTTCGTTATCGAGAAGATTTCAGCGCAGGAATCCAGGGGAATACGCCATGAGAACGTCGCTCTTCGTCTCTCTCGCCGCATCGCTTGCCCTGTTGCTGCCGCCGCTGGCACTCACKGCGCACGCACAAGCTCCTACCCCCGCCGAAGCTCGCGCCATCGCCAAGGAAGCCACGATCTATGGCTTCCCGCTCGTCGACAATTACCGCATTCAGCATTCCTATTTCGTCGATCGCTACAGCCCGGAGTTCAAGGCTCCCTGGAACACGCTCGTCAACAACGCGCGGGTCTATACGCCCGACGACAAGGCGATCCAGACGCCCAACTCGGACACGCCCTATTCCTATGTCGGTGCCGACCTGCGCGCCGAGCCGCTCGTCTTCACGGTGCCCGCGGTCGAGAAGGGCCGCTATTACTCCCTTCAGTTCATCGACCAGTACACCTTCGATTTCGCCTATGTCGGCAGCCGCGCCACCGGGAACGGCGCTGGTAGCTATCTGCTGGCGGGTCCGAAATGGAGGGGCGAGAAGCCGGCCGGCATCAAGCAGGTGATCCGCTCCGAGACCGATTTCGCCTTCGTGCTGTACCGAACCCAGCTCCTCGACCCCGGGGACATCGACAAGGTCAAGGCGGTCCAGGCCGGCTACAAGGTCCAGCCCCTCTCGCAGTTTCTGGGACGGCCAGCACCAGCACCGGCGCCGACGGTCGATTTCATCAAGCCGCTGACGCCCGAGCAGGAGCGCAGCTCGCTCGAGACCTTCAACGTCCTGAATTTCGTTCTGCAATTTGCCCCGACGCATCCGTCCGAAAGGGCGCTGATGGCGCGTTTCTCGAAGATCGGCGTCGGCGGCGGAAAGAGCTTCGACGCGAATGCGCTCTCGCCTGAACTACGCCAGGCCCTGCAGGACGGCATGGCCGATGGCTGGGCCGCATTCAAACTGTACAAGGAAACAGAGGTCGATACCGGCAAGAGTTCGAGTGCGGACGGGTTTGGTACGCGAGCCTTCCTGAAGAACAATTACATGCTGCGAATGGCAAGCGCTGTCCTCGGCATCTACGGCAATGCGAAGCAGGAGGCGCTCTATCCCGCCTATTTCATCGACTCCGCCAAGCAGACGCTGAACGGGGCGAAGCGCTACACCCTGCGCTTTGCACCGGGGCAGTTGCCACCGGTCAACGCCTTCTGGTCGCTGACCATGTACGAGCTGCCGGCGAGCCTGCTCTATGCCAACCCGATCAACCGTTACCTGATCAATTCGCCGATGCTGCCGGGCCTGAAGCGCGATGCGGATGGCGGGATCACGGTCCATGTGCAAAACGAGTCCCCCGGCAAGGAGCGCGAAGCCAACTGGCTGCCCGCGCCGACGGGGCCGTTCTTCGCGGTCATGCGGCTGTACTGGCCGAAGCCGGCGGCGCTGAACGGCAAATGGAAATCCCCACCGCTGCAGCCACAGAACTGACCCAGAGGGCCGAGATGCACACCAAGCTCACGATTTACGCGTTTGCCGCTACGCTGGCGGTTACGGGCGGCGCGGTCGCGCAGGCGCCGTCGGATCCTGCAGCCCCAGTCGGAGTGGACAATTTCATCCGCGCCGAATCGGACCTCTACATGAGCAACATGGTCAAGGACGGCAGCCTCGGTAAATTCGTGCACCGGCGTGAGCCGGCCGCGATCGACAACCAGACCGTTATCCGCCTCAACCGCGATACGCTCTATTCGGCGGCCGTCTTCGATCTCGACGCAGGCCCGGTCACGATCACGCTGCCGACGGCAGGCAAGCGCTTCATGTCGATGCAGGTGATCAACGAGGACCACTATACCCCGATGGTGGCCTATGGCGCCGGCTCCTACACCCTCGACAGGCAAAGGGTCGGCACGCGCTATGCGGCGGTTGCCATCCGCACCCTGGTCGACCCTGTGGATCCAAAGGACGTGCAGCAGGTTCACGCCCTGCAGGATGCCATCAAGGTCAGCCAGAAGCGCGCGGGTAAGTTCGACGTGCCGAACTGGGATCAGGCCAGCCAGAAGAAAGTCCGTGACGCATTACTGGTGCTGGGCTCGACGATACCCGATTTCAAGAAGGCCTTCGGCACGAAGGAGGAAGTCGATCCCATTCGGCACCTGATCGGGACCGCGACAGGCTGGGGCGGCAACCCCGACAAGGACGCCACTTATCTCAACGTCACGCCGGCGAGGAATGACGGAACCACMGTCTACAAGCTCAACGTCAAGGATGTGCCGGTCAACGGCTTCTGGTCGGTGAGCCTCTACAATGCCGAGGGCTACTACGAAAAGAATCCTTACGGCGCCTACTCATTGAACAACATCACCGCTAGGAAGAATGGCGACGGCTCGATCTCGATCCAGTTCGGCGGCTGCGACGGCAAGATCCCGAACTGCCTGCCGATCATGAAGGGCTGGAATTACACGGTTCGCCTCTATCGCCCACGCGCTGAGATCCTGAACGGCAAATGGAAATTCCCGGAACCCGTGGCCGCAAGCTGAGCAAGGCGGGCATGCGCGGACGCGCAGTTGATCAGGCGCGCATGACCGCGCGCGATCCTCATGGCATCGATGACGTGCACATATCGATGCCATCACAAGGAAAGAGTTGATCCCGCCGGGACTTGGGTGATGGTGGGCTGCCCCGACTGCCTGACCTCCCTGGACCGATGACCGACCTGCTTTCCGCGCTGTTCCCCAGCCTCACCCTCTCGGGGATAACCACCCTTCTCGGCGCGACGCTGCTCGGCGGACTGGTGCGCGGGTTCACCGGCTTCGGCTTCGCCATGGTCTTCATGCCGCTGGCAAGCCTGGTGCTCGGCCCCGTCGCAGCGCTCGGCCTGATCTGGGTGATCGATCTGCCTTTCGCGCTGCCGATCGCCGCCCGCTCGGCCAAGCGTGCCGAATGGAGCGAGGTCATCCCCTTGCTGATCGCCGCGACGCTGACGCTGCCATTCGGGCTCTGGCTGCTGACCTGGCTGGAGCCGAGGACGATGCGCTGGATCGTCGCCGTGCTCGTTCTCGCCGCGGTGACGCTGATGGCCTCGGGCTGGCGCTATCACGGCAAGCCGGGCATCCCGCTCTCGCTGGGTGTCGGTTCGCTGTCCGGCCTGTTCAACGGCCTCTCCAGTATCGGCGGCATGCCGCTGGCCGTATTCTGGCTCGGCGCCCAGCGCAACGACCGGCACAAAGCGCGTGCCAACCTCCAGACCTATTTCGGCCTGTCGACCGTGGTCAGCGGTGTCCTGCTCTGGCTGAAGAGCATCATCACGGCCGCATCGCTCGCGATGGCGCTGCCGTTGTTTGCGATCTACGGCGCCGGTCTCTGGGTCGGCACGCATGCCTTCCGGATCGCCTCCGAGGAGACGTTCCGGCGCATCGCCTATCTCGTGATCTTCCTCAGCGCGCTGGTCAGCCTGCCGCTATGGGATGGCATGCTGGGGCGTTGAACCGCCGCGTTCGCCTTCGCAGGCAAGTAGTCGCGCCTTGCCGCACGCGATGAAGGAGCAGGCGTCGTGGCCGGGACAAGCCCGACCATGATTGGCAGGGCTGCTTACGAGCCGAGCTTCGCCATGATCTCGTCGGCGATCTCGAAATTCGCGAAGACGTTCTGCACGTCGTCGTCATTGTCGAGCGCCTCCATCAGCCGCATCATCGATGCGGCCTTCTCCTCGTCGAGCGGCGCGGTCGTCGTCGGGCGCCAGACGGGCTTGGCCGAAGCCGGCGCGCCGAGCGAGGCTTCGAGCGCCTTGGAGACTTCGTTCAGCGCATCGAAGCCGCACAGGATCGTGTGGCCGTTCTCGTCGCTGACGACGTCGTCGGCGCCAGCTTCGATCGCCGCTTCCATGACCTTGTCGGCATCGCCGGCCTCCGGCGGGTAGGTGACCTCGCCGACGCGGTTGAACATGAAGGAGACGGAGTTGCTTTCGCCAAGAGCCCCACCGGCCTTGGTGAAGTAGGATCGGACGGCCGAAGCGGTGCGATTGCGGTTATCGGTCAGCGCCTCGACGATGACGGCGGCACCGCCCGGGCCATAGCCCTCGTAGCGCACCTCGTCATAGTTCTCGCCTTCATTGCCGGCCGCCTTCTTGATGGCGCGCTCGATATTGTCCTTCGGCATGTTTTCGGCACGCGCGGCGAGCACCGCCATGCGCAGGCGCGGATTCATGTTGGGGTCGGGCATGCCCATCTTGGCCGCGACGGTGATTTCGCGCCCGAGCCGCGAGAACAGCTTGGACCGCACCGCGTCCTGCTTGCCCTTGCGGTGCATGATGTTCTTGAATTGGGAATGCCCGGCCATCGAGGTCAGCCTCTTTTGTCACTGTGGACCTGCCAAGGCGGACCAAACTGGGCCCGGCGAGGCAATCCGCGCCTTATAAGCGGGGCTTTTGCCGGCAGGCAAGCCGCCGGGCCGCCCTGAATGACGATGCTCCTACTGCGTTTCCACGGCAGAAGCGCGGCAAGAGCAGCGTTAAGCCAATCTTTGCCGAACTGGGTCAGGGTCACTTCAGATCAGTCCCTCCTGCCAGATTGCAGCTCTCCCGACCTCATGAAATCTGTGTCCAGCATAGCCATCGCAGAACAGGACGTGCGCTTCCGCGCGTTCCAGATCGGCGCCGACGATCTCGCCCTTCTGCGCCTGCAATCCGCCTTCGCCAAGGAGAGACTGCCGGGGTTGCTGCAGGAACTGCACGTCGAATTCGATCCCTGGCCGGAAACCAGCCGCGCATTGAAAACCCCCGAGGTTCATGAACTCAGGCTGGCGCACTGGATCAGGCTGGCCTCGGGCGAACTCGGGGATGGCTACCTCCACTCCGCCCGCAACCTCGCCGCAGCCTTCTATCGTCACGGTGTTCCGGTCTATGCGGTCGCGATCTGCCACACGATCGTCTCCAACGCGATCGGCGCCGAGCTTGGTGTCGACCGCGACGGCCTCCAGAAGTTGAATGGCTTCTGGCAGCACAAGCGCTTCGTCCGGGGCATTGCCATGAGGGCTGCGCTCAACAAGGCCGTGCAACTGGACCTCGAATTGCTGCTCGAGACCTATGCGGAAGTCCAGCGTGAAAGCCGCGAGCGCACCCGCGCCGAGATAGAGGCCTTCGAGGTCACGGTTCGCGGTGTGGTCGACACGGTCAACACCGGTGCCACCCGCGTCGAGACCATGGCACGCGCCGTCAGCAACGTCGTGCAGGATACCGGCACGCAGGCCATCGTCGCCGCGCAGGCCTCCGATGAAGCCTCGGCAAACGTCCAGAACGTCGCCAGCGCGGCCGAAGAGCTCTCGATCTCGTTGAACGATGTCTCGTCCGAAATCTCGCGCGCGGCGAACATGGCGCATGACGCCAATGCGGCCGCGATGAAGACCGACATCATCGTGAAGAGCCTCGCGCATTCGGCCGAAACCATCGGCGCGGTGGTCGAGATGATCAAGACCATCGCCGCCCAGACCAACATGCTCGCGCTCAACGCCACGATCGAGGCTGCGCGTGCCGGCGAAAGCGGGCGCGGCTTTGCCGTGGTCGCCAATGAGGTCAAGCAGCTTTCGGCGCGCACGGCCCAGGCAACCGACGAGATCGCGGCTCAGGTGCCGGCGATGCAGGCGGCGACGCGCGAGGCAGTCGCGGCAATCGAGAGCATCGTCGCCTTCGTCACGCAGATGGAGCAGACGACGGTGACGATCGCGGGCTCGATCGACGAGCAACGCGCCGCAACGCAGGAAATTGCCCGCAGCGTCAACCTGGCCGCGCTCGGAACGCAGGAAGTCGCGCAGGCCGCCAGCGGGGTCAGCGAGATGGCGCAGACAGCCGGCGCCAATGTCTCGGACGTCCTGAGCGTCGCGGAAAACCTGGCGAAGCAAGCCTCGTCGCTCACCTCCGCCTTCGAGAACCTCGCCCGTCAGGGCCGCACCGTCTAAACGGTTCAGGGTGGGGTGATCAGCCCCGCTCCCAGGCCTCCGGTGTGGCCTCGCTCAGATGCGGCCCCAGCCTGACGGCCCAGACCGCCCGGGCCAGCCCCGTCGCGTCGTCGATATCGACCGCCACGCCAGACAGTGTTCCAGGTCCGGTCGCAGGCTCCAGCCTCGCGCCCGGCACCTTCTGCAGGAAGCGGCGAACCGGCTCCTCCCGGTGCATGCCCAGAACGGAATCATAGTCGCCACACATGCCGGCATCGGACTGGTAGGCGGTGCCGCCAGGCAGGATGCGCGTATCGGCGGTCGGGGCGTGGGTATGGGTGCCGACCACGAGACTGGCGCGGCCATCGACGAAATAGGCCATGGCCTGCTTCTCGCTGGTCGCCTCGGCATGGACATCGATGATGACGGCGTCGGCGACCTCGCGCAGCGGACAGGCTGCGAGTTCGCGTTCGACCGCGGCGAAGGGGTCATCGAGCGGATCCATGAACAGCCGCCCCATCACATTGACGACCAGCACGCGCGCGCCGTTGCGCGCCTCGATCACGGTCGCGCCGCGGCCGGGCGTTCCGGGCGGATAATTGGCGGGGCGGACCAATGCGGGCTGGCGCTCGATGAAGACCAGCGCCTCGCGCTGGTCCCAGGAATGGTTGCCGAGCGTCACGGCATCGGCCCCCGCGGCCAGAAACTCGTCGCAGATCGCCTCGGTGATGCCGAAGCCACCGGCCGAGTTCTCGCCATTGATCACGACACAGTCGAGCTTCCAGCGCTCACGCAGGCCAGGCAGGCGCTCCTGAACCGCAATGCGACCGGGGCGACCGACGACGTCGCCGAGGAAAAGAAAACGCATGACGGGAACCCTGAACGAAGAAGGAGCGCTTCACTGACGCGAACGCGCACGCGAATCAACCGCAGCGGATGGTTTCGCGCTCGGTCACGATCCAGTCGAGCTTGCGGTCATGGGGCTCATCGGGAACAGCCGCGATCTCCTGCGCACCATAGGCGAGGCCGATCGTAGTGACCGCTCCGAGCTCGGTGAGCGTGCGGTCGTAATAGCCTTTGCCGTAGCCGATGCGGTAGCCGCGGCGGTCGAAGGCCGCAAGCGGCACAAGCAGGATGCTCGGCCTTGCCTGCGGCTGTTGCGGCTCGGGCACCAGCGTACCGAAGCCACCGGGCACGATCGGCTCCCATGGCGCCCAGCTCCGGAAAATCATCGCGCCATTGACGATAGCCGGCAGGCAGAGCGGAACGCCCCGCGCGTGCAGGGCTTCCAGAACCGGGCGGGGGTCGGCCTCGGAGCGCATCGGCCAATAGGCCGAGACGGTTCCGCCTCCAGCCAGCGCCGGCAGCGCCAGGACGCCGGCGACGATGGCCTGATCCCATTCGAGCCGGTCATCGATCTCAAGCGCGTCACGGCGCGCGAGCGCCTCGATCCGCAACTCGCTCTTGCCGCGGAGCGGCGTCGTTTGAAGGTCAGTATGCATGGAGAAAGCGCGGAGCCACCTTGGCCGTGGAGTTTTCGATCCCGGGACACCTACTAAGTAGGTGGGCGCCATATGTCTGGGTCCAGGGACCCAGTCAGGGACAGCTCCCGAGGAGATCGTATGGGCCCGGGAATACATACTCTCACGCACCGGGCAGCCCCGCCAGAACTATGTAGGACGCTCGCCGGCAAAGCGCCAGTGGCGAGTTGCAGCCGGCGCACAGGATGCTGGCTCACGCCGAGAAGAACTCTCGCACGTCCCGGGTGAGCTGCTGCAACGTCGCCTCGAACGGCAGCAGGTCGGTGTCGATGATCAGATCGCTGAAGGGACGTTCCGCATAACCTTCATGCAGCATGACGCGGATGCGCTCATGCTCGTCCTCGTCGAATGCACGGCCGCGTGCCGCCGATGTGATACCCGCATAGGAGGCGCGCAGGCTGATGAAGAGCGGGCGAACGCCAGCATCCGTGAAATGACGCCGGTAGAAGATCCAGGTGCTACACCCCAGCGGATAGGCGATCACGACAACTGGCTGAACCGCGAGGATTGTCAGGCCAGTCCTGACCACGGATCGGCTCGTCCGCAGGATTGAGCGATACCAGGGCAGATCCGGATCCGAATGGTCGTCACCGTCGATGAAGCCGCCACCGAGTTCCGTGGCCAGCGCCTTGCCGAGTGTCGTCTTGCCGGCGCCGATCGGGCCGCTCAGGAAAATCGCATAGGGCTGCATCGCCGCTGTTTCACCCAGAGAACGCCTCGGGGCAATCGTCGCCCCCGCAGGGCACTGCCAGGCCGCCCGCACCAGTCCGTGCTGGATCACGCCGTCGATCGGATCGGGATAGGCGATGCCGTGCCTCGAGGCTTCAGCCGACTGGGCTTGGGATCAGGCTGCGCGCTACGCTTTCGATACGCTCTGCCGCAGTGACCAGCGCTTCGGCGGCGCGCTCCTCGACCTCGCCCAGGCGCTGATCGGCAGAGCCGGCGTCGCCGCGCACAGCCGCGAGCATGTTCTCCAGCGTCGCGACGCGTTCCTTGAGCTCCGACACCTCGTCGGCAACCATCAGCGCGGCCATCACATGCAGACGCATGTCGCCGATCTCGCCAAAAGCCTGGCGCATTTCATCGATCTTGCCGTCATAGAGATTGGCGAGCCCTTCGAGATGGGCTTCCTCGCCGTCGCCGCAGGCCATGCGATAGGCCTTGCCCGCGATCGTGACATTCACCTGCGGCATCACGCCCTCCGTATTCAGTGCTCGCGCGCCTCGGCGCGGGCGATCACGTCACCCACCGCGCCCAACGCCTTCTCCAACCTGCGTTCGACGTCGCCCGCCGCGGTTTCGACCTGGCCGACGCGCGCGATCGCGCCATCGAGCTCCGCTGCGAGCCGGGCCCTGTCATCCTGCATCAAGGTCAGCTCGGTTTCGAGGTTGGCCCGTCCGCGCTCCGCCTCGATGCGTCGGCGCGCAGCCGCCTCGAGTTGCGCGAGTGCGCTATCGAGTCGCGCAAGCGCATTGTCCAGCATCAGGCTCGCCACGGTCGTCTCCTCCCTTTCAGTTCGAAGCCGGCTCCATGATTCGCGAGCCTAAAGCAGGATATGAGCAAGTGGGAAACGCTTTCGGGCAGATATTCGCAGCTCTCAACTGTGATAGCAGCCCCCTGATGAATTGACTCCGGGAGAGCGGGCATCCTATCGAGCACCCGCACGAAAACGATGCCCCGAAAGCCTACCGGACCGTCGCCCTCATGCCCTTCCGGCATGGTTCGGACGCGGGACGCGCCCTTCCGCCCGCCGGAGCCAATGACACCATGACCACGATCGACCGCGCCCAGCACGACAAGCTCGCCAACGCCATTCGCGCCCTGGCAATGGATGGCGTCGAGCAGGCGAAGTCCGGCCACCCCGGCCTGCCGATGGGTGCAGCCGACGTCGCAACCGTGCTGTTTACCCGCGTCATGAACTATGACGCCGCCGATCCGCGCTGGCCGGATCGCGACCGCTTCATTCTCTCGGCCGGTCACGGCTCGATGCTGCTCTACGCCCTGCTCTATCTCACGGGCACGCCGGGCATGGAGCTCGACGACCTCAAGAAGTTCCGCCAGCTCGAGTCGAAGACCCCGGGGCATCCCGAGAACTTCATGACTGTCGGGGTCGAGACCACCACTGGCCCGCTCGGCCAGGGTCTCGCCACCGCAGTCGGCATGGCCATGGCCGAGCGCATGCTCGCCGCCGAGTTCGGCAAGAAGGTCGTCGACCACAAGACCTATGTCCTGGCCTCCGACGGCGACCTGATGGAAGGCATCAGCCAGGAAGCGATCGCGCTTGCCGGCCACCACAAGCTCAACAAGCTGATCGTGCTTTGGGACGATAACGGCATCTCGATCGATGGCCCGCTCTCGATCTCCGACTCGGTCGACCAGGTCGCGCGTTTCAAGGCCTGTGGCTGGCGCTCCGAGCGCGTCGACGGCCATGACCCCGACGCGATCGAGGCCGCGATCCGCCGCGCCCAGAAGTCGAACAAGCCGACCATGATCGCCTGCAAGACCGTGATCGGCTTCGGCGCACCGAAAAAGGCCGGCACCTCCAAGGCTCATGGCGAGCCGCTCGGCGCCGAGGAACTCGCAGCCGCGAAGGCCAAGCTCGGCATCACCGGCGCGGCCTTCGAGATTGCCCCCGACATCCTCAAGAGCTGGCGCGCCTTCGGCTCTGCCGGCCACCTCGCCCACAAGGACTGGCTCGCCCGGTTCGAGGCGCTGTCGCCACGCAAGCGCGCCGAGTTCGAGCGCCGCCTCGCCCACACGATTCCGGGCAAGCTCGACAAGGTGATCGTCGCCCACAAGAAGGCCCTTGCCGCCAACCCGGTCACCGTCGCGACCCGCAAGGCCTCCGAGCTCGCCCTCGACGTCATCGTGCCGGTGATGCCGGAGCTGGTTTCCGGCTCGGCCGACCTGACGCCATCGAACAACACCAAGGCGAAGGGGCTGGAAGACTTCACGCTCAAGACCCCGAAGGGGCGCTACATCCGTTACGGCATCCGCGAGCACGGCATGGCTGCCGCGATGAACGGCATCACCCTGCATGGCGGCTTCCGCACCGCCGGGGGCACCTTCCTGGTCTTCGCCGACTACGCCCGCCCCTCGATGCGTCTGGCGGCCCTGATGGGCCTGCCGGTCGTCTATGTCATGACCCATGACTCGATCGGCCTGGGCGAGGACGGCCCAACCCACCAGCCGGTCGAGCATCTCGCCTCGCTTCGCTCGATGCCGAACATGCGCGTGCTGCGCCCAGCCGACGCGATCGAGACGGCGGAAGCCTGGCAGATCGCGCTTGAGCGGACCGGAGGGCCGACCGTGCTGGCGCTCTCGCGCCAGAATCTCGCGCCGCTCCGCACGGATGGCACCGCGACCAACCGCTCGGCCAAGGGCGCCTATGAATTGCAGGCGGCCGAGGGCGGCAAGGCGCAGGTCTCGCTCTTCGCGTCCGGCTCGGAACTCGAGATCGCCGTTGCGGCCCGCAAGCTTCTGGCCGAGAAGGGCGTTCGCGCCCGTGTCGTCTCTGTACCCTCGCTCGAACTGCTGCTCGCTCAGGACGAGGCGACGCAGAACCAGATCATCGGCGAGGCCCCGGTCAAGATCGCGATCGAGGCCGCCGTCCGCTTCGGCTGGGATGCGGTGATCGGCCATGACGGCATCTTCGTCGGCATGGCCTCCTTCGGCGCCAGCGGCCCCTACAAGGACGTCTACAAGCATTTCGGCATTACGCCCGACGCAGTGGTCGAAGCCGCATTGAAGCGGCATAACGGCTGAGTTTTACCCGGACACTTGCGTTTGGCCATGCTTTGGCCGATTTGCCCGCGTGAATAACGGCCAACCCGCCGTGAATCGGCGAAGGAGAGGATTGAGATGACGGTCAAGGTGGCGATCAACGGCTTCGGCCGCATCGGGCGCAATGTTCTGCGCGCGATCATTGAGTCGAAGCGCAAGGATATCGAGGTCGTGGCGATCAACGATCTCGGCCCGGTCGAGACCAACGCCCATCTCTTCCGCTTCGACTCCGTCCACGGCCGCTTCCCCGGTACCGTGACAGTCTCCGGCGACACGATCGATGTCGGCCGTGGACCGATCAAGGTCACGGCGATCCGCGATCCCAAGGACCTGCCGCACAAGGCGCTCGGCGTGGACATCGCGCTGGAATGCACCGGCATCTTCACGACCCGCGACAAGGCGGCCGCCCATCTCGCCGCCGGCGCCAAGCGCGTGCTGGTTTCGGCGCCCTGCGATGGCGCCGACCTGACCGTGGTTTTCGGCGTCAACAACAACGCCCTGGCCACGGACCATCTCGTCGTCTCGAACGCCTCCTGCACGACGAACTGCCTCGCGCCAGTCGTGCGCGTGCTGCAGGACGCGGTCGGCATCGACAAAGGCTTCATGACCACGATCCACGCCTATACCGGCGACCAGCCGACGCTCGATACGATGCACAAGGATCTCTATCGCGGCCGTGCTGCCGCGTTGTCGATGATCCCGACTTCGACCGGCGCCGCCAAGGCGATCGGCCTCGTCATTCCCGAGCTGAAGGGCCGTCTCGACGGGACCTCGATCCGCGTGCCGACCCCGAACGTCTMGGTCGTCGACTTCAAGTTCATCTCGAAGCGCAAGACCACGGTCGAGAAGATCAACGAAGCCATCATCAAGGCCTCGAAGCGCGGTCCGCTCAAGGGCATCCTCGCGGTCACCGACCAGCCGAACGTCTCGATCGACTTCAACCACGACCCGGCTTCGTCGACCTTCGCGCTCGACCAGACCAAGGTTTTGGACGACAAGTTCGTTCGCATCCTGGCTTGGTACGACAACGAGTGGGGCTTCTCGAACCGCATGAGCGACACTGCCGTCGCGATGGCGAAGCTCATCTGACGCAACGGCCGGCGGGACCCCGCGCGCTGCCGGGCCCCGCCTGACCCTTCTCGAACGAACGGAACGCGCATGACCAAGATCGAGCCGACCGTCGCCGCGCCGGCGAGCCTCTCCGAACCCTCCATCGCTGCGCCCGGCGCATCGGGAGCAACGGTGACGGCTCTCTCCGCAGCCAGCCGGACCGAAGAGGTGGCGCCGACCGCGGAGCCGCGCAAGCTCGACCAACTCTCTCGCATCGAAGACAAGGCGGCGCGCATCGAGGAGAAGTTTGCCCGCTACGAGGCCGTCTTCACCCGAGCCGAAGCCTCGCTGGAGCGCAGTGCGGCCAAGGTCGAGACCGCGACCGGCGCCATGGACTTCGCGGGAATCCGCCAGGAGGTTGCGGCGCTGCGCGAACGCGTCGACGCGACTCCTCGTTCGGCGACCCTGTTCACGACCGCCCTCGTCACTGCCGTTCTCACCGTGCTGCTCACCATCCTGGTGCTGAAGTTCGGCGTGCCGGGCCTGTTTCCGGGACTTCTGCCACGATGAGCTTCCGCACGCTCGACGACGCCGATCTCGCCGGCAAGCGCGTGCTTGTCCGCGTCGACCTGAACGTGCCGATGGACGCCGGCAAGGTCACCGACACGACACGCATCGACCGTGTCCTGCCCACCATTCGCGAGATCTCGCAGAAAGGTGGCAAGGTCATCCTGCTCGCGCATTTCGGCCGGCCGAAGGGTCGCGATCCCAAGGATTCGCTGAAGCCGGTCGCCATGGCGCTTGCCCATCAGCTTGGCCAGCCGGTGATCTTCGTCGATGACTGCATCGGCGAGGACGCCGCCAAGGCCGTCGCCGCGGCCAAGAGTGGCGAAGTCCTGCTGCTGGAGAACACCCGCTTTCATGCGGGCGACGAGAAGAACGACGCCGCCTTCGTCCGGGCGCTCGCCGCCAATGGCGACATCTTCGTCAATGACGCCTTCTCCGCTGCCCACCGTGCCCATGCTTCGACCGAGGGCCTCGCCCATGTGCTGCCGGCCTATGCCGGTCGCACCATGCAGGCCGAGCTGGAAGCGCTGAGCGCCGGGCTCGACAATCCCGCCCGCCCGGTCATGGCGATCGTCGGCGGCGCCAAGGTCTCCACCAAGCTCGAGCTGCTCGGCAACCTGGTGAAGAAGGTCGACGTCCTCGCCATCGGCGGCGGCATGGCCAATACCTTTCTGGCCGCGCGCGGCGTCGATGTCGGCAAGTCGCTCTGCGAGCATGATCTCCTCGCTACCGCCCGCGAGATCGACGAGAAGGCCAGGATTGCGGGCTGCGAGATCATGCTGCCGGTCGATGCGCTGGTCGCCCGTGAGTTCAAGGCCAATCCCGGACACCGCGTCGTGCCGATCACCGAGGTCGCTGCCGACGAGATGATCCTCGATGCTGGCCMGCTCAGCGTCGCCGAGGTCGTGCTCAAGCTCGACACCGTCAGGACGCTGGTGTGGAACGGCCCCTTCGGCGCCTTCGAGCTGCATCCTTTCGACACGGCGACGGTCACAGTCGCCAAGGCTGCGGCCGAGCGCGTCAAGGCCGGCCGGCTCGTGGCCGTTGCCGGCGGCGGCGACACCGTTGCAGCAATGAACCATGCTGGCGTCGCCGACGACCTGTCCTATGTCTCGACGGCGGGCGGTGCCTTCCTCGAGTGGATGGAAGGCAAGGCCCTGCCGGGGGTCGAGGCGCTGCGGACGCGGTAAGCCGCAATGCCTTCATCTTCCTGTTCCACGTCTGCACAGCAGGTCTGGCAGGGCTCCAATCGAACAATCGACGTGCCTGCCGACTTCGTCGGCTGGCCGGGGCCGCGCTGGTTGCCGATCGGCATCACCGGCCTTCTGGCTGCGGGCCCGGTGACTGAACCTCAGTCATCCTTGGACATATGCTCGGCTATGCGCTCCCCGGAAGAGCTCGTCCAAAAGCAGGGACATGACCCTGCAGGCCTGGTCACGATGGCCGAGACCATACCGGCGACTTTGCCGAGCAGGCGCGCCTCATGGGAGCGCGCGGCCACGAACTGCATTCACGCTGCGGCCGCTTTCGCTTTGCCATGACGGGTCATCCGCACTAAATCCTCCCCGAACGCTCTAAGCCCAAAGGGAGGACCATCGTGGCCCGCATCACGCTTCGCCAACTGCTCGACCATGCCGCCGAGAACGATTACGGCGTGCCCGCCTTCAACATCAACAACATGGAACAGGCACTGGCGATCATGGCCGCAGCGGACGCGACCGATGCGCCCGTCATCATCCAGGCCTCGCGCGGCGCCCGCTCCTACGCCAACGACATCATGCTCAAGCACATGATGGACGCCGTCACCGAGATCTATCCGCATATCCCAGTCTGCGTTCACCTCGACCACGGCAACGAGCCGGCGACCTGCATGACCGCGATCCAGGCCGGCTTCACCTCGGTGATGATGGACGGCTCGCTCAAGGCCGACGGCAAGACCCCGGGGGACTGGGACTACAATGTCGGTGTGACCAAGACGGTGACCGAGATGGCTCATCTCGGCGGCATCTCGGTCGAGGGCGAGCTCGGTGTGCTCGGCTCACTGGAAAGCGGCGAAGGCGAGAAGGAGGACGGCCATGGCTTCGAGGGCAAGCTCTCCCACGACCAGCTCCTGACCAATCCAGAGGAGGCCGTGAAATTCGTCGCCGAGACCAAGGTCGATGCGCTCGCCATCGCCATGGGCACCTCGCACGGCGCCTACAAGTTCACGCGCAAGCCCGACGGCGCGATCCTCGCCATGCATGTCATCGAGGAGATCCACAAGAAGCTGCCGAACATGCATCTCGTGATGCACGGCTCCTCCTCCGTGCCGCAGGACCTGCAGGACATCATCAACCAGTATGGCGGCAAGATGCCCCAGACCTGGGGCGTACCGGTCGAGGAGATCCAGCGCGGCATCAAGCACGGCGTGCGCAAGATCAACATCGACACCGACAATCGCATGGCCATGACTGGCCAGATCCGGAAGATCCTCTCCGAGCATCCCGGCGAATTCGACCCGCGCAAATATCTGAAGCCCGCCATGGAGGCAATGACCAAGCTCTGCACGCTGCGCCTGCAGGAGTTCAACACCGCCGGACAGGCCTCGAAGATCAAGCGCGTCGCCACCACCGCCGAGATGGCCAAGCGTTACGCCAAGGGCGAGCTCGACCCGACCTTTGCGGGCAGGGCCGCGTAAGTCACACCGCTCGGACGGACGGACGGACGGATCGGCGCGGCGCGGCGCAGAGTCGCGACCCAGGCCTGAACCCACCGAACAGAAACGCCCGGCCTTTCGCCGGGCGTTTCACTTTGAAAAGGGAGCCGTGGCAGCTCCGCGACAGGCGCCGCGGACATGAGCCGGTTTCGTCCCTGCCCTTCCGGGCGCCGTGCTTTTCTGGTTCAAGGAAAGGCCCGTCTGGCCGCGCACTCCCTGCGCGGCTTACCTTACTGCCGCGGTAGTGCCCGATGTCGATCGTCTTTTCCGCGCTGGTCGCGGTCTTTGTCGGCTTTGCCGCCTCCGTCGCGGTCGTGCTTGCCGCGGCGCAAGCCATTGGGGCGACACAGGCACAGACGGTGTCCTGGATCGTCGGGCTCGCCATCGCCAAGGGGCTCGCCAGCATCTGGCTGTCCTGGCGCCATCGGATGCCGATCATTTGCGCCTGGTCGACACCCGGCGCCGCTCTGATCGCGGCCGCAAGCGGCTTTGATCTCGCAGCCGCGATCGGCGGTTTCCTCGCCGCTGCGGCGCTGATGATGCTGACCGCCACTTTCCGGCCGCTCGGCGCGCTGATCGAGCGGATTCCGATGACCATCGCCTCGGCCATGCTCGCCGGCGTCATCTTCCGCTTTGTCGTCGCCGTCTTCGACGAGATGAAGCTGCAACCCGCCCTTGTCCTGACGCTGCTCGCCGTCTTCCTGGTCGCGCGCCTGATCAACCCGTTTCTTGGCGTCATCGCCGCGCTCGCTGCCGGCCTGGCGCTGAGCTTTGGAACCGGCCTCGCAACCCTGCCCGGCGGCGACATGGCGCTGACCGAACTCGTCCTGACCTGGCCGCGCTTTGACCTGACCGCGATCATCGGCATCGGCATCCCGCTCTATCTCGTCACCATGGCCGCGCAGAACCTGCCGGGCTTCGCCGTGCTGCGCGCCGCCGGCTATCATCCGCCGACTTCGCCCAGTCTGTTCGTCACCGGGCTGATGTCCTTCATCACGGCGCCGACCGGCGCGCATATGGTCAATCTCGCAGCGATCAGCGCCTCGATCTGCACGGGCGCCGACACTCATCCCGACCCCAAGCAACGCTGGAAGGCCGGCATCGCCTACGGCCTGTTCTGGCTATGCATCGCCGCGACAGCCGGTCTGCTGCTCGCGCTCATCATCGCCATGCCCAAGGCACTGATCGTCGCGGTCGCGGGACTCGGCCTCATCGGCTCGCTGACAGGCGCGCTCGGCCAGTCCATGGCCAAGGATTCCGAGCGCTTCGCCGCCGTCATCACCTTCGCCGTTGCGGCGTCCAGCCTCTCGCTTTTCGGCGTCGGTTCCGCCTTCTGGAGTCTGGTCGCCGGGCTTGCGGTCTTGACATTGGACGCTCTCGCAGGCCGTTTGCGCGCAAGATCATGACCATGACAACCTCACAGACCCGCCTCATGCTCGTCACTCCGCCCGTCGCGGATGCCGAGGCCATGTCATTCCGCCTGATGCAGGCCTTCGCCGGCGGCGACGTCGCCGCCGTGCTGCTCCGCCTCACCGAGGGCGACGACCGCAGCCGGATCGAGCGCGTCAAGCGCATCGCCGGGCCCGTTCAGTCGAACAGCGTTGCGCTTGTCGTCGAAGGTTCCGCGCTGATTGCGACACGCGGTGGCGCCGATGGCGTGCACCTGGTCGACGGCCCGGAGGCGATCCGCGAGGCGCGCTCCAGCCTGCGCGATGAGCGCATCATCGGCGCCGGCGGCCTGCGCGCCCGGCACGACGCCATGGATGTCGGCGAGGCAGGCGTCGACTACGTGATGTTCGGCGAACCGCGGCCTGACGGCTCGATGCCGCCTTTGCCGGCCGTCGTCGAGCGCGCCACCTGGTGGGCGGAGATCTTCGAGACGCCATGCGTCGCCTATGCGCCCGACGCGGCATCCGTGCCGGCACTTGTCGAAACCGGCGCCGAATTCATCGCGCTCGGCGAATGGGCCTTTGGCGAAGATCAGGACATCCGCGCCCTTGTCGAGGCCGCCAATGCGGCGATTGCCGCCTGCGCAACCCGGAAGGCCGGCCGGTGAGACGCCTTCGGCGCAACCTGCTGCTCGTCGGGCTGGCGCTCGCGCCGGCCGGGCTTGCGTCGGCCGCCGATATCGACCTTGCCTATGGCGCCCTTCAGGCTGGCCATTATCGCAGGGCTCAGGAAGAGGCGCTAAAGCGCGTCGAGGCTGATAACACTGACGCTGCTGCCATGACACTGCTCGGCGAAATCTATCGCCAGGGTCTCGGCGTCCCGGAAAACACCACGGCCGCCACCGAATGGTATGAGCGCGCAGCCGACCGTGGCGACATCAACGCCGTCTATGCGCTCGCCATCGCATTGCTCGACCAGCGCAGCAGCAAGCGCGACCCCGCCAAGGCCGGCCAGCTGCTGGAACGTGCCGCCGCAGCCGGGCATCCGGCCGCCAACTACAACCTGGCCCTGGCGCTGCTCGCGACAGGCAAGGAGGCCGACGACAAGCGGGCTATTGCCTCTCTCGAAATCGCCGCGAAAGCCGATATCGGCGATGCCGAACACGCGCTGGGCACGCTTTACAATCAGGGCCGCGGCGTGCCGCAGGACAATGCGAAGGCCGCCGAATGGATGGCGAAGGCGGCACAGAGCGGCAATGTCGCGGGCGAGATCGAATATGCGATCATGCTGTTCAATGGCGAGGGCGTCGCCACCGACGAAACAGCTGCCGCCAGGCTCTTCCTGCGCGCCGCCTACAAGGGCAATGCGATAGCGCAGAACCGCATCGCCCGTCTCTATCTGGCTGGCCGCGGCATCGCTCCCGACAGTGCCGAGGCCGCTGCCTGGCATCTCGCCGCCAGGGCCCAGGGCCTCGACGATCCCATGCTCGACCAGTTGCTTGATCGCATGACACCTGAGCAGATGAACCGGATCGCACGCGTCGCCGCCGACCGGATCGAGGGCACGGCCTTGACTACGCCGAGCCAGCCGAGCAAGTGACGGCAGAATTTCCAGGCCGGAGCGATGGCGCTGCCGGCCTTCTCGCGTTCAAGGCGCGCATGAGGTTTTAGATGATCCGCTCTCCCCTGATGACCGTGATGACCGACGCCGTGATGAAGGCGTCCCGTTCGCTGAAGCGCGACTTCGGCGAAATCGAGAACCTGCAGGTGCTCGCCAAGGGCCCGGGTGATTTCGTCTCGAAGGCCGACCACAAGGCCGAGAGCATCCTGCGCGAATCGCTGGAGAAGGCCAGGCCAGGCTACGGCTTCGTCATGGAGGAGAGCGGCGTCGTCCACGGCACCGACGAGAGCAACCGCTGGCATATCGACCCGCTCGACGGCACCCATAACTTCCTGCGCGGCATTCCGCATTGGAACATCTCGGTGGCGCTGGAGCGCGACAACCAGTTCGTCGCGGGCATCGTCTATGATGCAGCCAAGGACGAGCTCTTCATCGCCGAGAAGGGCAAGGGCGCCTATGTCAACAACCGCCGGATGCGCGTTTCCGGCCGCCGTGAGCCGACCGACATGCTGATCGGCATGGGCGTGCCGCATATCGGCAAGGGCGGCCACCCGCTCTTTCTGCGCGAGCTCGGCGCCGTCATGACGCGCTTTGCCAATGTCCGCCGCCTGGGCTCCGCTGCGCTCGACATCGCCTATGTCGCGGCCGGCCGGATGGACGCTTACTGGGAACGCGGCCTCAACACCTGGGATTTCGCGGCGGGCGCCGTGATGATCCGCGAGGCTGGCGGTACCTTCGGCACCCTCGATGGCAAGCAGCCGACCAGCGCCAAGGATATCATCTGCGGCAACGAAGTCGGTGAACAAGCGCTTCGCGCCGCGCTCAAGACGGCTGGCTGACATACAGCTTTGATCTTTCACGCTTGATCATGGCGCAGCGGGAGGCGACAGTCTGCCTCCAGCGTTGAGGCCGTGGACAGGGGTGACCGGATTCGGGTCCACCCCGCTGACGGCCGGATGGTTGATGAGAGACGCCGGCTCGGGATCACCCGGGAGTGGCAGGCTCCAGGCGAACGGAAGACGAGGCATGGACAGAGAGGTCCCAGCGGCCGAGATGGGCACGGTCGCGACGACACGGGAAACCACCCGCTTTTCGCGGCCGCTGCGCTACGCGATCCGCGCAATCCTGTTCCTTGCCCTGATCGGATTCCTGGGCTTCATCCTCCAGGGCGGCCTCGTCACGGCCTTCATGACCAATCCCGGTCTCAACGGGCTCATCCTCGGCGCGCTCCTGGTCGGAGCGCTGATCGCACTGCGTGAGCTCTGGCGCGTCAACAGCGAAGCGGCCGCTGCGACCCGCCTCGCCGCAGCGCCCGGGCTCGCCGATGTCGAGCGCGGCCAGGTCATTGCCCCGCTCGGTCCCGTGCTGCCGGCCCTCGACGCCGGGACCCTCGCCCCCACTCAAGCGGCCTCCGTACTCGAATCGATTGCGGTCAGGCTCGACGACGGTCGTGAGGTCCTGCGCTATCTCGCAGGCCTGCTTGTCTTCCTCGGCCTGCTCGGCACCTTCTGGGGCCTCCTCGAAACCGTGAGCTCGGTCGGAAACGTCATCAAGAGCCTGCGCACCGGCGCTGAAGCCGGCGTGCTCTTCGACGAACTCAAGGCCGGCCTTGCCGCACCGCTTGCCGGCATGGGCCTCTCCTTTTCGTCTTCGCTCTTCGGCATCGCGGGCTCGCTGATCCTCGGCTTCCTGGAACTGCAGGTCGGCCAGGCACAGCGCCGCTTCCGCAACGAACTCGAGAGCTGGCTCGGCTCGCGCAGCCGGGAGGCGGCCTCGGCCGTCGCGGCCCCCGGCTTCGCCCCCGAGATCGGCCGCAATCTCGGCGACAAGCTCGACCGGCTCAGTGCAGCGCTGGCCGACGGCCCCAATAACCGCGCCGCCACTCAGGCCATCTCGAACCTTGCCGAAGGCGTGCAGGGGCTGGTCCAGCATATGCGCGCCGAACAGCAGCTGATCCGCGATTGGGTCGAGGCGCAGGCTGCGCGCGAGAAGGATCTGAAGCGCCTGATCGAGCGGCTGACCGCAAACGGCGTCTCCGAGCCATGATCCGCTCGTCGGGCTCATTGACGAAGGCGTACGCGAAGCCGAAGGAGGCCTGAAGCCATGGCTTTGTCTCGCACCTACCGCCGTGAGCAGCTGAATTTCTGGCCCGGCTTCGTCGATGCCCTCTCGACGATGCTGATCGGCATTGTCTTCCTGCTCTCGGTCTTCGTGCTCGGTCAGTTCTTCCTGTCGCAGGAATTGACCGGCAAGGACACCGCGCTGGAACGGCTGAATCGCCAGATATCAGAGCTGTCCGACCTGCTTGCGCTGGAGCGCGTCTCCAACCGGCAGGCCCAGGAGAACCTGCTCCTGATGCAATCGACCCTGACGCGCGAACAGAGCGAGCGCGGCCGCTTGCAGGGTGCGCTCGAAGCGCAGGCGACGAACGGACCAGCCCAGCTTGCCGACACCCAGAAAGCGCTCGACGCGGAGAAGCAGCTCTCGGCGAGAGCCCAGGCGACGGTCGAGCAGGTCAACATGCAGATCCAGGCCATGCGCCGGCAACTCGCTGCGCTCGAGCAGGCCATCGAGGCTTCCGAAGCCAAGGACAAGGAATCGCAGGCCCGTATTGCCGATCTCGGCTCGCGCCTGAATGTCGCCCTCGCCCAGCGCGTGCAGGAACTGGCGCGCTATCGTTCCGACTTCTTCGGCCGTCTCAGGCAGGTGCTCGGTGCACGTCCCGACATCCGCGTCGTCGGGGACCGTTTCGTCTTCCAGTCAGAGGTGTTCTTCGATGCCGGCCAAGCCGTGCTGAAGCCTGAAGGAAAGGCCGAACTCGACAAGCTCGCAACCATCCTGACCGATCTCGGCCATGAGATGCCACCCGATATCCCGTGGATCCTGCGCGTCGACGGCCACACCGACGCACGCCCGATCCGCTCCGCACAGTTCCCGTCCAACTGGAGCCTGTCGACGGCGCGTGCGGTCGCGGTTGTCGAGTATCTGATCACACGCGGCCTCCCCGCCGATCGCATCGCTGCAACCGGGTTCGGCGAGTTCCAACCCCTCGATCTCGCCAGCAACGACGAAGCCTATCGCCGCAATCGCAGGATCGAGTTCAAGATCACGGAGCGGTAGGGGAAAGCCGCTCCTGCGGCCTCCCCACCCCGTATCGCGCCCATCCAGCCAAACGCCTTGACCGGAAGGGCATGCGAGACGCTGGCGCCAATCCTAAAATGCCAGCTTCGAACGCTGCTGGCCGGTCTCGTCGAAATTATCCGGGCTGAGCCAGGCCTCGTAGCCGGCCTTCAGGCGCGGCCAGTCGCCATCGACCATCGCGAACCAGGCCGTATCGCGGTTTCGCCCCTTGGTGACCATGTGCTGGCGGAACACGCCCTCCGGCGTGAAGCCGAAGCGCTGCGCGGCGCGCTTCGAGGGCTCGTTGAGGTTATTGCACTTCCACTCGAAACGGCGATAGCCGAGCGTGTCGAAGGCATGGCTGGCAAAGAGATAGAGCGCCTCGGTCGCGACGCGACCGCGAGCGATCGCGGGTCCCCACAGAATGTTGCCGATCTCAATCACACCATGTGCAGGCTCGATCCGCATCAGCGCCTGGCGTCCCTCGGCCCGACCGGTCCTCTTGTCGATCACGGCAAAGAACAGCGGATCGGGCGAGGCTGACGCCTTCTCGAGCCAGGGACCGAAGGCTGCCAGATCGGCCGGCGCCTCCTCGAACAGATAGCGGAAGCGGTCCTCCGCGCCTGGTTGCTGGGCTGAGGCGAAGAGATCCTTACCGTGCCGCGCAGCCTCCAGCGGCTCGAGCCGAGTGTATCGCCCATCCAGCGCTACGCGTTCCGGACGCGGCACGCCCTTCCAATGTGAGAGATCCATGATGCGTTCCTGATGTCGAACCGGGCTGAAGACCGGAACCGGCGACAGTTGTCGGGATTGCCGGTAGGACATAAACTGCCACTTCATGGATTTTCATCAGACCACTTTGGACGTCGCGACAACACCTCCGCATCCGGTGTGGTCTCCGCTCGATCGGGCCGCGGGCGATCTAGAAGGACAGGTCTACCGCGCGGTACGGGACCGCATCCTGCAGGGCCAATTGCTTGCAGGTCAGCGCCTGCCGTCGACGCGCGTTTTGGCCAACGCTCTTGGTGTCGCCCGCTCGACGGTCGTCCTGGCCTATGACCGGCTCAAAGCGGAAGGATATCTTGAGGCCGCGTCCGGATCGGCCAGTCGCGTTGCCCCCGTTGCGAAGCTGCCCTCCCCGGGACCGGATCGCGCCGAGCCGACCACTCCATGGCCGAGCGCCGAACCGCCCGCCCAGAAACTCTTCGAGCCCGGCATCCCGGACCTGGCCGGTTTTCCGCACGCAACCTGGGCGCGATGCCTGGGCGCCCGAGCCCGCTCGCTGCGGATTCACGATCTCGGCTACGGCGACGCCGGTGGCATCCGCGAGTTGCAGGAAGCGATCATCGCTCATGTCGCCGACCGGCGCGGGGTTGTCGCGCGGCCTGAGCAGGTCCTCGTCCTTCCCTCGACCAGGGCGGCGATCGGCCTGCTCGCGTCCATCCGGCTCCAACCCGCCGCAAGCGATGCCAGCATCGCCTGGATGGAAGAGCCAGGATACCCGGCGGCACGGGCCTTGCTGCAGGCGGCCGGAGCACGCATCGTCCCGGTCCCCTGCGACAGTGCAGGGATCGATGTCAGCAAGGCCTCCGGCCCGCCGGCGCGGCTGATCTATGTCACGCCCTCGCATCAATACCCCACTGGCGCAACGATGAGCCTGCAACGACGACTGGCCTTGCTGGAGGTCGCGCAAGCCAGCGGAGCTCTGATCATCGAGGACGATTACGACAGCGAATTCCAGTACGCATCCCGCTCGATCGCGGCGCTGCAGGGCATCGATCGGAACAATGTCGTCGCCTATCTCGGCACGTTCTCGAAGGTTCTGGCACCGGGGGTAAGGGTCGCCTATGCGATCGTTCCACCCTGGCTGCTGGAAGACGCCCATGTCGGCCTGCAACTCCGAGGCGCGGTTGTACCGATCCATGTTCAGGCGGCGCTTGCCGATTTCATCCGAGAGGGGCGGCTGCGCGCCTATATTCGCAAGATGAACGCTGCCTATGCCGCGCGCATGGCCATGAGTATGGCGGCCCTGAGCCATCATTGCGGTCAGGTTCTGCACCTCGGCGGCGGTACAGGTGGCCTCCAGCTGGCCGCATGGTTCAAGGATCAGCGTGCCGATGATCGCGCCACGGCTCACCATCTCAGCCAGCACGGCTATGCGATGCAGCCCATGTCGCGCTTCCATCTTGGTCCGCCCCGGACCGGGCTCGTCTTCGGCATCTCGCGCGTGACCGCCGACACGGTCGAGGAGGTTGTGGCGAAACTCGGTCGGTTGCTCCCGGCGTAACCGCGAGACCGTTCAGGCGGCGGCGCGCCGGATGACATCGGGCCCCGAACCGTGGCTCGCCTGCCTGTCGTGATAGAAGGCGATGAACTCCTTGGCGGGGAGCGGTTTTGCAAAGAACCAGCCTTGGGCAAAATGCACGCCGTGATCGAGCAGGTAATCGAACTGCTCCCGGGTTTCGACGCCTTCTGCGACGATGAACAGGTTCAGCGTCTTGGCCATGTCGATGATGTGAGAGGTCACCGAACTGGTCGCCGTGTTCCGGCCGATCGTGTCGATGAAGGATTTGTCGATCTTGAGGGCGTCCAGCGGCAGGCCCTGCAGATATTGCAGGCTCGAATAACCCGTCCCGAAATCGTCGATCGCCACGGAATGACCGAGCTTGCGGGCCTGAATGATCGTCTCCCGCGCCGGATTGATATCGATGAAGCCGCGCTCGGTCGCCTCGAGCCAGATCTGCTGCGGCCTTATGCCCGTCGGCGCGAGCGCGGTCTGGATGAACGACAGAATCCGCCCGGTCTTGATATCGTCCGCACAGAGATTGACCGCGATGTGCAAGGACCGGTCGGTCACCAGCAGCGCCTTCATATCGAGGATCACCACGTCGATGATCTGATCGGTGATCGGCATGATCAGCCCGCTTTCTTCCGCAAGCGGAACAAAGAGATCCGGCTGCACCAGGGAGCCATCGGGGCGCCGCCAACGCACGAGGGCCTCGGCACCGACGCAGATGCCGGTCTCGAGCTCGATGATCGGCTGATAATGCACGATGAATTCGCGGTTGCGCACCGCGATCGTCAACTCCCCCAACGGAGACAGGCGCTTTCGGGACAGCCAGATGATGATGCCGACGATGAAGGCCGCGATGAAGGCCCCGACCGGCAGAAGCAGCATTCGTTCCCGCCGGAGGGGCCTCAACAGGCTCTCGCGCGACTGGGCCGCCACTGCGACCCAGCCTTGAGCGCGGGCTGCTGCAAAGATGTTGTGATCATCCATGCCCGTGCGCGGATTGGCGAGCAGCTCGCGCAGCACCCCGGGATCTGGATCGTTCAGGGCACCGATCAGCACGCCCTGTTCGTTGCCGACGGCGATCTTGATGCCGGGGTCGACGATCACGTCAACCAGGCGCACCGGGTCGATCAGGACATTGTAGTCCCCGTGGTGCAGCGCCATCCTGGCATCGCCGCCGCTCACCATCGGCATCATCCTGACGATGACCTCGATGCCGTCTGCCGTCACGTAGTCGCCGGGAGAGTGGGCAATCCTGTCAGCCGTCTGACCCCAGGATGTACATTTCAGGATTCCGTCGCGAAAATACCCAACCTCGTCGATCGAGCGGTTGTTGATCGCGAGCCTGCGCATCGCGGCAATATGCTCCTCGGTGCAAGGCTCATACGGAGTGCCGGCGATGGTCCGGAGGGCCTCGCTCGCCCCGGCGAAGGCCGTCTCCGCGCGCACGATCACCCGCTTGGCAAACAGCTCCAGCCGGGCCTGCTCGGCGCGGACGGCAAGCGTCCAGGAAATATGGAGCATCACGGCGATCGGAAGGACTGCGCCGACCAGGGCTAGCACTGACGCGACAAGGATGATGTGAAAACGCTTCACGCTTGCGCCTTCGCGAATGGCGTGCACCCCATCAACGAGCGGAGCGTACGGGTTCCGGAACTGCTGCGCAATTTGCGTCACAGACGGAGCCGATGTCTTGTCGAACTGCAGGAATAGTGAATCGGCGCCCTGCAGGAATGACAAGGGCGTTACAATTCCCTGACGCGTTTGATCGGCGCGAACAGCCGGACATCTCCGAGAGCCAGCCGTTTCACCTCGCAAGACGGAGCCTCTACTCGTGCCGTGCGATGCCTCGCTTGAATCCCGCGACGCGGCTTGCGTGGAGCGCTCCGACCTTGAGGCGATCCGATTGAGGCGCGAGCTCCCGCCGCCATGCAGGAGGACAAAGCAAAGAGCCCGGGTACGATGACGGCGTGGCCGCCGTCATCGGGTCGCAAAACCGGGATTGCTGGGCATCGGCCCAGATTGCGCCCGGGGCGCTCGGCTACGCCGCCTCCAGCCCGAATTGCAGGGCAGCCAGCCTGGCATAGAGCCCACCTCTCGCCTTGAGCTCCGCGTGGGTGCCCTCCTCCACCACCTGGCCCTCGTCCAGAACCAGGATGCGATCGGCAGAAAGGATGGTGGCGAGCCTATGGGCGACCACCAGCGTGGTGCGGCCCTGCATCAGCCGGTCGAGCGCATCCTGGACCGCGCGTTCGCTTTCCGAATCGAGCGCGGAGGTGGCCTCGTCCAACAGCAGGATCGGCGCATCTTTCAGCACCGCCCGGGCGATCGCCAGACGCTGGCGCTGGCCGCCCGAGAGCGTGACGCCACGCTCGCCGACGACAGTGTCGTAACCCTGCGGCAGAGCACGGATGAAGCCGTCGGCTGCGGCCAGGCGGGCGGCTTCCTCGACCTCCTCGCGGCTCGCACCGGGGCGGCCATAGGCGATATTGTCCCGCACCGAGACACCGAACACGGTCGGTTCCTGCGGCACCAGCGCGAAGCGCTGCCGCCAGGCTTCCGGATCGGCGTCGGTCCCGGCGACGCCGTCGACCATGATGCGGCCTTCCGCCGGATCAAAGAAGCGCAGCGCAAGCTGCAGCACCGTGCTCTTGCCGGCACCGGATGGGCCAACCAGGGCAATGCGCTCGCCCGGGCGGACGCTGAAGGACATCTCGTGCAGCGCCAGGACCGTCCGCCCAGGATAGGAGAAGGAGACGCGTTCGAAGGCGAGTTCACCGAGCGATGGCTCGGGCATCGGCTTTGGATGCACAGGAGCGGTGATCGCCGGTTTGGTCGCGAGGATTTCGCCGAGGCGCCCGGCGGCACCGGTGGCGGCCGAAATCTCGCCATAAACCTCCGAGAGCTGTCCGAGCGAACTCGCAGCCAGCACCGCGTAGAGCACGAATTGCGAGAGCCTGCCGCCAGTCATCCGGCCGGCAAAGACATCCATCGCGCCGACCCAGAGCACGCAGACCACGCTGGCGCTGACCAGGAAGATCGCGACGCCTGAGAGGATGGCACGCGAGCGCGTCGCGGAGCGCGAGGCCGCATAGGCATCGTTCGAGGCACTCTCGAAGGCCCGGGCCGTCTGCCGCTCGGCCCCGAAGGATTGCATGGTGCGGATCGCACCGACCGCCTCCGAGGCGAAGGCCGAGGCATCGGCCAGACGATCCTGCGCCGCCCGCGCCCGGCGCCGGACCGAGCGTCCGGAGAAGACCAGCGGCAGCACGATCAGCGGGATCGCGGCGATGACGATGGCCGAAAGCTGGGGGCTCGTCACGACCATGAGCGCCAGGGCACCGAGAAACATGATGCCATTGCGCAATGCGATCGAGGCAGCCGAACCGAAGGCCGATTTGATCTGCGTCGTATCCGCCGTAAGGCGCGAGACGAGGTCGCCGGCGCGGCTCGAATCGAAGAATGCGGGCTCGAGCCGGGTCAGATGGGTGAAGACATCGGCGCGCAGGCTGGAAACGATGCGCTCGCCGATCGTCATCACCAGATAGAATCGCGCCGAGCTCGCCAGTGCCAGCACGGCGACGACCCCGATCAGCAGCATGAAATAATTGTGGGCGAGCGCCTGATCGCCGCCGGAGAACCCGACATCGATGACGCGACGGACCGCGAGCGGCAGCACCAGAGTCGCGCCCGAGGCGACGATCAGTGCGAGGATGGCCAGCGCGATCCGCCCCTTCTGCGCCAGCGCATAGGGCCAGAAGGAGGAGAGAGAATGGAAATCGGGGCGCGTCTTTTTCTGGTCTTCGTTATCTTCGGCCACGCTTCACTGTCCTGTCATGCTTGCGCTGTCGCTTCGCCTGCGCTATTGCGCTGGCGACTTCACGACAGGCTCATACGAATTGTTCGACGGGCCGGCCAGCTAGCCTGGTTATCGACCGTGCCCGCTTACGATTGAGGATTTCGCCATGAAGACCGGCATCCATCCCGACTACCACACCATCAAGGTCGTCATGACCGATGGCACCGAATACTTCACGCGTTCGACGCTCGGCAAGGAGGGGGACACCCTCAATCTCGACATCGACCCGAAGACCCACCCGGCCTGGACCGGCGGCACCCAGCAGCTGATGGACCGCGGCGGCCGCGTCTCGCGCTTCAATTCGCGCTTCGGCGCCCTCAGCGCGCTCGGCAAGAAGTAATTCGGCCGTCGATCGTCCCCGATCGACGCAGCCTGCAAACACAAAAGCCCGGCCTAGCGGCCGGGCTTTTTGCGTGTCGGGCGGCGATTGGTCGCGGTCGCGAGCCCCGCGCATCAGGCTCAGTTGAGCAGGGCGAGCCGCGATTGCAGGCTGCGGATCTGGCTCTGGACGGGGTTCGGAGTGACCTCGAACACGTCTGAACCGGACATCAGCCCTTCGAGGTGGCGGATGCGGTCCTGCAGACGGATGGAGTGGGCAATCAGATCGCGCAGCCTCTGCGGCAGGCGCATCGCCTCTTCCTGCACCGGCGACAGCATCGGCTCGGCGATCTTGACTTTGTTCTTCTCCAGCCGAGCCTGCTCTGCGGTCATCTCTCCTTCGGCCACGGCGCGCTGCACCAGGAGCCAGGAGGCGATCTGCATCAGCCGCGTCGTCAGGCGCATGCTTTCGGTCGCATAGGTCAGCGCAACATCGCGCGGGAGTGCCGCCGACTCGGCGCGGCCGTCGCCATCGAGGTAGCTCGCCGTCAGCTCGACCAGCGCCATGCCCTCGCGAAACAGCAGCATGAAGCCGTCCGATTTGACGAAGCCCCTTGCAAAGGAAAGTGCGCCTTCATCCGGCCCGGACTTCAGCAGCGTCATATCGGTCATCGCGACGTCTCCAATCGGCACAAAGGCGTGTGCGTCTGGGACGCGCCACGGATTGATACCGTCACAACGGCAAGAATAGCGCCGTTGCATTGTCGAGACTCTGGTAAGATGTTGTTAACCTTAACACGCCATGAAGGCCAAAAAAGAGCCGCCCCGAAGGCGGCTCGAAGGTCAACAGGGAGGCGTCAAACAGAGTGGGCAGGAGCCACTCGACATCCAGAGAAACTGGATGATCGGATTCATACTTTGGAATCGTTAAGGAGCGGTTAAGAACGCCGCCGCGCGAGCATATTTGCGCAAGGAAACGGCAGGATCGGGCGACGATTGCCCTCCTCCCGCGCCAGTCGGCCCGGTCGATGCGCGCTTATGGAATCCTGGCACGACGAAGCCTGAGCTATTCGTGCCGCGAGCCCCTGCCTCAGCCTATCTTGCGGAAAAAGGCATCCGCAGCMGAGCGCGAGGCATCCTTTTTGGCCCTGATCTCCATCAGGCGCGCGATCTCGGTCTTGAGCGCCTCGATGCGTTGATCGATCTCCGCGAGCGACAGCATCGCAAGATCCTGCCCGATCTGGTGAATGGGTTGCGGCGCGGGGCGGTCATCCTCTGAAAATATCGACATGGCTGCCTCATTTTCGAAACGCGACGGCGGAGACTAGCCGGCTCGCCGCCGCAAGGCCACTATCTCTGCGAAGCAGGCGTCAGATGCGGACGCCTCATGACCAAAGAGGGACAACCAGACGTGATGCCAATCCTTCCCGAGACGATGACCGCCATCGGCTTTGCGGCCCCCGGCGGCCCTGACGTGTTGCGTCCTGAAACACGGCCCGTGCCGAAACCGGCCGCAGGCGAGGTTCTCGTCGAAGTTGCGGCCGCCGGCATCAACCGGCCCGATGTCCTGCAGCGGCTCGGCGGCTACGCTCCCCCGCCCKGCGCCTCGGATATCCCCGGCCTCGAGATCGCGGGCAGGGTCGTGGCGGTCGGCGATGGCGTCGGCCGCTTCGCGTTGGGAGACCGGGTCTGCGGGCTCGTCGCCGGCGGCGGCTATGCCCAATATGCAAGCGTCCACGAGAGCAATGCCCTGCCAGTCCCCGCCGGGCTGTCGCTGATCGAGGCGGCCGCGATTCCCGAGACCTATTTCACCGTCTGGACCAACGTCTTCCAGCGTGGCCGGTTAAAGAGCGGCGAGAGCTTCATGGTCCATGGCGGCAGCTCGGGCATCGGCACCACGGCGATCCAGCTCGCAAAGGCCTTTGGCGCGACGGTMATCGCAACCGCGGGCTCGGATGAGAAATGCGCGGCCTGCCGCGAACTCGGTGCCGATGTCGCGATCAACTACCGGGAGCAGGATTTCGTCAGCGCCGCGAAGGAGGCCACCGGCGGGCACGGCATCGACCTGATCCTGGATATGGTCGGCGGCGACTACATTTCCCGCAATTACGAGGCAGCGGCCGAGAGCGGCCGGATCGTCCAGATCGCCTTTCTGAACGGCCCCAAGGCGGAGGTCGATTTCCGTCGGCTGATGATGAAGCGCCTGACCCATACCGGCTCGACACTGCGCCCGCGCACCATCGCCGAGAAGGCAGCCATCGCCGTCGAGCTGGAGGCCAAGGTCTGGCCCCTGCTGGCCCAGGGCCGCTGCAAACCCATGATCCATGCGACCTTCCCCTTGGCAGAGGCCGCGGCCGGGCATCGCCTGATGGAGAGCAACGCCCATATCGGCAAGATCGTCCTGACGATGTGACCCGCAGCCGCGATATCAGTGCTCGCCTTGCCGGCCGGCGCTGTCATCGATCATAGGGCTGTCTGAGCCACCGGCGCCTTCCGCGCTTTTTCTTGGACAGCCTTCATGGCTTTGCATATAACGCCCGCATCCTGCTCATCGCTGATGATTTGGATGGCCGGCCGAGGAGGCCGGTCGGCGCATGAGAGCTTTTGTCCGCGACCCTGATCCGGCGTAAGCCGCCGGCCTTCGAGATCCAGGAGACGATGCCGTGTCACAACCCCCGCTGATGCCGAAAGCCACTGCGGTCTGGCTCGTGGAAAACACGTCGCTGACCTTCGAGCAGATCGCCGAGTTCTGCAAACTCCACCCGCTCGAAGTTCGCGGCATCGCCGATGGCGAAGTCGCCGCCGGCATCAAGGGCCTCGACCCGATCACCTCTGGTCAGCTCACCCGTGAGGAGCTCGAGCGCGCCGCCAAGAACCCGAACCACCATCTCCGGCTTGCCGAGCGCAAGGTGAAGGTGCCGGAGATCAAGCGCGCCAAGGGGCCGCGCTACACTCCGGTTTCCAAGCGCCAGGACCGCCCGAACGCGATCCTCTGGCTGCTGCGCAACCATCCCGAGCTCAAGGACGCGCAGATCATCCGCCTGATCGGCACGACGAAATCGACCATCGCCCAGATCCGCGACCGCACCCACTGGAACGCGCAGACCCTGACGCCGGTCGACCCGGTCAGCCTCGGGCTCAGCTCGCAGATCGATCTCGACTTCGAGGTCGGTCGTGCGGCCAAGGATCGCCCGGCCGCCCTTGCGGAGGCAGGCTCGACCTTGCTCCCGGCCGAGGAGACCACCGCGCGGGAGCCGGTCCATGCGAGCCAGCCTTTCGCTGATATGAGCAAGCCGAAGCGCGAGGAGGAAGCGGCGATCGACGTCGATTCCGTCTTCGCCAAGCTGAAGCAGCTCAAGCGTCCGGCCGACGAGGACGACGAGATCTGAGGTCGCTGACGACCGAGCGGCCTGCCTGTCGCGGAGAATGGCCTTGGCATCCGATCTTGCCTTCACCTTTCTCGGCACGGGCGCGCCGCCGGTCAGCCTGCGCCGGGCCGGCCCGTCCCATCTCGTCCAGGGGGCCGGACGCAAGATCCTGATCGATTGCGGCTCGGGCGTGAGCCAGCGCCTGGTCGCCGCCGGCCATCGCGGCACCGATATCGACCTGCTCATCGTCACGCATGAGCATTCCGACCATCTGGTCGATTTCTACCAACTTGTGGTCTCATCCTGGCATCAGGGCCGCGCCCGCCCCTGGCGTGTGCTGGCCCCTGCCCCCGCACTTGCCAATATGCGCGCGCAATACGAGGGCTTTGCCCGCGAACGCGCCTTGCGCATTGCCTTCGAGAAGCGGCCCGACGCCACGGGGCTCGATGTGCAGTTCGAGGAGCTGCGCGAAGGCATCGTCTCCGGGCTGGGCGAACTCGCGATCGACGCCTTCCTGGTTGATCACCGGCCTGTCGAGCCCGCTTTCGGACTCGCGATTTCGCTGGCAGGCAGCAGCCTTGTCTTCTCGGGCGACACGCGCCTGACACCGTCGCTCGAACGCGCCGCGCAGAATTGCGATCTGCTGGTCTGCGAGGTCTTCATCGACAGTGAGATGCCTGTCGTCGCCGGTATTCGCTCGGCCGAGACCGTGGCGGCCGTACAGGCCTATCACATGACCCCCGCCGTGGTGGCGAAACTGGCGACGCAGGCCGGCGCAGGCATGCTCGCGCTGACGCATCTGGTACCGCCCGGCGCCGACACCTCCCGGCTTGCCCGCKAGATCAGGACGGCAGGTTATGCCGGCCCGCTGATTGTTGGCGAGGATCTGATGGCGCTCGATGTCGGCGAACGACTGCTGCGCTGGAATGGCGCGACGATCGGGATCTGAGCCGCGTCATCGCGAGCCAGGCAATCCTGTCTCGCCCTCGGACTAGCCAACGCCTCTCGCCTTGAGGACCTCGCCGATCTCGTCGAGCACGACAGGATCGTCGATCGTCGCCGGTACGGCATATTCCTCGCCATCGGCGATCTTCTTCATCGTCGCGCGCAGGATCTTGCCGGAGCGTGTCTTCGGCAGGCGTGCCACGGTCACCGCGAGCTTGAAGGCAGCAACCGGGCCGATCTTGTCGCGCACCAGCGCAACCAGCTCCTTCTCGACCTCGGCCGGGCTTTGCGTCACGCCCGATTTCAGCACGACGAACCCGCAGGGCTGCTCGCCCTTCAGAGCATCCCTGATACCAACCACGGCGCATTCCGCCACCGCCGGATGCGAGGCAAGCACCTCCTCCATGCCACCGGTCGAGAGCCGATGGCCGGCGACGTTGATGATATCGTCGGTGCGGCCCATGATGAAGACGTAGCCGTCCTCGTCGATGAAGCCGGCATCCGAGGTGTTGTAATAGCCCGGGAAGGCCGTGAGATAGGATTGGCGGAACCGCTCGTCGTCCTGCCACAGCGTCGGCAAGGCGCCGGGCGGCAGCGGCAGCTTGACCACGATCGCCCCCATCGTGCCGGCCGATACGGGTTTTCCGGTCTCGTCGAGGCACTGCACGTCATAGCCCGGCAGCGGCACGGTCGGCGATCCATGCTTCACCGGCAGGAGCTCCAGCCCGACCGGGTTGCCGACCATGCAGGAGCCGCTCTCGGTCTGCCACCAATGGTCGATGACCGGAACCTTCAGCACGTCCTCGGCCCATTTCAACGTATCGGGATCGGCCCGTTCTCCGGCGAGGAAGAGCGTGCGGAACTGCGACAGGTCGTAGCGTGCGAGATGGGTTGCCTGCGGATCCTCCTTGCGGATCGCGCGAAACGCCGTCGGTGCGGTGAACATCGCCACCGCCTTGTGTTCGGAAATGACGCGCCAGAACGCGCCGGGATCAGGCGTGCCGACCGGCTTGCCCTCATAGAGCACCGAGGTCGCGCCATGCAGCAGCGGGCCATAAACGATATAGCTATGGCCGACGACCCATCCGACATCGGACGCGGTAAAGAAGACCTCGCCCGGCTTCACGCCGTAGAGGTTCTCCATAGTCCATTTCAGCGCGACCATATGGCCGCCGTTGTCACGGACCACTCCCTTGGGCCGACCCGTCGTGCCCGAGGTGTAGAGCACATAGAGCGGGTCCGTGGCGGCGACCTCGACGCAATCGGCCTTGCGTCCCGCGGCCTTGGCCGAGGCGACCAGCGCCCGCCAGTTCCGGTCGCGCGTGACATGCATGGAGGCGTCCGCCTGGGGACGCTGCAGCACGATGCAGGTTTCCGGCTTGTGGGCGGCGAGCGCGATCGCGCCGTCGAGCAGCGGCTTGTATTCGACGATGCGTGTCGGCTCGATGCCGCATGTCGCGGTCAGGATGACCTTTGGCCTGGCGTCATCGATGCGCGTCGCCAGTTCCTTGGCGGCGAAGCCGCCGAACACCACCGAATGCACCGCCCCGATCCGGGCGCAGGCCAGCATGGCAAAGGCTGCCTCCGGGATCATCGGCATGTAGATGATGACGCGGTCGCCCTTGCCGACGCCCAGATCCTGCAGGACAGCCGCAAGCGTCGCGACCTCGCCGAGCAGATCACGATAGCTGTAGCTCGCCTTGGTTCCGGTGACGGGGCTGTCATAGATCAGCGCCGTCTGCTCGCCCCGCCCGTCACGCACATGCCGGTCGAGCGCATTGAAGCAGGTATTGCAGCTCGCATCCGGGAACCAGCGTCCATAGACACCGGCTTCGGCATCGAAGATCGCCTGCGGCGGCTTGATCCATTCGATCTCGCCTGCCGCCTCGCGCCAGAAGCCGATCGGATCCGCCTGCCAGCGCGCATAGGTTTCGCGATAGTGGCTTGCATGCGTGGCATTCATCGGACGCGTTCCTCTTCGCCTGGTTCTGGCCTAGACCCGGCAAGCGGGTCGGGCGATTTTGCGCGGGATCGTGCTCACTCTCCCCCGCCTGCGCAAGCACGCCGCCGTCAGACTTTAGCTACGCATCCGCGCACGACCGCTCCCGCCCTCGCCCCCCCGGACAGCCATGAGCTTCGACCCAGCCTATCTCGCCGCGATGGTGCCTGCCGTCATCCTGGTCGGGCTCGCCAAGGGTGGCTTCTCGGGCCTGGGGCTGCTCTCGCTGCCGCTGATGGCGCTCGTGCTCCCGCCGGTCCAGGCGGCCGCGATCATGCTGCCCATCCTGATCGTCCAGGACATGGTGAGCGTCTGGGCCTATCGCCGTGAGTTCGACAAACGCAACCTCGCGACGATGCTGCCGGGTGCTCTTCTCGGCGTGCTTGCGGGTTATGTCTTGGCATCGCGGGTTTCCGATGCCGCGGTTGGCCTTTCGGTCGGCATCATCTCGGTTGCCTTCGCAGGCCGTCGGCTCTTCGCCKACCGCAAGGCGCAGTCGCCGGTCACGAAGCCCGCGTTTGGGCCCGGCAGCTTCTGGGGCGCGGTTTGCGGTTTCACCAGCATGATCGCCCATGCCGGCGGCCCTCCCTTTCAGATCTACGTCATGCCGCAGCGGCTCTCGCCGCCGACCTTCGTTGGCACCGGCGCGATCTTCTTCGCGCTGCTCAATCTCATGAAAGTCGGCCCCTATATCGCGCTCGGCCAGTTCACCCGCGAGAACCTCGCCGCGTCGGCGGCACTGTTTCCGGTCGCGATCCTCGCGACCGTTGCCGGTGTCTGGCTGGTGCGCCGCGTGCCGGCGGAACGCTTCTACACCATCATCTACTGGCTGCTGATTGCTGTCGGCAGCAAGCTGATCATCGACGGGTTCCTGGCGTTGCGCCTCCATCCCTGACCCACGAGTCCAGCTGCGTCGATTGCGCCGCATCGGAAAAAGGGATGGATTACGGGAGAGCGCGGGACCGGCTAGATCCGAAGGCGACGCGACGGAAGAAGGCGCCCCGATGAAGACCTCGCCCTATGACATCGACCTCGACCGCAACCCGGCCAACTTCCAGCCGCTGACGCCGCTGACCTTCCTCGAGCGTGCCGCCGCCGTCTTTCCCGACCATGTTGCGATCATCCACGGCCCGTTGCGCCGGACCTATGCCGAATTCTACGCACGCTCGCGCAGGCTTGCATCCGCGCTGGCGAAGCACGGCATCCGCAGGGGCGATACCGTCGCAGCCATGCTGCCGAACACGCCCGCCATGCTCGAATGTCACTACGGCGTGCCAATGACCGGCGGTGTGCTCAACACGTTGAACACGCGGCTCGACGCCGCCATCATCGCGTTCTCGCTCGACCATGGCGAAGCCAAGGTGCTGATCGCGGACCGCGAATTCTCGAGCACAGTCCAGGCGGCACTGGAACTCTGCAAGGTCAAGCCGCTGGTCATCGACTATGACGACCCGGTCTATGACGGCAGCGGCGAGCGGCTTGGCAGCGTCGAATACGAGGACTTTCTCGTGACCGGCGACCAGGATTTCGCCTGGACGTTACCCGGCGACGAATGGGACGCGATCTCGCTGAACTACACATCGGGCACCACCGGCGACCCCAAGGGGGTGGTTTATCATCACCGCGGCGCCAATCTGCTCGCGACCTCGAATATTGTGACCTGCGGCATGGGTCGTCATCCCGTCTATCTCTGGACGCTGCCGATGTTCCACTGCAATGGCTGGTGCTTCCCCTGGTCGATCTCGATCCTCGCCGGCACCCATGTCTGCCTGCGCCAGGTCCGCGCCAAGGCGCTGTACGCGGCGCTGGCGGATCATGGCGTCACCCATCTCTGCGGCGCACCCATCGTGATGTCGACGCTGCTCAACGCCCCGGCGGAGGAACGCCGCCCCTTCTCGCAGAAGGTCTCCTTCCTCACCGCCGCCGCCCCGCCGCCAGAAGCCGTGCTTGCCGCGATGAAGCAGGCTGGGTTCGAGGTGACGCATCTCTACGGCCTGACCGAGACCTATGGTCCCTCAGTCGTGAATGAGTGGCAGCGCGACTGGGACGCCTTGGAAGCTGCGGACCAGGCCGTGCTGAAAGCACGCCAGGGCGTGCGCTACCCCGCTCTGGAAGCCCTCGATGTACTCGACCCGGAAACCATGCAGCCGGTTCCCCGCGATGGTCAGACACTCGGCGAGGTGATGTTCCGCGGCAATGTCGTGATGAAGGGCTACCTCAAGAATCCGAAGGCGACCGAAGCTGCCTTTGCCGGTGGCTGGTTCCATTCCGGCGACCTCGGCGTGCGTTATGCCGACGGCTATATCCAGCTCAAGGACCGCTCCAAGGACATCATCATCTCCGGCGGCGAGAACATCTCCTCGATCGAGGTCGAGGATGCGCTCTACAAGCATMCCTCGGTGCAATCGGCTGCGGTTGTCGCCAGGCCGGACGAGAAATGGGGTGAKACGCCCTGCGCCTTCGTCGAACTCATGCCGGGGAAGAATGCGACCGAGGCGGAGATCATCGCCTTCTGCCGCGGGCTTCTGGCCTCGTTCAAATGCCCCAAGACGGTGGTCTTCACCGAGATCCCCAAGACCTCGACCGGCAAGATCCAGAAATTCAAGCTGCGCGAGATGGCAAGGGCCCTGTAGTGCCAGGCGCGGCTTCCAGTCCTGCATGTCCATTCAACGAGAAAGCCGGCCCCTCCTGGGACCGGCTCGATCAAAACCATCCTATTCGACGGGCGATGGCTGCCCCGTTATCCCGTTCAATGCAGCGTCGGCTGCGGCATCGTCATTCTGACGCGCTCGATCTCTTCCTTCAGCAGCAGCTTCTTCCGCTTCAACTCGGACACACTCAGCGTATCGGAAGAGGGGCGCGCCGCGGCTTGGGCGATGGCTTCCTCAAGCTGACGATGCTTGCGCTCGAGCTCGGCGAGGTGGGTCTGCAGCGACATCTGGATTCTCCTGATGAGCGATTGACGGGGGGAGTCTGACACAGAGCCGGCTTCAAGTCTCTGGGGCAGCAGTGCACTGCACCATGAGTTTCCGTGATCCTGGGTCTCTCCTTCCCGCAGGGCGCGAATGGCACGCGCTATCCCTGCGCGAAGCGACACTGCGCTCTTGCCGGGCCGCCCGCGCCTGAGCATAGTCGACCCGGATCGCGGCAATGATGAGACGGCTTCATGGGATTCGAGCTGAGCCCTGAGGAGATCGAGGCCTTTACGGCCGAGCTGGCTCGTCTGCGCGAAGAGCATCGCGACCTCGACAGCGCCATCGACGCGTTGGAGCGCATGGGCGCGATCAATCAGATCCAGGTGCAGCGCCTGAAGAAGCGGAAGCTCTACCTCAAGGACCGCATCACGCAGATCGAAGACGCGCTGACGCCGGACATCATCGCCTGATGCGGAAAACAGCACACAGAACAATGATTTCGACGAATCGGTGCTTGCCTGCCGGGCTGCCCGCAGTTTAAGTCGCGCGCTTCCTCCCCTCGCATGGGAAGCGAGTGCACATGGCCGATACCAGCCCTCCTGTCGCCATCATCATGGGCAGCCAGTCCGACTGGGCGACGATGCGTCATGCGGCCGAAGTCCTCGACATGCTCGGCGTGGCCCACGAGGCTCGCATCATGTCCGCGCACCGGACCCCGGAACGCATGTTCTCCTTCGCGAAGGAAGCCAAGGCGAAGGGCTTCAAGGTCATCATCGCGGGCGCCGGCGGGGCCGCGCATCTGCCGGGCATGACGGCTTCGCTGACGCCGCTTCCGGTCTTCGGAGTGCCGGTCGAATCCAAGGCCCTTTCCGGCCAGGACAGCCTGCTCTCGATCGTGCAGATGCCGGCGGGCATCCCGGTCGGCACGCTCGCCATCGGCCGGGCCGGGGCGGTCAATGCCGGCCTCCTCGCCGCCGCCGTGCTCGCCTTGGGCGATGAGCCCCTGGCCGAGCGGCTGGAAGCCTATCGCAGCCGCCAAAGCGGGGCGGTCGCCGAATTCCCCAGGGACGACGCATGAGCACGCCCGATCCGCGCGGGCTTGGCCCCGGCGCCATGCTCGGCATCCTCGGCGGTGGGCAGCTTGCCCGCATGATTGCGCTCGCCGCCGCCGATCTCGGCATTCGCGCCCATATTTTCGCGCCCGAGGCTGATAGCCCGGCCTTCGACGTCGCCGCCCGTCATACGATCGGCGCCTATGAAGACGAGGCTGCGTTGGCCGGATTTGCCGATGCGGTCGACCTCGTCACCTATGAGTTCGAGAATGTGCCGCATGCGACAGCGGCCTTCCTCGCCGCGCGCACGCCGCTTCATCCCGGCGCGCGCGCCCTGGCCCTGACGCAGGACCGGCTGAGCGAGAAGAGCTTCGTCGCCGATCTCGGGCTGGCGGTTGCGCCGTTCCGCGCCGTCGATTCGCTGGCCGATCTCGAACGCGCGGTCGCCGAACTCGGCCGCCCCAGCGTCCTGAAGACGCGCCGCTTCGGCTATGACGGCAAGGGGCAGGTGAAGATCGCGGCTGATACCGATCTGGCCGAAGCCTATGAGGCCATCGGGCATTTTCCTGCCATCCTCGAAGGCTTCGTCAGCTTCAGCCGGGAGGTTTCCGTCGTCGCAGCCCGCAACACTGCCGGCGACTTCGCTGCATTCGATCTTTGCGAGAACGAGCATCGCGACCACATCCTCGCCTTCACGCATGTGCCGGCGCAGGTTGCGGCCGGGACCTCCGCCAGCGCCATCGAGGCGGCGCGCAAGATCGGAGAAGCGCTCGGCTATATCGGTGTCTTCGCCGTCGAGATGTTCGTGGTTGGCGAGGGCGCGAGCGAGACCGTCATCATCAACGAGATCGCGCCGCGGGTGCACAATTCCGGACACTGGACCAGCGAAGGCGCCGAGACCTCGCAATTCCACCAGCATGTCCGCGCCGTCTGCGGCCTGCCGCTTGGATCGGCCACCCGTCGCGGCACTGTCGAGATGGAAAACCTTGTCGGCGACGCCGCACTTCGTTGGCGGGAAATCCTGGCAGAGCCGGGCGCGCATCTGCATCTCTACGGCAAGCGGGATGCCCGCCCCGGCCGCAAGATGGGCCATGTCACGCGGCTGAAGCCGGCCCGCACATAACGTGCTTCCTTACGGAGTCGGCACTCATTCCTGCCGGCTTGTCCGGACGAATCCCGCGGCTCGTCTCCGCCCGCGATTTCTCCACGTTCTCCGGCTCTTCCGGCGTGGACAGCCGAATTGAATTCTGTTATCCGCACAACCCTTCCTGCGAGTTGAGAAACTTCGCTGGACCCGAAATCTTGACCAACCCGCTAAAGACGGACAATCACGTGCAGGTTCTCGTTCGCGACAACAATGTCGATCAGGCTCTTCGCGCCCTCAAGAAAAAGATGCAGCGCGAAGGCATTTTCCGGGAGATGAAGCTCCGCGGTCATTACGAGAAGCCTTCCGAGAAGAAGGCGCGCGAGAAGGCGGAAGCCGTCCGCCGCGCCCGCAAGCTGGTCCGCAAGAAGCTGCAGCGCGAGGGCCTTCTGCCCGCGCCGGTGAAACCCAAGCGCCCCTGATCTCCGGCTGAGGGCGGCCGCTTTGGCCGCTTCGCACGGATGCATCATGTCGAAACAGCGCCTGGAGCCTCTCCGGGCGTTGTTGCTTTTTCGGCGGCGTTAACCAAAGCTTGGCAGGATGCAGGCGTTCTCGCGTGAAGGGGCGCTGTCGGCTGGGGAGCGCAATCAGGTCATGACGACCAACGGGGTCGAGCATGGCAGTCGAGGCACAGAACCGGGACCGATGAGGCAGAGCATGTTTCGAGGCAAGAGCTGGCTGGCTGCAGCCGGCATCGCCGTCGCGCTGGCAGGATGCGACACCGTTTCCAATCTGGGCTCACAGAGCGCAATTGCTGAAGTCGATGCGGAATCATCCGCCAATGCGAGCGTGAATATCGGCTCGCTCAGCGAGGTCATCAACCGCAACCCCAACGATCCGCAGGCCTATAACACCCGCGGCGCGGCCTATGCCCGTGCCGGCCGCTACTCCGACGCGATCTCCGATTTCACCAAGGCGGTGCAGATCGACCCGAACCTCGCCTCGGCCTATACCAATCGCGCATTGGCGCTGCGCCAGAGCGGCCGCAATGACGCGGCGATGGCAGACTTCAACCGCGCCACCACAGCCAACCCGAACTATGCCCCGGCCTATATCGGGCGTGCCAACCTGCTGCGCCAGCAGGGCAACAGTCAGCAGGCGCTGTCCGACCTCAACACCGCGATCCGCCTGAATCCAGAATCGGCCGAAGCCTTCCATGCCCGTGGTCTGGTCTATCAGAAGGAAGGCCAGCACCAGCATGCGATCACCGATTTCGACTCGGTCATCGATCGCAATCCCTATAACGCCCCGCCCTATACGGCCCGCGGCCAGAGCCTGATCGCGGTCGGAAAGTTCGAGCAGGCGATCGAGGACTTCACGGCTTCGCTCAATGTCGACAACCGCAACGCCGAAGCCTGGGCCGGTCGCGGACTCGCCAGCGAAAAGCTCGGCAAGAAGACTGAAGCGGCCGAGAACTATCAGCGCGCCCTGAGCCTGGACAGCAACAATGCAACCGCCCGCGCCGGCCAGGCGCGCCTCGGCGGAGGCAGCCTCTTCCGCTGACCATAACGCCAGGCCGCCGCGCTACTCGACGGCGCGGCTTTCTTGGCCGGCAACGGCACCGTTCGTCAGATTGGCCAGGAAGCCCCGGATCTCGGGCAGCGAACCATGCGCCGGCAGGTCCTGGTGGCCGCCGCTGGAAAAGCGGACGAAGCGCTTGGGCATGTTCGCCATGTCGTAGAGTGCCTGCCCCTGCGCGAAGGGAATGACGGCATCGCGGCCACCGTGCAACACCAGCAGTGGCGCGGTGACGCGGCCGATGACGGCGTCCGACCGGAACTGATCCTTCATCAGCCAGCCGATTGGTGCGAAGGGATAGGCGAGTTGCGCCACTGCAGCTGCCGACAGATAGGGCGCCTCGAGTATCACGGCCTTGAGCGGGCGCTCCGCTGCAAGCTTGAGCACAACACCGGTGCCCAGGGATTCGCCATAGCCAACCAGCCGATCGGCGCCAAAGCGTGAGACGGCAGCGTCATAGACCGCACGCGCATCGAGCAGCAGCCCCTCTTCCGACGGCGCGCCGCTCGACCCGCCATAGCCGCGATAATTCACGGCGAAGAGCCCGGTCCCGTCCTCGGTCAGGCCACGGAAGCGCGCCTGGCGGGCGGATCTCGCGAAATTGCCGGCATTGCCGTGGAAGAACAGCAGCACCGGCTTGCCCTCGCGCGGCGGCACCACCCAGGCGATCAGCCGCTCGCCATCGGCAGCAGTTAGCGTCGTCTCCTCGACACCTGGCAGATTGGCCGCAGCGATGTCTGCACGTGTCGGGTCGCGCGGATACAAAAGCTCGCGCTGCTCGACATAGAGCAGCGCCAGAAAGGTCAGATAGAGGACAAGCCCAGCGAGCGCGAGAAGGCGAATGAGCTTCATGCCGATCATGGTCCCCGATCACCGCGGCGGCACGGCCACGCTCAGTCCAGCACCTTCATCATGTCCACGGAGGCCGTCTCGAAGCCTGCGCGGCGATAAGCCCTGAGCGCGAGGTCATTGCCCTCCAGCACACCGAGATGGAGGACCTTGCGCCCCGTCGCCCGCGCAAAGCGCTCGGCTTCCGCCAGCAGGATCTGACCGATGCCGGTCCCACGCTCCGCGGCGCCAACGACGATATTCTCGATATAGACGTGATCGCGCAGGTGCTCGTGTACGAACGGGCCGGTCCGGGCAAGCTGCAGCGCGAGATAGCCGACGACGCGGCCATCGCTCTCGGCGACCATCAGCACACCCCCGGTCTCGTCCGCCTTCTCACGATCATCTGCCAGGCAGGCGGCGGCCACCTCCGGCCCGGTCCCGCGCGCCGGACTCAGGCCCGCCTCATGGGCGGTCAGCTCCAGCAGCAGCGCCAGCACGGCGGGACGGTCCGCCTCCGCCATCGGTCTGATCGTGATGCCCACCGTTTGAAACTCCAAAAGAAAAGGGCCAGCGAGACGCCGGCCCCTCGCAACTTGCCGTGGGTCCGGCGGCTCAGTGCGCCATTGCCTTGACGATCTCGTCGGTGACCTTCTTGGCGTCCCCGAACAGCATCATCGTGTTGGGCATGAAGAACAACTCGTTCTCGACGCCGGCATATCCCGAGCCCATGCCGCGCTTGATGAAGAGCACGGTCTTGGCCTTTTCGACATCAAGGATCGGCATGCCGTAGATCGGCGACTGCGGATCGGTCTTGGCCGAAGGGTTGGTGACGTCATTGGCTCCGATGACGAAGGCCACATCCGCCTGGCCGAACTCGGAGTTGATATCCTCGAGTTCGAAAACCTCGTCATAGGGCACGTTCGCTTCGGCGAGCAGCACGTTCATGTGGCCGGGCATACGGCCAGCGACCGGGTGGATGGCGTACTTGACCTCGACGCCTTCCTTCTTCAGCGCGTCGGCCATCTCGCGCAGCGCATGCTGGGCTTGCGCCACCGCCATGCCGTAGCCCGGCACGATGATGACCTTGCCGGCATTCTTCATGATGAAGGCCGCATCGTCGGCCGAGCCCTGCTTCACCGGGCGAGCCTCTGTGGCGCCACCGGCAGGGCCAGCGGTCTCGCCGCCGAAGCCACCGAGGATGACCGAGATGAAGCTCCGGTTCATGCCCTTGCACATGATGTAGGACAGGATCGCACCGGAAGAGCCGACCAGCGCACCGGTGATGATCAGCGCCATGTTGCCGAGCGTGAAACCGATGCCCGCAGCCGCCCAGCCCGAATAGGAGTTGAGCATGGAGACCACGACCGGCATGTCCGCGCCACCGATCGGTACGATCAGCAGCACGCCGAGCGCGAAGGCGAGGAGCACGATCAGCCAGAAGGCGACGTGGCTCTCGGTCTTCAGGAAGAACAGCAGCAGCACGATGACCGCGATGCCAAGGCCGATATTGATGCCATGGCGCTGCGGCAGCATGATCGGTTTGCCGCTCATCCGCCCGTCGAGTTTCAGGAAGGCGATGATCGAGCCCGTGAAGGTGATCGCGCCGATGGCGCAGCCCAGCGCCATCTCGAACAGGCTTGCGCCCTTGATCTTGCCGACCTGACCGATGCCGAAGGCCTCCGGCGCGTAGAGCGCCGCTGCCGCGACCAGCACTGCCGCCAGACCAACCAGCGAGTGGAAGAAGGCGACGAGCTGCGGCATCTGGGTCATCTGCACGCGCCGGGCCATGTAGGCGCCGATGCCGCCGCCGATAGCGATGCCGAGAACGACCAGGAACCAGCCGGAGAAGCCGGAAGGCGGATAGAAGATCACGGTGGTGGCAATGGCGATGCCCATGCCCACCATGCCGTAGAGATTGCCCTGACGCGAGGTTGTCGGATGCGACAGGCCTCGCAGGGCCATGATGAACAGGACGCCGGAGACGACGTAGAGAAGGGCGGAGAGATTAGCGGCCATGTGCGCTCAGCCCTTCTTCTTGTACATCGAGAGCATGCGCTCGGTGACGAGGAAGCCGCCAAAGATGTTCACGGACGCCAGGACCAGCGCGACGAAGCCAAAAATCTTGGCCCAGATCGGACCATCGCCCAGAGCAGGCGCCGCATTCACGCCAACGGCGAGCAGCGCGCCGACGACGATGACGGAGGAGATCGCGTTGGTCACCGACATCAGCGGCGTGTGCAGTGCCGGCGTCACCGACCAGACGACATAGTAGCCGACGAAGACCGCGAGCACGAAGATCGCAAGCCGATAGACCGTCGGGTCCACGCCGGTAGCGGCACCGGCGGCGGCCGCAGCCTGCTCGGCATAGCGCTCCGCCAGTTCTGCAGCCTGTTTCGCGAGGGCAGCCGCCGAGCGGGCCTGCTCGAGCGCTTGTTCAGGTGTCGGATTAGCCATGGTCGGACACTCCCCCTAGCGATGCTTCAGGCCTTCGGCGCGAAATTCGGATGAACCACCGCGCCGTCCCGGGTCAGCGCAGTCGCCTTCACCAGCTCGTCGTCCCAGTTCACCGCGAGCTTCTTCTCGCCCTTGTCGATCAGCGTTTCGACGAAGGCGAAGAGATTCTTGGCGTAGAGGCTGGAGGATGTCGCAGGCAGACGCCCGGGCACATTCAGATGGCCCACGATCTTGACGCCATTCGGCGTGGTCACGATCTCGCCCGGCTTGGCGAGCTCGCAATTGCCGCCGCGCTCGACGGCGAGATCGATGATCACCGAACCCGCCTTCATGCTTTCGACCATCGCGGCGGTGATCAGCTTCGGCGCCGGGCGGCCCGGGATCAGCGCGGTCGTGATGACGATGTCCTGCTTGGCGATGTGGCCGGCGGTGAGCTCGGCCTGCTTTGCCTGGTATTCCGCGGACATTTCCTTGGCGTAGCCGCCGGCGGTCTGCGCCTGCTTGAACTCCTCGTCCTCGACGGCGAGGAATTTCGCACCGAGCGACTCGACCTGTTCCTTCGTGGCGGGGCGCACGTCGGTCGCGGTGACGATGGCGCCCAGACGCCGCGCAGTCGCGATTGCCTGCAGGCCGGCGACGCCGACGCCCATGATGAAGATCTTCGCCGCGGGAACCGTGCCTGCCGCCGTCATCATCATCGGGAGAGCCCGGCCATACTCGGCGGCGCCGTCGATCACGGCCCGATAGCCGGCGAGATTGGCCTGAGAGGACAGGACGTCCATCACCTGCGCACGGGTGATGCGCGGCATGAATTCCATGGCGAAAGCAGCGACATTGGCCTTCGCAAGGCCTTCGACTGCGGCCTCGTTACCGTAAGGATCCATGATGCCGACGACGAGCGCGCCCGCCGGCAGGCCGGCGAGTTCGCTCTCGGCCGGGCGGCGCACCTTGAGAACGATATCGGCGCCCTTCAGCGCCTCCTTGGCGTTCTTGGCGGTGGTCGCGCCGGCAGCCTGGTAGTCCGCGTCGGTAATACCGGAAGCGAGCCCCGCTCCCTTCTCCACTGCGACATCGGCCCCGAGGCCAATGAACTTGCGGACGGTTTCCGGCGTCACGGCGACGCGGGTTTCCGTCCCTTGCGTTTCGGCTGGGACAGCAATGCGCATGGCAGGCGGGGCCTTTCCGGCGTTACATCAGGAGGAGCGCGAGCAGCATCAGAACCAGCGGAACCGCCGGTGCACGCCAGGACAGCGAGGGAGCGGCAATGCCGACGCCTGTGGCGACGAGGGTCAGGAGCGTTCCGACGACCGCAGTACCCCAGGCATGCTTGGTTCCGCCCACGGCGAGCGCCGCGACGATGGCAAGGCAGGCTGCAGTGGTAACTTCGGCCATGTGGACGAAGCCGCGATAGGTCCGCTCGTGTTCCGGATAATCCATCTGCGGAGCATCGGCTGCGCTGTGTCCGTGGTGGGCCATAAAAACTGTTCCCGCATAAAAAGGTCTCATTGCCGTGTAGCGCACCAGCGAAGGGTCTGGCAACGCGTCAACACGCCATCGCCGCCTGTTTCAGGGGCATTTCAGGCAGTGAAACCGCTTGCTCTGCAAAGCCCTGGTAACAGCGGGGATGCCGGAACGAACATCCCCGTCAATGCGCAGCGGCCAATCCGGCGCGATCGAGTGCCTTCGCCTGAACGTCAGCCACATGCTCGGTCGAGAAATTCTCGATTTCCTGCTCGAACAGGCGATGGAAATTCAGCTCGGCATCGAGATGCAGGAAGACGCCGCCGAGGCCGATCGCGGCGCGGTCCATGAAGACGAATTCACGCGGCACGGTCACCGGCCCGCGCTTCTTCAGCGCCTGATGCACCTGGAAGGCCTGCTTGCGGCCATACTCCGCCGGGCTGACATCTTCGGCGATGCKCCGGGCCCTGTCCTCCAGCAACGGCCCGTAGATGAAACGCGCCCAGATGTTGAGGGTGTCGACCAACTCCTTGGTCAGCCCCTTGAAGCCCCAGGTCTCATAGGCGTGGATCACGCGCGCCTGGTCATTCTCCAGGAGGCCGCGATAGAGATCGACCACCCCGCCGACGAAGGAGGGTGGGAAGATCCGGATGCAGCCATAATCGAGCAGGTTGATGCCTTGTGGCGCACCATCCTCCGAGAACACCGTGTAGTTTCCGAGATGCGGGTCGCCGTGAATGACGCCGTGATGGCTGAAGGGGCGCCACCAGGCACGGAACATCGCGGTCGAGATCCGATCGCGGGACTCCTGCCCGTCCTGCTTATGGTCGAGGATTCGGTCACCCTCGAGCCAGTGCATGGTCAAGAGCCGGCGGGTCGACAGCCCGGCTTCCAGCGTCGGCACGCGCACGTCCGACGTCTCGGCCAGCATCGCGCGGTAAAGCGCGATATGTTTCGCCTCGCGGACGTAGTCGAGTTCCTCTCGCACCCGCGCGCCGATCTCCTTGGCGATCTCTGTGGTGTCKATCACCGGATCCATGCGTCGATGCAGCGCAAACAGGATGTCGAGCTGGGCGATATCGGCCTCGACCGCTGATTCCATATCCGGATATTGCAGTTTGCAGGCGACCGGCACGCCATCATGCGTCGTCGCCCGGTGCACCTGGCCGAGCGACGCTGCCGCCGCAGGCTTCAGGTCGAACTCGGCGAAGCGCATGCGCCATTGCGGCCCGAGCTCCGCCATCATGCGGCGCTTGACGAAGGCCGGCCCCATCGGCGGCGCCTGCGATTGCAGCTTCTGCAGCTCGGCGGCGTATTCCGGCGGCACGACGTCGGGAATGGTGGCGACGAGCTGCGCCACCTTCATGATCGGCCCCTTCAGCCCACCCAGCGCCTTGGCCAGCGCCTCGGCATTGCTGAGATTGCGGCCTTCCAGTCCGAGCAGCCGCGTCCCGGCAATGCGTGCCGCGACCCCACCGACATTCGCCCCGACGCGGGCGTAACGGGCTGCGCGGGCGGAGAAACGATTGGCTTCGCTGTCGCGTTCGGACATGTCGCTCACAGGATTGGCTGCAGGGTCGCGCCCAGGATGTAGGGCACGATCACGGCAGAACCAATGCTACATCATGCCCCGTCGGCGCAGCACGGTACCGTGCGCGCCCGGCGCCCTTCACTCGAGGAAGGCCGCAAGGTTCGCCAGCGTCGACCTCAAACCCACATCGTGGTCCTCCTGCCGGATGCCCGCGGGCACGTTCTCGCAGAGGATGGTGACCTCTGTGCCGCTCCCGACCGGAGCGAGGCTCCATGACATCGTCATCGTACCCGCGAAAGACGGATCCTCCGACACGAACTCAACCGACTGTACGATCCGCTCGTCCGGAATCAGCTCCAGAAAACGACCCTGAACGATGTCGGTGTTCTCCGAGGTCTTGCCGGCCCCTGAATGCTGCGATGCCTCATAGGTCAGGACCATGCGATAGCGTCCGCTGACCCGCGGTTCGAATGCGAGGATCTCGCCCGTCATGCCGCGTGGCGGGAGCCAGGACGCCAACGACTTGGGGTCAACGAAGGCGCGGTAGATGGCTTGTGGAGACGCTTGGACGATCCTMGAAGCGGAGTCCGTTCTCGTCCTGGCGCCAGGATTGGTCATGGCGTCCCTCCTTTCGGGCAATACACGTTGCTCTTCAACTGCGGCATCGATGCCGTCCAGAGGAGCCCAGCTTCCTCAATGCGACGTTTGCAAACTCCGTTCCGTGCAGGTGGCCAGCACCACTTGAACCTGGATTGACCATCAGTCACCTCCCGTCCAGGTTCGCTGGGTTCTATCCAACCCGCGCCGCCAGGTCGGCCCTGACATCCGCCGCACCGACAACCCGTCCACCGGCGGCTTCGACCCGTTTGACAGCTTCCGCGATCAGCGCGGCATTGTTCCGTGTCTCGCCGAAGGGCGCATCTTCCAGTCCGGCACGAACATGCACACCGCGGGCAACCGCGTGCGGGATCAGGTTGCCAAGTTCCACGCCCAGCCCCGCGATCATCACAGGCGCCTGCGGCGCAACCTCGGCAAGCAGCGCAAGATGGGCCTCGAGCGCATAGGACTTCGGCGGGAAGCCCCAGGCAAAGGCGTCCGAGAACATCAGCCGGTAGATCGGCATCGGCATGCCGGGATAGGCCTTGGCCAGCGCAGCTCCCAGGCGTGTGAAGCCTGGCTCGTAAATGGCATAGCTCGGATGGACCTTATGGCGCTGCGCCACCTCCATGCCCTCGCGAATATGCTCGCCGGGGTTCTGGTAGATGAAGCCTGCCTCGCCTTGTGGGATGCCGGCAAAGGTCGTCCAGTTGCAGGACCCGGGATCGAGCACGCCCCACTCGACCAGGCCGCGCTTCGCCAGCTCCTCCAGATGCCAGTAACGGCCGGAACCGACGATATCGCCGGCATAGCCGGAGCCGACGATCGGGATGGTCGGATAGACGATGGCATCGACCTTGGTGCGGATGCCCTCGATCGCCTGCGCATAGAGTTCCCAGTCGTCGCGCTGGCGGCCGGTCACGAGGTCGTAGACATGAAGATGGACAATGGCCGCCCCGGCCTCGACCGCCGCAATGCCGTCGGCAACAATCTCGGGGATGCTGATCGGAATGCCGGGCTGACGCTCCCTGCCCCAGGGGCCGTTGATCGCGGCTTCGATCCAGATCGGTGTGCTCACGGCGTTTCGTCCTCAGGCCAGGTGTCGGGAACCGAGCGAGCGTCCCCCTCGATATCGATGCAAGAGAGAACCGAACGTCGCCATCAGTGCAACACCACGGTGAGCAAATGAGCTCTGCTTCGGCCTTGCCAGCAGCCCGCGCCAGCACGCTAGAATGCGCAAAAGCCGGGAGGAACGGATGGGGCTCCATTTCGAGGACTTTGACCTCGACAGCAGCATCACGACCCGCGGGCGCACCGTCGGCGAGGGTGACATCACGCTGTTCGCCGGCCTTTCCGGCGATTTCAATCCGCTGCATGTCGACAGCGAGTATTGCGCAGGCACGCCCTTCGGCGAGCGCATCGCCCACGGCCCCCTGACGCTCGCCATGGCGATCGGCCTGATGTCGCAGCAGAACCTGATCGATGCCACCACCATGGGCCTGCTCGATCTGCACTGGACATTTACCGGGCCGGTGAAGGTCGGCGACACGGTCCATGCCGTCGTCACAGCCGTCGAAAGGACACCCAGCCGCAAGCCGGACCGCGGCATCGTCACCCTGCGCCTCGAGGTGCACAACCAGCGCGGCGAGCACATCCAGACCGGCCATCTCAAGCTGCTGATGAAGCGCCGCACTGGGGATCAAGGCTGATGTTGGAACGGCGCCCCAGCTATCGCGAGACCTGTGAGCGGTTCGCCTGGCAGATCCCCGAGCGGTTCAATATCGGCGTCGCAGCCTGCGACCGCCACGCGGACGGCAGTGGCAAGCCGGCGCTGATCTATGAAGACCAGGGGCACGGCGTCGCGACGATGAGTTTCGACGCGCTCAAGCTCGACACGAACCGGCTCGCCAATATGCTGCGTGCCCATGGCGTCAAACCGGGTGAGCGCGTCGGCATCCTGCTGCCGCAACGCCCGGAAACCGCGATGGCCCATCTCGCCATCTACAAGATGGGTGCGATCGCCCTGCCGCTCTTCACCCAGTTCGGACCGGATGCGCTTGAACACCGGCTGCAGCATAGCGGCGCCTGCACGCTGATCACCGATGGCGAGAACATCGTCAAGGTCGAGGCGAGCCGCGGGAGCCTGCCGGAACTCAGGCGGATCTTCCTGATCGACGGCGCAGGCCACCTCGACTTCTGGAGCGAGTTGAACAAGGCGTCCGACAGTTTCACGCCTCTCGACACCACGCCCGACGATCCGGCGCTGATCATCTACACCTCCGGCACCACGGGAAAGCCCAAGGGCGCGCTGCATGCCCACCGTGTGCTGCTCGGCCATCTGCCCGGCGTGCAATTGCCGCAGGAATTCTTCCCGCAGGCCGGCGACCTGTTCTGGACGCCGGCGGACTGGGCCTGGGCCGGCGGATTACTCGATGTTCTGCTGCCGAGCCTCTATTTCGGCGTTCCGGTGCTGGCCTCGCGTGCCCGCAAATTCGATCCCGAGGCAGCCTTCGACCTGATGGCGCGCCACAGCATCCGCAACGCCTTCCTGCCACCGACAGCGCTGAAGCTAATGCGGCAGGTTCACAATCCAAGAGAGCGCTTCGCCTATGCGATGCGCTCGATCGGCACCGGCGGCGAAACACTCGGCGCCGATATGCTAGCCTGGAGCAAGGAAACCTTCGGCTTCGAGGTCAACGAATTCTACGGCCAGACCGAAGCCAATCTGATCGTCTCCAACTGCGCCAGTCTGTTCCCGGTCAAGCCTGGCTCGATGGGGCGCGCCGTTCCCGGCCATCGCGTCGCGGTGATCTCGCCAGAGGGCGCGGTCCTGCCTGCTGGAGAGCAGGGGCTGATTGCGGTCGCGCGACCTGACCCCGTGATGATGCTGGAATACTGGCGCCAACCCGAGGCGACAACGGCGAAGTTCCTCGGCGACTGGCTCGTCACCGGCGATACCGGCGCCTGCGACGAAGACGGCTATTTCTGGTTCCAGGGCCGTGATGACGACATCATTTCCAGCGGCTCCTATCGCATTGGCCCCGGCGATATCGAGGATTGCATCATCCGCCACCCCGCCGTGCTGATGGTTGCCGTGGTCGGCAGTCCGGACCCGCTGCGGACGGAGGTGGTCAAGGCTTTTGTCCTGCCGAAACCGGAGATCACCGCCTCGGCGGCGCTCGCCGCCGAGATCCAGGACTTCGTCAAATCGCGCCTCGCCGCCTACCAGTATCCGCGCGAGATCGAGTTCGTGACGGAATTGCCGATGACCCCGACCGGCAAGATCAGGCGCAAGGATCTGCGGGACCAGGAGATCGCAAGGAAGCGGGGCGGCGAATAACCAGGCGGAGGCGGTTCAAAGCCAAATCTTCATGAGCCTCTCTTCATGAGGAAGGCCCCTGTCGCCTCGAAGAGCCCGGAGCGCGCATGTTCGAGATGCATCAGATGCGTGCCCTCGGGAATGACGACATCTCGGGTTTCACTCGTGCCAAGCCGCCCGCGCAGCCATTGCGCATCGCTGTCCCTGCACAGGCTGTCCCAGGCGCCGCGCACGATCAGGGTCGGCGCCGTGATGTGAGACGGGTCGTAGCCGAGCCGCCCCGACCAGGCCGAGGCGATATCGGCGCGAGGCCCGGAGGGAATCTTGACCGCCGGTTCAGGCCTTCTGCTTGCGGCTTGCGCATCGCTGGCGAGATAGGCTGGACCCCAGTCTGCGAGCGTGGGTTCGATCAGGACCGGGGAGTGGCCATGCGGGACGTCCTCGACGAAGCGCGCGAGCTGGTCGGCAACCGAGACGAGACGCCACGCCCCGATGCTCTCCGGCGCAAGGAAGCCTGGGGTCTTGCGTTGCGCGATAGGCCCGAACAGGACCAGTCGCTCGACACGCTCCGGATGCAGCGAGGCAAGGAGCCCGGCGACGATGCTGCCCCAGGAATGCGCGATGAGCGACACTCGGGCCCGTCCGGTTACGTCCAGCACGTGCTCGATCACCCGCGCCAGCTGTTTTGCGGCCTCTGGCGCGCGCCCGGATGGCGCATTGTCAGGCGCCTGGGCAAGGAAGCTCGCGGGCCTGTCCGAGCCGCCATAGCCCGCGAGATCAAAGCTCCAGACATCGAAACCGCGCTCCTGCAGGTCGTCCATCCAGGAACGCCCGTCGAAGCGGTATGCAACAGAAAGGGCCGACGGAAAGGTCGCGCCATGAACGTAGACGACGCTCGGCCCGGCCCCAGCCGCACGCCGGACCAGCAAGCCGGGCGTCTCGGCCGTTTCCGTCAACCGCATGACCTCGCCCGCGGCGACGGCGCGCGCTGTGTTGATCGAAGCTATGTTCATGGCTGGCTCCCGCCCTTGCTGGGTGGGCGGGAGACTGCGCCTTCGAATACGCGCTGACACCTGGAAACACTTCGGTGCCGACCGAAGGCTTCGGTGGGACTGCCTCTCTGGGCGCCTACAAGGCCTCGAGTACCAGCTCGAAGGTCATCAACACCGGATTGTCGCCGCGTCTCAGACGGCCCTGCGCCATCGCACCGGTGAAATCGACCAGCGCCACATCGATCTCTGCGGCAAGTCGCCCCTGCGCGGGTTCGATGACCCCGGCCTGAATCGCGACTTCGGTCGCGAAATTCTCGACGATCCGGCCATCCTCGAAATGCGCGCCGATGGTGCTGCCGACGCCGCCATGGATGACGGCACGCCGGATGCCGCGTTCGGCACAGAACTCTTCCAGCGCCGTGGTGAAATCGACATTCGGGCCCACACGCAGGGCGAAATAACGCCCTTCGCGCGAAGCGCCGGAGAATGGCACTGCGACCGGGCCGAACAGCTTGAAATTCGTCTCCGGATCGGGCGCGGCGGCAAAACCGGCGCCATCGAGGCCCAGCGCCGGTACGGTGACCGTTTCCGCGAGCACGGTGTCGTCCGGCAGGATATGACCGCCGCTGACCTTGCCGTCCGCTTCCGTCCAGAGCGCGTGGCAGTGGAAGAAGGGCGCTCCATCACGCATACCGAAGGTCATCGCCCCCGTCTCGACGCGCGTCACGCCGGCAGGCCGAAACGTGTCGCTATAGAAGGCGGCATGCTCCGGTGTCTTCGACAGCGCCGGCATCACATAGGCGAAGGGTCCTAGGACGAGCCCATCGACCGTGACCACGCCACTGGTGAAGCCCATTGCCGCAAAGCCGCGGCGCACCGCTTCCAGAAGCGGAAGCCCGGCCGCGAGAGACATCCTGAAGCGTCGGCCATGCGCTTCGATCCATTGAATGCGCTCAGGCGCAGCGGGACCGGGCTGGATGATCTGCCGCATCACCTTTCGCCCCGCATCCGGGCGAGTTCGCCGCGCGCTTCAAGCTCGTCCTTGACCAGCCGCTTCGGCACCTTGCCGTAACCCGACTTCGGCAGCGCCTCCCAGAACAGGAAGCGCTTCGGCATCTTGTAGCGGGCGATCTTGGTTGAGAGGAACTCGGCGAGTTCGGCCTCGCTGGCCTGCGCCCMCGAACATGCGACGCAGACGGCGATACCGATCTCGCCCCAGACCGGATCGGGCACGCCGACCACGGCCACCTCCGCGATTGCCGGATGGGTCAGGATCTTCTCCTCGATCTCGCGCGGGTAGATGTTCGAGCCGCCGGAAATGTACATATCGGACGCGCGCCCGGTAATGTAGATAAAGCCCTGTTCGTCCATGTGACCGAGGTCACCCGTACGGAACCAGCCGTCACGGAACGATTTCGCATTGGCCTCGGGGTTGTCGTAGTAGCCCGCGAACACGGCCGGGCCGACGACGCAGATTTCGCCCTGCTCCCCTGCCGCGACCTCACGCCCCTCATCATCCTGGATCTGGACCTGCATTCCCGTGCGCTCGAAGCCGCAGGTCCCGATACGCGCATTCGGGCCATCCTCGGGATCATGCAGGGCTGGCGGCAGCACCGTGATATTGCCGGTGACCTCACCGAGCCCGAAATACTGCACGATCACCTTGCCCAGCTTGGCAAGCGCCGCCTTCTGATCCTCGCGATACATAGGCGCGCCGGCATAGATGACATAGCGCAGCGAGGAGTGGTCATGCGTGTCGACGGCCGGATGCTCGACCAGCATCTTCAGGATCGTCGGCACGGTGAAGATATTGGTGATGCGGTGGCGCGCGATCAGGCGATAGGCCTCGTCGACGTCGAAACGCTCCGACGGCAGCAGGATCGTCGGCGCGCCGCGCGCCGAGATGACGAGCTGGTGCACGCCCGCGCCATGCGAGAGAGGCGCGACCACGAGCGATGCATCCGCCTCCGTCGTTCCCGGCAGCAGGTCGCAGAGATGGTTGGTGACGACGAAACCCATCTGGCCATGGGTGAGCACCGCGGCCTTCGAGCGCCCCGTGGTACCCGAGGTAAAGAAGAACCAGCAGGGATCGTCACGCTCGACCGCGGCATTCGCAACGCTTGCACCAGCATGGCGCGCGATCATCTCGCCGACCTCGGCCTCGCCAAAAGCTCCTGCCCCGATACGCCAGGTAAAGCCGAGCGCGGGTTCAGCAGTGGCGACCGCCGCAGCATGCTCCGGAAAATCGCCATGGCACAGGAAGGCCTTCGCACCGGACGCCGTCGCGAGATAGGCGACCTCGTCCGGCAGCAGCCTGAAATTGGTCGGCACCCAGACGGCACCAAGCCGAAAGGCCGCGAACATCGAGAAGAACATCGCCTCGCAGTTCTTCGAATGAACCAGGATGCGGTCCCCCTTGCCGATGCCTCGCGTCGCCAGCGCCGCGGCCAGCGCCGAAACCTGCGCATCGATCTCGGCCCATTTCCACTGCCTGTCCCCCCAGATGAAGCCAGGGCGCTGGCCGAAGCGGCGCGCATTCTGGGTGACGATATGGGCAAGGTTCATCACGCGGCGCGTCACGGGTGCGACGCCGCCGCGCGGGGCGGCCTGGCTGGCAAGGGCTTCGGTCACGTCAGACGCTCCTCGATTTTGTAATTGGGCGTGCCCCCTGCTGCGGGCTGCCGCCTTGGGATGTCTTTCGGACGAACATCTGCGCGAGCAGGCGCTCCATCCTCTCGGCCTCGGTCGAAAGGTGGCGCGCCAACTCGACCTGGCGCGCGGGAACCATGCGGCTGTCGATCGCCGCCAGGCTGAGTGCGCCGGCGACGCGGCCGTCCGGATAGCGGAAGGCGATGCCGACGCCCCAGGAACTGGCCACCAGCCGGCCGGGATTGAGCGAAAAACCACGCTCGCGGGCCAGCGCCAGATCGGCGCGGATCTCGTCAGGCGGAAAACCGGGATACTGCGTCAGCAGCGCTTTCTCGTTCGCCGCCATGACCCGCTCGACCTCGCCGTCCGGCAGCGCTGCCAACATGGCTAGCGAGCCGGCGCCGACCCCGAGCGGGTGCTGCTGGCCAGTCTGCAGCGCGTGGGTCCGGACCGGATAGGTTCCTTCCTCCCGATGCAGGCAGACCGAGTAATTCTCGCGCCGGATCGAAAGAAAGCTCGTATCCATGGTGATCTCCGACAGGCGCCTCAGGCTCTCCATGGCCAGTTCGAGCAGCCCGTGCCGGCGCGCGGCCAGCACGCCCAGCACGAAAGCCTCCTCGCCGAGGCAGTAATGCCGCGACACAGCCTCCTGCTCGACGAGTCCCGCGCGCATCAGGGCGAGCAGCAGCCGCCGCGCCGTCGGCTTGTTGAGCCCGCTTTCGATGACGATATCGCTCAGCGGCAACCCGCCCGCGGGCTCACGACCGATCAAAGCCAGGAGCCGCAAGGCCCGATCGACACTCTGCGAACCCGAGAGATCACCGGCTGATGCAACGAAATGTTCCATCCTGCGGCCTCAGAGACAGTCCATAATATGGACCCTTTGGTTGTTTTCAGTAGCCTAGTTCGGGCTCAGATAGATTGCAACGCAGGCCTGCTCGTGTATTCTTGGCCAAGTCCGCTGGATCATTCATCCACAGTATGGACCGCGCCGGGCCTCAAGAACGTTCACAAGATCGGCGCGCGGGAGGAAGGGCAGATGTTGTCACGGGATTCCGGCTGGCCGGAGGCCAACGCCATGACTGAAGCGGATATCCGCTGCGGTTCCGTTCCGACATGCGCACGCTCCGGCGTTGCCGTGCGGACGCAGGCTTGAGCCCGGGCATGGCACAGCTCAGCGAGAGCATTGTTCCTTCCGAGAACCCGCTGGATACGGATGCAATCCGCACTGGCTCGGCGATCATGCGGCCGATCGAGATGATCAGCGCCGCACTGCTGCTCCTGATCGTCGGGCTGCTGCTGCTCGGCGTCACCACGCGCTATGTCTTCTCCCTGCCGATTGTCTGGATCGACGAAGCCGCCTCGATCTCTTTCCTCTGGCTCGCCATGCTCGGCTCTGCGATCGCGATCGATCGCAACGAGCATCTCAAGCTGACGCTCTTCATCGGCATGATGCCTGAGCGCATGAGCCAGTTCGTGCAGACGCTGGCCCTGGTCGTGGTTGCCGCCTTCCTCGCGGCCATGATCCACCCGGCGATCGACTACACAATCGAGGAATCCTACGTCACCTCGGCCGCGCTMAACATTCCAAACAGCTGGCGCGTGTCGGCCATCGCATGCGGCATCACCATGATGTTCGTGCTGACGGTTCGCCATGCCATCCGCACCGCGAGGCTGCCGGACCTGATCGTCGCCGTCGCGCTCGTGGCCGGGCTCGCCGCCGCCTGCTGGGGGTTGATGCCGGTCTTCAAGGGTCTCGGCTACACCAACATCCTGATCTTCCTCGTCGTCACGGTGGCACTCTGCCTCGCTGCCGGCGTGCCGATCGCCTTCTGCTTCGGTATGGGTACGCTCGCCTTCCTCGCCTTCAGCACCAATGTCCCGATGATCGTGATGATCGGACGCATGGACGAGGGCATGTCGAGCATCATCCTGCTCTCCGTGCCGATCTTCGTGCTGCTCGGCTGCATTCTCGATGCGACCGGCATGGGCAAGGCGATTGTCGACTTCCTCGCCTCGATGCTCGGCCATGTCCGCGCCGGCATGTCCTATGTGCTGCTCGGCTCGCTCTTCCTGGTCTCGGGCATTTCGGGCTCGAAAGTCTCCGACATGGCAACGGTGGCGCCCGCGCTCTTTCCCGAGATGAAGCGCCGCGGCTACCAGCCCAAGGAGCTCATCGCCCTGCTCTCGACCGGCGCGGCCATGGCCGACACGGTGCCCCCGAGCATCGTCCTGATCGTGCTCGGCTCGGTCGCGGGCGTCTCGATCGCCGGATTGTTCAATGCCGGCTTCGGCATTGCCATGGTGCTCCTCGTCGCACTGGCGCTGCTGGCACGCTGGAAAGCCATCGGCGAAGACATGAAGGGCGTGCGGCGCGCGCCCATGGCCGTGATCGGGCGGACCGCTCTGGTCGCGGGTCCGGCTCTCGTCCTGCCCTTCCTGATCCGCGGCGTGGTCGGCGGCGGCATTGCCACCGCGACCGAGGTCTCGACCATTGCGGTGCTCTACGCCTTCGTCATCGGCATCATCCTCTATGGCGGCATCGGCCTGCGCAAATGCTACGCGATGCTGGTCGAGACGGCGGCGCTCTCGGGCGCGATCCTGATGATCCTCGGCACCGCGCTCGCCATGGCCTGGGCCCTGACCCAGACCGGCTTCGCGCKCKACCTCGCCACTTTCATGGCCGGCCTGCCGGGCGGCTGGCTGACCTTCATGGCAGTGACGATCGTCGTCTTCCTGGTTCTGGGCTGCGTGCTCGAAGGCCTGCCCGCGATCGTGCTGATGGCGCCGCTGATGTTCCCGATAGCCAAGAATCTCGGCATCAACGATGTGCACTATTCGATGGTGGTGGTCACGGCGATGAATATCGGCCTGATGACCCCCCCGATCGGAATCGGCTTCTACATCGCCTGCAAGATCGGCAATGTCTCGCCGGATGAGGCGATGGGCGCGATCTGGCCCTATCTCGTCGCGCTGCTGATCGGCCTTGTCGTCATTGCAGTCGTGCCCGGCCTGTCGACCTGGGTGCTCTGATGCTCCGGCATGGTCGCCACCATCGCAGTGAGGGTTGCAGGGCCGCGGTCCGGAACGCGAGAATTTAGGATAACCGAGATCCCGTCGTCGCGAAGCAAACCAGCGGCGGCGTGAAAGCAACATCGACAGGGAGAGAAACGCTCATGACCATCTCACGCCGCACTCTGCTGCAGGGCACCGCCGCTGCCGCCACCATCGGCTCCTTCCATATCGGCAGGGCCGAGGCACAGACCGCCGAATTCACCTACAAATACGCCAACAACCTGCCCGTCGCGCACCCGATGAATATCCGCGCCAACGAAGCGGCGGAGAAGATCAAGCAGGACACCAAGGGCCGKGTCGTCATCCAGATCTTCCCGAACAATCAGCTCGGTTCCGACACCGACATGCTGAGCCAGGTCCGTTCGGGCGGCGTCGAGTTCTTCACGCTCTCGCCGCTGATCCTCTCGACACTGGTGCCGAACGCCTCGCTCAGCGGCATCGGCTTCGCCTTCCCGAACTACGATGCGGTCTGGAAGGCCCTGGACGGTGAGCTCGGCGCCTATGTCCGCGGCCAGATCGGCAAGGCCAATCTCGTCGTCATGGACAAGATCTGGGACAACGGCTTCCGCCAGATGACGAGCTCGAAGGGCCCGATCAACACACCCGACGATCTCAAGGGCTTCAAGATCCGCGTGCCGGTCAGCCCGCTCTGGACCTCGATGTTCACCGCCTTCCAGTCGGCCCCGGCCAGCATCAACTTCGCCGAGGTCTACACCGCCCTGCAGACCAAGGTGGTCGACGGCCAGGAGAATCCGCTGGCGATCATCGCCACTGCCAAGCTGTTCGAGGTGCAGAAGTACCTCTCCATGACCAACCACATGTGGGACGGCTTCTGGTTCCTGGCGAACCGTCGCGCCTGGGAGAAGCTGCCGGAGGATCTGCGCAAGATCGTCGCCAAGAACCTCGACGACGCCGCGCTGCTCGAGCGCGCCGACGTCGCCAAGCTCAATGCCGGCCTCAAGGACGAACTCGTCTCGAAGGGCATGGTCATCAACGACACCCAGGCAGCTCCCTTCCGTGAGGCGCTTCGCAAGGCCGGCTTCTATGCCGACTGGAAGAAGAAGTATGGCGACGAGGCCTGGGCCATTCTCGAGAAGGCCGTCGGCAGCAGCCTGAGCTGAGCCGGCCCGCTCATCTTTCAAGCCCGGCGGTGCAACAGCGCTGCCGGGCTTTCATTTGAACCACTCGCCACCTGAAGGAAGCACGTCATGGCCGACCGGCTGAAGGGCAAGACCGCGATCGTTTTCGGTGCCGGCTCCTCAGGCCCGGGCTGGGGCAATGGCAAGGCCGCAGCGGTCGCCTATGCGCGGGAGGGCGCCAGGGTCACCTGCATCGACCTCGTCCAGGCTGCTGCCGACGAGACAGCAGCCCTCATCAGCGAGGAGGGCGGCGAAGCGCTCGCGATCGCAGCCGATGTGACTGAGCAGGGCTCGGTCGATGACGCCGTCGCGACCACCATGGCGCGCTTCGGCGGCATCCAGATTCTGCACAACAATGTCGGCGTGACCCATATGGGTGGACCGGTCGAACTCAGCGAGGAGAAGTTTCGGGCGGCGCTCGATCTCAATCTCGGCTCGGTCTATCGCACGGCCAAGGCGGTCATCCCGGCAATGCTTGCGAGCGGCGGCGGCGCGATCGTCAACATCTCCTCGCTCGCCGCGATCCGCTGGACCGGCTACCCCTACTTTGCCTATTACGCCACCAAGGCAGCGGTGAACCAGGCGACGATGGCGCTCGCCATGCAATATGCCCGGCAGAACATCCGGGCGAACTGCATCATGCCGGGCCTGATCGACACGCCGCTGATCTACAAGCAGATCTCGGGTCAGTATGCCTCGGTCGACGAGATGGTCGCTGCCCGCAACGCCGCCGTACCGATGGGCAAGATGGGCACGGCCTGGGATATTGCTGCGGCCGCCGTGTTCCTGGCCTCGGACGAAGCAGCCTTCATCACCGGAGTTTGCCTGCCCGTCGATGGCGGTCAGAGCTGCGCAGTCGCAGCCTTCCCGAGCTGACACCTGGATCATCGGACCGGATACCGTACCGGCTCCGATGATCTGACCTTCTGTGCCTGCATCCGCTTTCCCGAGGACCGCAGCCCACGTTTCGGGCCGATGCTTTAGACGAGCGCCGACTGCATCTCGATCTGATAGCCCTCCGGATCATCGAACACGAATGCCCGGATCCGGAGCGCTTCATGGCTGCGCGGCGGCTTCAGCGCGGAGACGCCGACGCTCTCGACATAGGCATGCCAGCCGTCGACATCAGCGACGCGGATGCAGATCTGCACCGGCTTGACCGGGTGGGCGCGATGACTGCCCCGGCTCTCGTCGACGAGGCCGACATAGCCCCCCTCGGTGATGAGGTAGATCTTCGACCAGCCCTGATCGATCGTAAGTTCGAGCCCGAGCACGTCCTCGTAGAAGCGCATCGCCTGCGGCAGATCGCGATAATAGAGGAAGGTGATCAGCTTCTGGGTCGCGTCATGCGACGGTCTTGCAATCGTCAAGGTTTGCCTCCGAACCACGCTGCCATTTGCCCATCACCAGGTTTGGCAGCGGGCTCGTCAAGCGGCGACCAGAGCGTGGTCGCGACCAGCAGCGCCGGACGCGGTACGAGCCAGGATATGATCGCGCGAGATGGCCACGACAGTGGAGCGGAGCTCACCGGCAGCGCAATCGGCTCGACATCCGCATCCGCTTGATCGGCCCGTAGGAATAGCGCGTCATGATCTCCAGCACATCGCAGAGCGAGTGACGGCCGCTCGGCGAAGAGCGGGACGCGGTCCGTTTTGGCCGCGCCGGCCAATACCGCGTTCTCCGATCGCGATCTTCAGTAGCCCATGCTTCAGTAGCTCATGTTTCAGTAGCTCATGGCCCGGTTGCGGGCGTTCCCGATATGCGCGCTCATCTCGGCTGCCGCCCGTTCGGGGTCGCGCGCCTCGATGGCCGCGATGATCTTCAGGTGGTCCTGCATCACCGGAACCAGGATGTGGTTCTGGATGCGCGTCTCGTACTGGCGGATCAGCCTGATCTTCAGCCAGGTGACCCGGAAGGCCTTTGAGACGATGTCGTTGTCGAGGTGATCGATGATCGCCTCGTGCATCAGCCGGTCGACATCCTCGGCGTCCTCGATCAGCGTCTCGTCGCCACCCGCCGCGGCCCTCCGGATGATCGCTTCGTGGCGTTCACGCTGTTCGGCRATCTCTTCGTCCGCCGCCGTTTTCGCGTAGAGCGCAGTCGCTTCCTTTTCGAGGAAGAGCCGGAACTGGAACGCATTGCGGATCAGGTTGAGATCGACATGGGCAACCTGCATGCCGCGCTGCGGCACGGTCTTGATCAGACCTTCCGCCTCGAGGCGCGGGATCAGTTCGCGAATGGCGCCGAGCGGCAGGCCAGTCATCGCCACGAGCTCGCGCTGGGTGACGAACTGACCTGGCTTGATCTCTCGCGCCAGCAGCCGCTCGGTGAAGCTGACATAGGCCTTGTCCCGCAGCTTCAGCGGTTCGCCGTCGCGCTCCTGATCGTTCTCGCCCATGCGCTCCTGTTCCTCTCGTGGCTCCTCAGGCGGCCTTGGCCCGCGTAATCGTGTCGAAGGCTGCGAACAAGCGCTGTCGCTGCGCCTCGCTCAAAGCCTCGAGCGGCGGGCGCATCGCGCTATAGCCCTTGTCGCCATGCAGATGGCCGACCAGGGCCTTGACTGCCGGCAGGACCGGATAGCTGCAGACCTCGTCGACCAGCGCATTCACCACCGGGCTCTCCGTCCCTTCATAAACCATCGGCCGAAGCAGCCCCGGCACCAGATTGGCGACGCCGCAGATCGAGCCCTGAGCCCCGGCCCTCACCGCGCGGGCGAGCAGCCGTTCGTCACCGACCAGGATGGCAAGCTCACCGTGAGCTTTGAGCAGGGCTTCGGTATTCGCATAGCTGCCCGAGGAATCCTTCACCCCGGTGACGATGCCCGGAAACGCCTTCTTCAGCCGCTCGACCAGCCCGACGCTGATGTCGACCGCCGTGACCGAGGGGATGTGGTAGAGGATGGTGTTGCGGGCGGACGGCCCCAGCTTCTCGAAGAACTGCGAGAACCAGACAAAGAGTCCCTCGTCGCTGACGCCCTTGAAATAGAAGGGCGGCGCGACCAGCAGGCCCTTGGCGCCGATATCGAGTGCGACCTTGGCCTGCTCGATCGATTCATGCAGCGAGGCAGCGGCGACGCCGGCATAGATTTGCGTGCCAGGATCGACGCCGGCACCGACCAGCGCGCCCAGCATCGCGGTACGCGCCGGCAGGCCAAGCGCCGCCCCCTCGCCCGTCGTGCCAAACAGCGTGACGGAGTCACAGCCCTCGGCCAGCACGTGGCGCGCATGCTTGACGAGGCGCGGCAGATCGACGGCTCCGCCCTCCCGCATCGGCGTCGTGATGGCGCAGGAAAGGCCGAAGCGGTTCGGGTCGATAGCCATTGGAGGGAGCTTTCCTGAGATATGAATGTCTGACATGTTAGTTTGCAGTCAAAACTGACGCAAGGTCGGGAAGACACGGAAATCGAGGTGCGGCTCAGCCATCCTTCAGCCCTCCGGCCGACAATCCGGCGACGATCTGACGCTGAGCCAGCACCGTCAGCAGCAGCACCGGCAGCGTCACCAGCAGCGCGGCAKCGGCGAGCGGCCCCCAGGAAATCTGCTCGAAGGTCAGGGAGTTGTAGACTGCAGACGGCAAGGTACGGCTGTTCTTGCCGCCGAGCACGACCGAGAAGATGAAGTTGTTCCAGGAGAAGATGAAGGCGAGGATGCCGCCGACCACGATGCCGGGCCGCGCCAGCGGCAGCGCGACATGACGAAAGGCCTGCCAGGTCGTCGCACCGTCGATGCGCGCCGCATCCTCCAGTTCCATCGGCACATTCTCGAAATAGCCGATCATGATCCAGACGATGATCGGAATGGTGATGACGAGATGCGTGATCACCAGCGCCGTGATGCTGCCGACGAGCCCGGTCATCTGGAACAGCAGGAAGAGCGGGATCAGGTAGGACAAGGCCGGTGTCATGCGGGCGACCAGGATCAGGATCGCGAACTTCGTCGCCTTGCCGCGGGCGATGCCGTAGCCCGCTGGCACGCCGACCCCGAGCCCGATCAGCACAGCCCCGCCCGTGACCAGGATCGAATTCCAGAGATAGAGCGCGAAGTTGTTCTTCTCGAAGACGTCGAGATAGTTCGCCAGCGTCGGCGGGTTCGGGATAAAGACCGGCGGGAAAGCGGTGTTGTCGAGTTCGTTCTTGAACGAGAGCGACAGCATCCAGAGGAAGACGAGGACGGCCGGCGAAACCAGTACGAAGACCGAAAGCGCAAAGCCGATCTTGGAGGCGAGCCGCTTCATTCCGCGTTCCACTTCGACTTCTGGCGCGCGTAGAGCAGCAGCAGCGAGAGCATGATGATGATGACGAAGAAGATCACCACCACGGCCGAGGCGTAGCCGATCTTGTAGAACTGGAAGGCCTGCAGATAGAGGAAGATGTTGAGCGTTTCGGACGCCGTACCCGGCCCGCCCTGGGTGATCACGAAGATCGTGTCGAAGGCCTTCAGCGCATCGATGGTGCGGATCACGATMGCCACCATGATGAAGGGCCAGACCAGCGGCAGCGTGATGTGGCGGAACATGTGCCAGGAATTGGCGCCGTCGATCAGCGCGGATTCATAGGGTTCCTTCGGCAAGCCGGCCAGACCGCCGAGCACGATCAGCATGACGAGCGGCGTCCAGTGCCAGACTTCGACCAGGATCAGCGTCGGGATCACGGTATGGGGGTCGTAGACCCAGGGCTGGGGTCCAACCCCGACGAGCGATAGCAGGTAGTTCAGCACGCCAAGCTGCGGGTGGAACATCATCGTCCAGACCAGTGCGACAGCGACGGGCGTCGCCATCATCGGCATCACGAAGATGGTGCGCAGCAGCCCCCGGAACGGGAACTCGCGGTGGAAGACCAGGGCCGCCGCCGTGCCGAAGACGATCGGCAGCACCACGGCGAGGACCGTGAAATAGGCGGTATGCCCCATCGATTCGAGGAAGCGCGTATCGCGCAACAGCTCCGAGAAGTTCTGCAGGCCGACGAATTCGGGGCCTCCGCCGATCTTCCAGTCATGGCCCGACATATAGAGCGTGAACAGCCACGGGAAGACGATCACCCCGAGGATGACCAGCACGGCGGGCAACGAGAACAGCCAGTAGCGCGGCGTAAAATCCGCTGAATGTCTCGCAGGCAGCACCTTGGGCGTCGCGAGATCCGCTGGCATGGCGGTTGAGTTGGTCATGCTCTGCGCTTTGCTGAAAACGGTTTGTCATGCCCGCCCTGTGGCGGGCATTCGCGTCGTGAACATCGCCCTCCCCGAACGGGGAAGGCCATCATGGCCAGGGCATGCCGGGCCATGATGGTGATGGTCGTCAGCCCTGTTCGCTCTTGACCAGGACCKGCGCGAAGGTTTCGGTCGCCTTCTTCAACTCCGCAGCGACATCGGCACCGCCGAGCGCATTGGTCAGCGCCACGCCGAAGACATCGCGGAATTCGGTCACCGGAACGATCTGCGGCAGCGCAGCGCGGGCGACCTTGGCCGAGCCAAGCAGACACTCGAAATATTGCTTGCCGAATTTCGACTGCGAGATGGTCTCGGTGTCGAGATAGGCCGAGGCACGCCCGGGCGCTCCGGCGCCGGCCTTGAGCATCGCGATCTGCTGCGCCTTGCTTGTCATGAACTGGAGATAGAGCCACGCGGCCTGCTTCTTCTGCGAGCCGCGCGAAATGCCCATGCCATCGGCGAACATCCCGGCATGATGCGCCTTCGGCCCGGGCGGCGTGATGCCATAGCCGACCTTGCCGACGATACGCGACTTCGTCGGGTCCTCGAGCGGCGTGGCAAAGCCGATGCCGTCGAGCCACATCGCGGCGCGACCCTGCATGAAGGTGGTCTGGCATTCATTCCAGTTGAAGCCGACCTGACCGGCCGGGCCGGTCTCCTTGTTCAGCTTCTTGTAGAGTTCGCCGGCCCAGGCCGCCTCGGGCGTATCGGTGAGCAGCTTGCCCTGGGGCGAGGTGGTCTCGATGCCCTGGCCCAGCAGCAGGCTGGCCCAGACCGGGACGTTGGCGTTCTTCAAGCCGCGCGAGACGAAGCCTGCGATGCCCTTGGCCGGATCATGCAGCTTGGCCGCGACCGTGGCGATCTCGTCCATCGTCTTGGGATAGGCCACGCCCTTCGCGTCGAAGAGCTCCTTGTTGTAGTAGATCATCCAGTAATCGACGAAGAACGGGATCGTATCGAGCGATCCGTCGGCCTGGCGCGCATAGGCGACCGGTCCCGCGCCAAAATCATCGAAGTTGAAGTCCGGCGAGGTCAGCGAGGCGTCCTTGATGAAGGGCGTCAGATCCTCGAACCACTTGCCCTTGGCGGCCATGCGCTTCTGTACATGCAGCGAGATGCCGCTGACGTCGAAGCTCGGCTTGCCCGAGGCAAACTCGATTACCGCCTTCTGGCGCTGCTGCTGCTCCGGCACCTGTTCGGCCGAGACCTTGATTCCGGTGAGCTCGGTGAACTCCTTCTCGGCCGCCTGCATCAGGTCGGAACGCGGGTTCTTCACCAACAGCACATCGATCGTCGTGCCGGCAAAGCGCTTCCAGTTGAAGGCGGCCTGCGCATGAGCTTCGCGCAGAACCATCGGCGAACCGACGGCGCCCGCCGCGCCCAACGCTGCAGCCCCGCGCAGAAGCGCGCGCCGGCTCGGCTTCAGAATGCTGTCTGTCATGATTGTCCTCCCTGTGGACGCGGATTGCGGCCCGTTCACGAGCCTGCCTGTTTATCCGGCTGTGCGCCGGTCCCGTCGAGACTTTGCCCTTCGGATCCGGCGCTGACGCTAATCGCGTTCGAGGTCGGTTGCAAGCTGACATGTTGGCGTGCACATAGTCGCTGCAGCACATTCCTGGACCCGCATCCATGCCCGCAATTGCGCCGCCCCTCCCCTCGCGAAACCTTGGCCGCACCGGACTGAAGGTCTCGACACTCGGCTTCGGCGGGGCACCCCTCGGCGATCTCTATGCACGGCTCGACGAGGCTCAGGCCGTCGCAACGGTAGAGGCTGCCGTCGCCGGCGGTGTCACCCTGATCGATACCTCGCCACTCTATGGTCACGGATTGTCCGAGCATCGCATCGGTGCGGCATTGCGCCGGGTCGACCGCGAGAATGTGCTGCTCTCCAGCAAGGTCGGCCGCGTCGCACAGCCCTTCATGGGGCGCGGCAACGGCTCGGGCTATCTGGGCGGCCTGCCGCATGGCATGCGTTTCGACTATTCCTATGACGGGACCATGCGCTCGCTCGAACAATCCGCCCTCAGGCTGGGCACGGACCATATCGATATCGTCCTGATCCATGACGTCGACATCTGGACCCATGGCGCGGACGGCATCGAGAACCGGTTCTTCGAGGCAATGGCCGGCGCCTACCGCGCGCTCGACAAATTGCGGGCGGCCGGTACGGTCAAGGCGATCGGAGTCGGGGTCAATGAAGCAGAGATGTGCGAGCGCTTTGCCCATGCCGGCGACTTCGACACGATGCTGCTGGCCGGCTGCTATTCGCTGCTGGAACAGCCGGCGCTCGTATCCTTCATGTCGCTCGCGCAGAAAAAGGGCATCGGCCTGATGCTCGGCGGCGTCTTCAATTCCGGCATCCTGGCCACCGGCCCCGTCGCTGGCGCCAAGTACAATTACAAGCCGGCTCCGCCCGAGATCCTCGCGCGGGTTGCCGCCATCGAGACAATCTGCCGGCGCCATGAGGTGCCACTGCGCCGTGCGGCCCTGCAGTTCCCGCTGGGCCATCCCGCCGTTTCCAGCGTCGTCATGGGGGCGGTCTCACCCGCGGAGGTCGCCGACCAGCTTGCCGAAATCGCCGCGCCGGTTCCGTCCGAGCTCTGGAGCGCGCTCAAGGCCGAAGGCCTGCTCGGCGCTGACGTTCCTGTGCCGGAATAGCCCGATGCGGATCGACGCCCATCAGCATTACTGGCGGCTMTCACGCGGCGACTATGGCTGGCTGACCCCGGCACTGGGCCCGATTCATCGCGACTTCGGTCCACCGGACCTGGCGCCGCTGCTGGCACGGCACGGCATCGCGCGCACCATCCTGGTCCAGGCCGCGCCGACCGAGGCAGAGACGGCATTCCTGCTCGGCATCGCAGAGCACGACCAAAGCGTCGCCGGCGTCGTCGGCTGGTGTGATTTCGATGCGCTCGATGCGTCCGAGCGGATTGCCCGCCTGAGCGGCAATCCGCTGCTGGTCGGGCTCAGGCCCATGGTCCACGACATTCCCGATGAGAACTGGCTGGCCCGCCCTTCCCTTGCGCCCGCCTTCGCAGCGGTGGCAGCCCATGACCTCGTCTTCGACGCGCTGCTGCGACCGCAGCACATTGCGCCACTATTGGCCGTTCTCGATCGACATCCGACGCTCGCCGTCGTTGTCGACCATGCCGCCAAGCCGGATCTCATCAGTGGGGAGATCGCGAATTGGCGCGAGGATATCGCCGCAGTCGCCGCGCGGCCCCAGACCTTCTGCAAGATCTCCGGCCTCGTCACCGAAGCCTCGGCCGGCTGGACGACCGAGACCCTGCGCCCGGCCGTTTCGCATCTGCTCGCCGTCTTCGGTCCCGATCGCCTGATCTGGGGCAGCGACTGGCCCGTCGTCACCTTGCGAGCCGACTATTCCCGCTGGTTCGAAACCGTCGCGGAATTGCTGGCGCCCCTGCCCGAAGCCGATCGCGCCGCGATCATGGGCGGCAATGCCCAGAGGCTCTATCTCTCCCACCGAGGACGCAACTGATATGCTGAAGGGCATCGACCCCGTCTTGAGCGCCGATCTGCTCTGGGTTCTGGCCGCGATGGGCCATGGCGACGATCTGGCCATTGTCGATGCCAATCATCCGGCCGATACCGTTGCCAGCGCGACCGCCAGCGGAAGGCTGATCCGACTGCCCGGCCTTTCGATGGCCCGCGCGACCCGCGCCATCCTCTCCGTCCTGCCAATCGACGATTTCGAGCCCGGCTCGCTGCGTCGCATGGAGGTTGTCGGCAAGCCTGACGAGATCCCGCCGGTCCAGGCCGAGGTTCAGGCCGAAATCGACCGCGCCATGGGAGAGCCCGTGCCATGCCTCGGCATCGAGCGTTTCGCCTTCTATGCCGCGGCGAAGACGAGCTTCGCTGTCGTCCAGGTCGGCGACCCGCGGCCCTATGGCTGCTTCCTGCTGCGCAAGGGCGTCATCGCGGGGCTTCCAGGCTGAGCCCGCACGAGGGTTGGCAAGCGCGCCTGCACCGCTCAGGATCGTGACGCCGTCGGCGCGGCTTCGACAGACTGCGCTGGCGTGCCTGGAGGATGGCTTCATGGCCCGCGCGAACGCCCATATCGGCACGACGAATTTTGCGACGACGATCAGAATGGGCGGCCGTACGCTGGTTGCCGACGAACCGGCCGCCTTGGGCGGAGCCGATGCCGGGCCAGCGCCCTATGACCTGCTGCTCGCCAGCCTCGGCGCCTGCACGGCCATCACCTTGCGGATGTATGCCGAGCGCAAGCAGTGGAGCCTTCAGGCTGTCGATATCGATCTGCACCACGTCAAGGTCGAGAACCGTTCAAAGATCGAACGTGTCATCACGCTGACGGGCGATCTGTCTGAGGATCAGCGGATGCGCCTCGCCGATGTCGCCGAGCGTACACCCGTGACCCTGACGCTGAAGGCCGGCGCCGATATTGCGACAAGACTGTCGGACGGTTGACACCCTCGTGAGTCCGTTTCCGTTCCGGCACCCACGCCGCTAGAAGAACCACGCTGAGCGATCGGTCACGCCCGTGCGCCCTTGGCACGATCCAGTTCAACCGAGCCCCCCTGCTGCGAGCCTGCCCATGCCTGACACTCTCCTCTATCTCGCCGAAGCCGACATCGCCGGGCTCGAACTCGATCCGGCGCTCGCCCGCGCGGCGGTGAGGACGATCTTCAAGGCTCATCACGACGGCCAGACGCTGAGCAAGCCCAAGCTTGCGCTCGAGATCGGCCCCGGCCACGCCTTCCAGTCGCTTTGCGCGGCCTCGCCCGAGATCGGCATGGCAGCGACGAAATGGCTCGGCATGGCGCCCGCCGCGAATGGAGCGGGCACGCCCGGCATCCACGCCATGATTGCACTCAACGACTATGCATCCGGCACGTTGTTGGCCATCCTCGATGGCAACCTCGTCACGGCGATCCGCACGGCGGCCATGTCCGCGGCAGCGGGCGCGTTCCTGGCACGGCCGGAAAGCCGCACCATCGGCTTCATCGGCTGCGGCCTGCAGGCTCGCTCGCATCTTGCCGCGTTCAAGTCCCTGCTGCCCGGCCTGACCGAGCTTCGCGCTTTCGGCCGAAGCCGTCGGATCACCGACGTCTTCATAGAGCACGCCCGCGAGCAGGGCCTTGCGGCGAAGGCCCATGATGACGCCGGCGACGTCGTTCACAGCAGCGACGTGATCATCACCTCCGTGCCCATGCAGCCCGGTTTCGCGCCCTTCCTCGATCCTGCCTGGTTGAAGCCGGGCGCCTTCGTTGCTGCCGTCGACGTCGCCCGCAGCTGGCTGCCGGATGGCTTGCGCAAGCTCGACCTCTTGGCCACCGACGATCACCAGCAACAGGCGGAGAGCCCACCGATCGCTCGGGATGTCGGCCCGCTCGGCAGCTTCGATGCCGACCTGACGGAACTTGCCGGCGGGGTCCGGCCCGGACGCCTCGACGCGGAGCAGCGCGCCATGTTCATTTTCCGCGGCTTCGCGCTCGCCGATCTCGCCGTGGCGGCTACCGTCTATCGCGCGGCCGTGGCCAGGGGAGCCGGCCTGCGCCTCCCGCGCTGAGACTGCGTCTGCAAACAGGAAGACAAGGCAACGGAGCTCTGCTAGCGTCACATATTCATCCATAGGAATATGTGAGATCTTCAATGCTTGACCGGCGCGCCTTTACTCTCGGAGCCAGTCTGACGGCGGCGGCCTCGTTCTGCGGCGGTGCGGCACGAGCCCAGGTCGTGGCGCGGGCCGGGCTCGGCAAGGCCGAGATCCTGGTGCTGAGCGATGGGGGCTTCCAGCTGCCGCTCTCGATGATCGCGCGCGATACGCCGCTGCCCCAGCTCGAGGCGATGACCGGCAGCAAGGGGCCAGCCGAGACCGTGCTGAACGTCACCTGCCTGAAGCGCGGCAGTGAGACGATCCTGTTCGATTGCGGCGCCGGCGCGCACTTTCTTGCCGGCAGCGGCAAGCTCGCGGCAAGCCTCGAGGCCGCCGGTATCGCGCCCGACAGTGTGAGCTATGTCGCCTTCACCCATTTGCACCCGGACCATCTCTGGGGGGCGCTCGACGAGTTCGACAGCCCGGCATTCCCGAATGCGACCTGGCTGGCGGCCCGCGACGAGGTGGCGTTCTGGACTGATGCCAAGGTCTATGAGCGTCTCTCCGAAGACCGGCACGCCTTTGCAGCCGGCGCACAGCGTGTCCTTAAGGGTCTCCAGGACGGGCTGAAGACCTTCGCCGCAGGCGAGGAAGTGCTGCCGGGAATCGCGGCTGTCGCGACGCCCGGCCATACGCCGGGACATGTCTCCTTCGAGATCAAGGACGGCAGCGACAGGCTGCTCGTGCTGGGCGACGCGGCGACGCATCCGGTCGCATCCTTCGCACATCCGGAATGGCGCCCAGCGTCCGATCATGACCCGGATCAGGCGGTCCAGACCCGCAAGACCGTGCTTGGCCGGGCCGCCGACGAGAAGCTGCGGGTGATTGGCTATCATCTGCCAAAGGGCGGGATCGGTACGGTCGAGCGCACCGGGCAGGCCTTCCGCTTCATCCCGTCCACGGCCTGATCGGCGGAAGAACGCTCAATCGCAGCGACGGCGGCGCCCGAAGCGTTCGGCCAGCATCTCGCTCACCGAGCCCTCGACGAGAATTGCGATACCGATGCGGGCGCCGAGCATCACGCCGGCGACCGCCAGCGGCCAGGACAGCGCCATCAGCGAGCCAGCCGTGACGCCCTGCCCGATGGTGCAGCCGCCGGCGAGAATGCCGCCGAATCCCATCAGCGCACCGCCCGCCAGATGGCGGCGCATCTCGTGGTGATCGTCGAAGGCCTCCCAGCGGAACTCGCGATCGTAGAGCGCCGAGGCAAAGGCTCCGAGCATCACCCCCAGAATGGTGCCGACCCCGAAATCGAGGAACCCGATGGGGTGGGTCAGGACCGCGTAGAGCGCCCGGCCGATTGGCGAGACGAAGGTCAGGCTCTGCGGGCGCGGAAACGCGGCGAATTCGTCGATCGCCACACCTGTCGCCCACCAGCCTGCAACGACGCCGAACCCCAGCGTCAGCCCGGCCAGCAGCAGCCGCGGCGAACGCCGCAACCGAGGGTCAGCGAGCACAGCCAGTATCAGCACCAGGGCGGCGACGAGAACGATGGCAAGCCGCCAGTCGCCGAGACCGAACCAGGCGAGCAGTGAAGGCAGATCACCCTGCACTCCACCAGGTATCGGCAGGGCGACCGTCTCGAGCACATCGATTCGAAAGGAAGCCAGCATGCCGCGGAGCGTGGCATAGGCGACGGCACCGAAGACCATCATCACGATCAGGCTGCGCAGGTCGCCGCTGCCGAGACGAACGAGAGAGCCAAAGCCGCAGGTGCCGACCAGCGCCATGCCGATCCCGAAGACCGTGCTGCCGAGCAGGATCGAGAGCCAGGGCAGGGCCGAAGGCACATAGGTCGAGAGCCGGGGCGAAAGCCAGCCGAAGCCGACCAGAAGCTGCGTGCCCACGAGCGCAACGGCGAGCGCAAGCCCGAAGATGCGCAGGCGGCGCGTATCGCCACCCATCCAGGCGTCCTCGATCGCCCCGAAGGAGCAGAGCCGGGCACGCCGGGCAGTGAAGCCGCAAGCCGCGCCGATGACGACGCCGATCAGCGTCACGGCCCAGGTCGGCAGAGGTTCCATGATCGTCAGACGCCCCTGCCGGCCCCCATTTCAATCACGCAAGCGGTCCGTGCTCTCGGGACGGTTGCAGAAGATGTCGTAGATCACCGAGATGACCTGACGCACATCGTCATTGGCGAGGCTGTAATAGATCGCCTTGCCGTCGCGGCGGGTGGTGACCAACTGGTCGAGCCGCAGCCGCGCCAACTGCTGCGAAACCATCGGCTGGCGCAGCGAGAGGATGTTCTCAAGTTCCGTTACGGTGCGCTCGCGCTCGGCCAGCAGACAGAGCAGCAGGAGCCGGTTTTCGTGGGACAGGGCCTTCAGGAAATCGCTGGCCTTGCGGGCCTTGCGCATCAATTGATCGAGCTCGGCCGAGAATTCGGCACCGTCGCGCAGCTCGGCTTCAAGGGCCTTGGAGACAATCGCGCTCATTTTCGTTCCATTGTCGCGGACTGGCCGCGGGTTCGATGGCTGGGACTGTCCATGCCAGCAAGCATCTTGCCAAGCAAACCCCAGAATGCGTCGTCGCCGATATAGCCGGTGATCCGGCCGACCTCGCGCCCTTCATCCATCAGGACGAAGGTCGGCGTGAAGCGGACCGGTGCAGCAAGTCCAGGCTCATCAGCGCGGGTGGAACCGAGATCGACCCGCCTCAGCGGTGCTGCCTTGCCCTCCGGCGTGTTGGCATAGACAGGCGCGACCTCCCGGTCCCAGCGGGCGCACCAGATGCAGCCGTCGCGTTCAAACATCACCAGCTCTGCCGCCCGCAACGGCAGGGTGACAAGCGCCAGCCCCACCAGTGCTGCGAGGCCGGCATGCCAGCTCAGCCATTTCGCGATTGCTTTCATCCGACAAACATAGTCGTATTCATATGTTTAAACAATTGGCGGGTTGAACCTTGTTCGACATCTCGATCGCAGGGGCTTTCGCAGCAGGTCTGCTCTCCTTCCTGAGCCCCTGCGTGCTGCCCCTGGTGCCGCCGTATCTCTGCTTCCTCGCGGGTGTCGGCATCGGCGAATTGTCCGGCTCGGACGGCGCGCTGACGGCCGCGCAGCGTCGCCGCATCATCGCCATGGCCGCCGTTTTCGTGCTCGGTTTCGCCACCGTCTTCGTCGCACTCGGCGCCACCGCCTCGACCATCGGGACCTGGATCACCGCGCATTTCGACACGCTGTCCATCGCCGCCGGTGCAATCATCCTGGTCATGGGCCTGCATTTTCTCGGATGGCTGCGGATTCCTCTGCTCTACCGGGAGGCCCGTTTCCAGACATCCGCACGTCCCGCCGGCCTGCTCGGCGCCTATCTCGTCGGGCTTGCCTTCGCGTTCGGCTGGACGCCCTGCGTCGGGCCTGTGCTGGCGACGGTGCTGATGGTCGCGGGCGCCGAGGGCAGCGCCTCGCGCGGCGCGCTTCTGCTCGCATCCTATGCGCTCGGCATCGGCCTGCCCTTTCTGCTGGCGGCGGTCTTTGCCGGTCCCTTCCTGACCTGGCTCTCCCGCTTCCGCCGGCACATGGCCGTCATCGAGAAGACGATGGGCGCCGCACTCGTCGTGACAGGCTTGCTGTTCATCACCGGAATGATGCCGGCGCTCGCCGGCTGGCTGCTACAGACCATCCCGATCCTCGGCACGATCGGCTGAAGGGAGAGTTTCCATGCTGACCCGACGCAGGCTTCTCGGCTCTGCCCTCGCCGTCTCCTTCGCGCCTCAGACCCTCGCCGCCGCCAGACTCGGCGAGGACGGGCTCTACCAGCAGGACTGGTATCTCGAGAGCTTCCTCGACCTTTCCGAAGACATCGAGAGCGCGACCCGCAACGGCAAGCTCCTCGCGATCATGTGGGGTCTCAAGGGCTGCCCGGCCTGCCGGCGAATGCATGAGGTACATCTCGCCGATCCCAAGATCGAAGGTTACATCAAGGCCAATTTCGAGGTGCTGCACCTCAACCATATCGGCGCCCGCGAGGTCACCGATTTCGACGGACGCAAACTGGGCGAGAAGGCGCTGGGCGAGGCCTATGGCGTGCGCTTCACTCCGACGATCCAGTTCATGCCCGAGAGCGCGGAAGGACTTGGCCAACGCAAGCCGCAAGCCCGCGAGGTCGCCCGCATGCCGGGACTGCTCGAACCACGCGATTTCCTCGCCATGTTCCGCTTTGTGCGGGAGAAGGGCTATGAGACAGCGCCCTTCCCGGAGTGGCTGAAGCGGCAAGGCGCCTGACGTTGGTCACCTCCAAACGCAATCATCCCGGCCACGGAAGAACCGAGGCCGGGATGACGTTTACTGCCGCTGGGCCTTGCCGCTACTTGTTCACCGGCGATTCCGGGTCGAACAGATAGGCCATCACGTCCTTGATCTGCTGTTCGCTCAGCACCTTGTTGGTGCCGAAGCGGGGCATGTTCGAACAGGGCACCACGGCCTGTGAATTATAGATCTTCGTGTAGGCGTCCTTGATCGCCTCGGCGTCGTATTTCCGGTCCTTGCCATAGGCGGCGAGGCTCGGGCCGAGCGTGCCGTAGCTCAGCTCCTTGGGATCGAGCTGGTGGCAGGCGAAGCAGTTGCCGCCGGCAATAGTGTCCGGTGGATCGGAGAACTGACCGCCGCGGCCGTTATTGGCGACCTTGTAGCCTTCCTTCCAGTTGCCGAGGAATTTGTCGTCGGCGGGATAGCTGACCCTGGCGAGTTCGCGCTTGGTGATGGCCTCCGCATCCGCGGACGAAACCTGATTGCGATGGACGTTGCACGCCGCCAGCGATTCATCCGGCGTGATGCGCGCCTGCCATTCCGCCGGCGCCTTGCCGAAAGTGGACTTCACATAGGCCTCGATCGTCGCCTGGCTGGGCTTGGCCGGCTTGTCCTGCGCAAGGGCTGGCGCACAGAGCACGAAGCTGCCCAGGGCGAGGGAGGCGAAAGCTGATCTGATCATCGGTTCAGTCCCCTCAGCGCTTGATCGAAGGCACATTGAGTTCACCGCCGGCCGCCTGCTTGTTCAGGAAGACGGTGAGCGCGGTCAGACTATCCGAGCCAAAATCCGGCACCGGCCAGCGCTGCTGCCGATAACAGTCCCAAAGGCGGTGCTGCATCGTGCGAAGCGCGCTCTGGGAGACCCGATAGGTCGGCCAGGTCGCCATCGTCGCCTGGGCAGCGGCCCCCGGCACGGACAGGTTGGGCAGGCCCTGAAGGCGGATGCGCTTGCCTTCCTCGGCGTGGCAGGTGGCGCAGGAGAAGTCCATCACGCCGCCGCGGCGATAGAACAGCTCCTCGCCGACAGCCGCCATTTCAAGTTCCTTGGCGTGCTTGAGCTGCGGCTCGAGCTTCATGCCGTTCGACTTGTTGGCGATGAAAGCCGTCAGGTCCTCGAGATCGGATGCCTTTCCCGGAGAGGAGAAGCGTCGCGACAGCACGTCCTTGGTGTCGAGCCCCTGGACCTTGTCCATGCACCAGAGCAGGCGCTGCTCCAGATCCATGACCTTGTCGGCATCCGCGAAATGGCGCGGCAGCCGCGCATAGGCTCCCTCCAGCTTGCCGGCGCCCTCGCCGAGATCGCAACCTTCCAGCGAGACATTCTTGGTGCCGCGCTTCGTCGTCCAGATCTCTTCGCCGCGATCGACTGCGAGATAACCCGGGTTGGAGAATGGGTCCGAGAGCATCTGGCGATAGCGCTCGATCTCCTTCTCGCTATCGTCCTGCGGCGGCGATTGTGCGGTCAGATGCCCGGCCGCGAGCGTCATGGCCGCGGCAAGAACTGCCGCGCCGATCACAGTGAGCTTCATGCCCTGCCCTTTCGTTTCCCCAGCCGGCCGCTTCATGCGACCTTCATTCCCGGCTTTCTTGATTTGAAAGCCTTTACATTCACAAAAAACAATATCACGATATGTCGAAATGATGTGCGACGGACGGTCGCGTCGTCAAGAGCTAACCAGAATAATTCCAGGGAGGATGTCCGAATGGATTTTCAGCAAGCGGGGCTGTCGCGCCGTCACGCTCTCAAGGCGGGTGCCTTCGCCGCCGTGGCCAGCCTTCTCGGCGCCAAGCTCGCCTTCGCGGATGAAAAGACGGTCGCGGACGAACTGAAGAAGCTCTATGGCGACAAGCCCTTCGCCACGGGCAAGATCAAGCTCGATGTTCCCGAAATCGCCGAGAACGGCCTGGTCGTCCCGATCAATATCGAGATCGAAAGCCCGATGACGGACGCCGACTACGTCAAGGCCGTGCATGTCTATGCCGACGGCAACCCGCTTCCCGGCATCGTCAGCTACAGCTTCACGCCAGCCTGCGGCAAGGCCTCGGCCGCGACCCGCATGCGCCTCGCCCAGACCCAGAACATCGTCTGCGTCGCCGAGATGTCGAACGGCGCGCTGCATATGGCCAAGGCCAATGTGAAGGTCACGATCGGCGGTTGCGGCGGCTGAGACCTGCGCGTTCCAGCCCCGACAACGACAAGATCACGGTGAGGATACCCCATGAGCACCAAGCCCACCCCGCGGGTCCGCGTTCCCGCCAAGGCCGCCGCAGGCGAGATGATCGAGATCAAGACGCTGATCTCGCACGAGATGGAATCCGGCCAGCGCAAGGACGCCAAGGGCGAGACGATTCCGCGTAAGATCATCAACAAGTTCAGCGCGAGCTTCAACGGCAAGCCGGTTTTCTCCGCCGATTGGCATCCCGCGATTTCGGCCAACCCGTACCAGTCCTTCTTCTTCAAGGCGACGGAATCGGGCGAATTCACCTTCACCTGGAAGGATGATGACGGTTCCGAATACACCGCCAAGAACAAGCTGACGGTCGGCTGATGTCTCGCCGGCCGCGACCCGGCCGGTTGCTCGCATCGAACGGACAAGCGGGGCGAAACGTCCCCGCATGAGGGCGGCTGCGCGCCGCCCAAGGGTGGATCATGATCTCACGGCGCGATTTTCTTCAGGCAACATCGGCTGCTGCGGCCATCACGCTGGCTTCCGGATTGGGCCCGCTCGGCCGCGCAGCCGCGCAGCAGCGCCTGTCCCAGGCCGACATCCTGCGCTTCGACCCGCTCGGCACCGTGACGCTTCTCTACGTCACCGATATCCACGCCCAGCTCGTCCCGCTGCATTTCCGCGAACCCTCGATCAATCTCGGCGTCGGCGAGGCCAAGGGTCAGCCGCCGCACCTGACCGACGCGGAGTTCCGGGAGCATTTCAAGATCGCCACGGGCTCGGCCGACGCCTTTGCCCTGACCTCCGACGACTTCACCTCGCTTGCCCGTCAGTACGGCCGGATGGGCGGGCTCGACCGCATCGCGACGCTGGTCAAGGCGATCCGCGCCGAACGCGGAGACGATAAGGTTCTGCTGCTCGATGGCGGCGACACCTGGCAGGGCAGCTGGAGTTCGCTCCAGACCAGGGGCCAGGACATGGTCGACGTCATGTCGGCCCTGAAGACCGATGCCATGGTCGGCCATTGGGAGTTCACGCTCGGCGCCGAGCGCGTCAAGGAGATCGCGGAGAGCGCATCCTTTGCATTCCTCGCCCAGAACATTCGCGACAAGGAGTGGAACGAACCCGTCTTCAAGCCGCGCAAGGTCTTCGAAAAGGGCGGCGTCAAGGTTGCGGTGATTGGCCAGGCGCTGCCGCGTACCGCCATCGCCAATCCGCGCTGGATGTTCCCTGACTGGGAGTTCGGCATCCGCGAGGAGGAGATCCAGAAACAGGTCGAGGAGGCCCGTGCCGAGGGCGCAGCCATCGTCGTGCTGCTCTCGCATGACGGTTTCGACGTCGATAGGAAACTGGCCGCGCGGGTCAAGGGCCTCGACATCATCCTGACCGCCCACACCCATGACGCGATGCCCGGTGTGGTGCGCGTCGGCAATACCGCCCTCGTCGCCAGCGGCTCGCATGGCAAGTTCCTGTCGCGGCTCGACATCGCGGTGAAGGACGGCAAGGTCGCCGATATCCGCTTCAAGCTGATGCCGGTCTTCTCCGAAGCGATCACCCCCGATACCGAAATGGCGGCGCTGGTCAGGAAGCTCCGCGAGCCCTTCGCCGCCGACCTCGCCCGCGAGATCGGACGGACCGAGTCGCTGCTCTACCGGCGCGGCAACTTCAACGGCACCTTCGACGACCTGATCTGCGACGCCATGATGAGCCAGCGCGACGCCGAGATCGCACTCTCCCCCGGCTTCCGCTGGGGCGGGACGCTGCTTCCCGGCGAGCCGATCACCTGGGAGGCGATCACCAACGCGACCGCGATCACCTATCCCAACTGCTACCGCATGGAGATGACCGGCGCCCAGCTCAAGGAGATCCTCGAGGACGTCGCCGACAATATCTTCCACCCCGATCCCTATTTCCAGGGCGGCGGCGACATGGTCCGCATCGGCGGCATGGGCTACGCCATCGATATCGGCAAGCCGATGGGCAGCCGCATCTCCGGGCTGACGCATCTGAAATCCGGCAAGCCGATCGATGCGTCCCGGAAATACGTCGTCGCCGGCTGGGCCAGCGTCAACGAGGGCACGCAAGGGCCGCCGATCTGGGACGTGGTCCGCGACCATGTCGCCCGCACCAAGACCGTTTCGATCACGCCAAACGACGCCGTCAAGGTGACCGGCGCCTGACCCGCGCCATCCTCCCTGAACCCTCCCAATCCAGAGGAATCTGCCGCCATGACCTCCCCCCGCAACCGCGAAAGCCTGAGCAGGCGCCGCTTCCTCGGCGCGGCCGGAATGGCTGGCGCGGGGCTGGCCGCCTCGGCTACCGGTGCCCGCGCCGGGGCTCCCGACCCGCTGATCACCGACGTCCAGGACTGGAACCGCTATCTCGGCGAAGGCGTCGACAAGCGGCCCTACGGAATGCCCTCGCGCCATGAGAAACATGTCATGCGCCGGGACGTCTCCTGGCTGACGGCATCCCCGGAATCCTCGGTCAACTTCACGCCACTCCATGAACTCGACGGCATCATCACGCCGTCCGGCCTGTGCTTCGAGCGCCATCACGGCGGCATCGCCGATATCGAGCCGGCCAATCACCGCCTGATGATCCACGGCCTGGTCGAAAAGCCGCTGGTCTTCACCATGGAGGACATCCGGCGTATGCCGCGGCAGAACCGCGTTTACTTCCTCGAATGCGCCGCCAATTCCGGCATGGAATGGCGCGGCGCGCAGCTCAATGGCTGCCAGTTCACCCACGGCATGGTCCATAACGTCATGTATACGGGCGTGCCGCTGAAGGCCCTGCTCGAAGAAGCGGGTGTGAAGTCGACCGCCAAATGGCTGATGCTGGAAGGTGCGGATTCCTCCGGCATGAACCGTTCGCTCCCGCTCGAGAAGGCGCTGGGTGACGTGCTCATCGCCTTCGCCATGAACGGCGAGGCGCTGCGGCCCGAGCAGGGCTATCCGCTGCGCGCCGTCATCCCCGGCTGGGAAGGCAATCTCTGGGTCAAGTGGCTGCGCCGCATCGAAGTCGGCGACAAACCCTGGATGGCGCGCGAGGAAACCTCGAAATATACCGACCTTCTTGCGGATGGCCGCTCGCGCCGCTTCACCTTCATCATGGACGCCAAATCCGTGGTGACCAATCCCTCGCCGCAGGCGCCGCTGAAGCACAAGGGGCGCAATGTGCTGTCCGGGCTGGCCTGGTCGGGACGCGGCACGATCAAGCGTGTCGACGTCACGCTCGACGGCGGCAAGAACTGGCAGAGTGCCCGCATCGACGGCCCCGTTCTCGATAAGTCGCTGACCCGCTTCTATGTCGATTTCGACTGGGCCGGCCAGGAACTGCTGATCCAGTMCCGCGCCATGGATTCCACCGGCTATGTCCAGCCGACCAAGGACGAGCTGCGCAAGGTGCGCGGCGTCAATTCCATCTACCACAATAACGGCATTCAGACCTGGCTCGTCCGGGCGAATGGGGAGACCGAGAATGTCGAGATCGCCTAAGCTCGCCCTGCTTGCGGGTTTCGCGGCGCTCGCCGTCGTCGCAGCCGGCCCGTTGATCGCGCAACCTCAGAAGCAGGCCCAGCCCAAGCCCGTGCCGCATGCCGCCGGCCAGCCCGCGCACGCGAAACTCAATCTCGGCCGCCTGGCGCTGCCGGAAGAGATCAAGGCCTGGGACATCGACGTGCGGCCCGACGGCATGGGCCTGCCGCCCGGCAAGGGCACGGTGAAGCAGGGCGACGAGATCTTCCAGACGCAATGCGCGAGCTGCCATGGCGAGTTCGGGCAGGGCAATGGCCGCTGGCCCGTGCTGGCAGGCGGCCAGGGCAGCCTGACCTCGGACCGTCCGGAGAAGACGATCGGCTCGTTCTGGCCCGATCTCTCCACCGTCTACGACTACATCCGCCGCGCCATGCCCTATGGCAATGCGCAGTCGCTCTCACCGGACGAGATCTACGCCCTGACAGCCTATCTGCTCTACCTCAACGACATCGTGAAGGACGAGGAGTTCGAGCTGTCCGATAAGAATTTCACCAGCGTCAAACTTCCGAACGCGTCGACCTTCTATGACGATGACCGCGAAACCACCGAGAAGGCGTTCTGGGGCAAGGAGCCTTGCATKAAGGACTGCAAGGCCGAGGTAAAGATCACCGGGCGGGCCGCCGTGCTGGATGTGACGCCCGATTCCAAGACCGCCCCCAAGGTGGATTGATGGGGACAGGCTGCGCCACCGCAAAGTGCGCATCCCGGGTGGCCCTGGCCGCCCTGGTCGGTTTTGCGGCGCTGATCCCCGTGATGTCCTGCGCACAGGCGGCCGGCGATCGCGCGCTCGGCGAGTATCTTTCGTCGGAATGCACCGCCTGCCACCAGACCAGCGGGCGCCATGATGGAGGAATTCCTGCCATCGTCGGCGTCCCCGTCGACCAGTTCATCGCACTGATGAACAGCTACAGGGACCGGCAGCGAGAGAACCAGGTGATGCGCACCATCGCCGGGCGCCTGAGCCAGGAAGAGGTCGAGGCGCTGGCAAGCTATTACGGCAGCCTCAAACCAGCTCCATAGACCGGAAGCCGGCGAAACCCGAGGGAGGGCCAAATGTCACATTCATTAGCGGACGCCACTCGTCGCAGCATGCTTCTCGCAGCGGCCTCCGGCCTTGCCGCAGCAGCAACACCAGCAGGGGCAGCGCCGCGTGACCTCAAGCTGACCGACCTTCAGAAGGAAGCCGATGTCGCCTGTGTCTATCATTGTGATTTCGGCGATCCGCAGCGCTTCGTTCAGATGCTGACCAACATCGCAAACCATTACTCTGCCTATGGTGCCGATCCGTTCGCCCTGCAGTTGGTCGTCGTCGCGCATGGACAGGGCGTGAAGTTCTTCCTGAACGACCTTACCGACACCAGCTGGCGCGACGAGGCCATGGTGCCCAAGATTTTCGAGCGGATCGAGGATGTCGCAAAGAACGGTCTCAAGGTTCATCTCTGCGAGATCACCTTCGATCGGCTGAAGCTCGACAAGGCCAAGGCGCGCGATGCCGCGTTTATCAGCTTCGTGCCGTCGGGCGTGGCAGCCGTGGCTGCGCTGCAGGCCAAGGGCTTTGGCTACATGAAGGTTGGATAGGCCCGCAGAAGGCCTGCCGGGATCAGGGATCACCGGGTTCACTGACGATAATGGGGAGAGAGAGATGCTGATCGATCGCCGTTCACTGGTTCTGTCCGGGCTGGCGCTCTCCGGAGCGACGACCCTTGGCGCCCCCGCAGTGCTTGGCCAGGCGAAGCCGCGCGTCGTCGTGGTCGGTGGCGGCGCGGGCGGTGCGACTGCAGCCCGCTACATCGCCAAGGACAGCAATGGCGCCATTGCGGTGACGCTGGTCGAGGAGAATGAGCGCTACCAGACCTGCTTTCACTCCAACCTCTTTATCGGCGGGTTCAAGAGCTATGACGAGCTCGTCCATGGCTATGACGCGCTGACGAAGAACAACGGCATCACGCTTGCGCGCGCCCGCGCCACCGCGATCGACCGCGACAAGAAAGAGGTCGTGCTCTCCACCGGCGAGCGCCTGCCCTATGATCGGCTCGTGCTCTCCCCTGGCATCGACCTCAAATATGATTCCGTCCCGGGCTGGTCGAAGGAGGCCGAGGAAGCGATGCCGCATGGCTGGAAGCCCGGCCGCCAGACCCGGCTGATCAAGGAGCGGCTCGATGCGGTGCCGGATGGCGGCCTGATCGTGATGATCACCCCGCCCAATCCCTATCGCTGCCCGCCAGGTCCCTATGAGCGTGCCTCGATGTTCGCCCATGTCCTGATGCAGACCGGGCGCAAGCAGGCGAAGATCGTCATCCTCGATCCGAAGGAGAGCTTCTCCAAGCAGGGCGTCTTCCAACCCGACTGGGAGAAACGCTACGGCACGATGATCGAGTGGCTCGGCCCCAAGGTGCATGACGGCATCAAGTCGGTCGATCCCAAGACCAACACCGTGGTGACCGGCTTCGAAACCTACAAGAACTGTGCCTTCGTCAATGTCATCCCGGCCCAGATGGCGGGCGTGATCGCGCGCGAGGCTGGACTTGCGCCCGCCGGCGGCTATTGCGCCATCGATCCCGCGACGATGAAGTCGGCAGCCGATCCCGCCATCTTCGTCCTCGGCGATGCCTGCATCGCTGGCGACATGCCGAAATCCGCCTTCTCGGCCAACAGCCAGGCCAAGGTCGCGGCCATGGTCATCCGCGGCGAATTGTCCGGGTCGCGCACCTTCCCGCCGCGCTACGTCAACACCTGCTGGAGCCTGGTCGACACCGACGACGCCATCAAGGTTGGCGGTCGATATGAGCCGAAAGACGGCAAAATCGCCGCTGTCGAGACCTTTGTCTCGCAGCCCGACGAGAGCGACGAGCTGCGCAAGCAGACCCAGGCCGAGAACATCGGCTGGTATGCCGGCATCACCGCCGACATGTTCACGTGATTGGCCCAGGCGCCGATTAGAAGCATTCTGAATTTCCCGCCGCGCGATTCCGTGCGGCCCGCTGCCGATGAAGGAACCATGATGAAAGCGATTGCCTGCGCCACGATCCTGATCGCTGCCGCGATCTTCGGGAATTCAGCCCAAGCCCAGGACGTCGCCGCCGGCGAGCGCTCCTGGAACAAGTGCCGCGCCTGCCACCAGCTTGGCGAAAGTGCCAAGAATACGGTGGGGCCCATCCTGAACGGTCTCTTCGGTCGGCATTCCGGCTCCGTCGAGGGCTACAGCTACTCCAACGCCAACAAGAACTCCGGCATCACCTGGGACGAGACCGTCTTCGCCGAGTACATCAAGGATCCGCGGGCCAAGATCCCCGGCACCAAGATGGTCTTCGCCGGCATCAAGAACGAACAGGAGATCAAGGATCTCACCGCCTTCCTCAAGCAGTACGACAAGGACGGCAAGAAGATGTGAGCTGAGGCCAGCCTCGATCAGGCCGGCCCACGCCTGCGCGACGACGGGATCAGCCCTGTCGTCGCGTTGCTTGTTCCGTCAGGCGTATTTTGGCATGAGCGCTCGCAAGCGTTCCGAGCCCGGAACGGATTCTCTGCTCGCAAGCCAAGGCTCCCGCCATGTCGGACACGAAGCGCCCCCGCATTGCCATCACCTACTGCACACAGTGCAACTGGCTGCTGCGATCGGCCTGGATGGCCCAGGAACTGCTCTCGACCTTCGGCCCCGATCTTGGCGAAGTCGCGCTCCTGCCGGGTACAGGCGGGACCTTCCAGATCCATTATGACGACGTGCTGATCTGGGACCGCAAGAATGATGGCGGCTTCCCCGACGTGAAGGCGCTGAAGCAGCGCGTGCGGGATCGCCTCGACCCCGGCCGCGACCTCGGCCATCTCGACCAGAGCCACGGCTGAGCGATCCTGCTCGAGCGAGCCTCACGATCCCGGCGCCCGGCCGGGTATCACCTGTCGGGCGCGCTCTTCCTCTGCCCCGCCCTACCGACCGGAGCCTGGCAAGTTGAAGCTCAGGACCGCGAGCTCTGTCCTGTTATGCGCACCGAGCTTGCGCATGACATTGCGGACATGAACCTTGACGGTGCTTTCCTTCAGGTCGAGCTCATAGGCGATCACCTTGTTCGCCTTTCCATGCTGCACGGCCTCGAGCACTGCCGCCTGCCTGGGTGTGAACATCTGCCGGGGCCCGACCGGGTCTCCCGGCTTGCCGGCGCGACGCGACAACAGACTCCCCGACGGAATGAACACTCCGCCCGAACGCACCAGGCTCATCGCGCCGCGTGCCACGTCGAGGCTAAGCGTTGTCGGGATATAGCCTTTCGCGCCGGTCGCGATGGCCTCCAGCATCTCGTCGACGTCCTCGGTATCCGAAAGCAGAACCAGCGAGACATCGCCATCCGCGGCAAGCTCCTCGATCTCCCGCTCGATCTCCTTGCGGCAGCGCGGACCGCTCACATAGCGCAAAACCACCGTTCCCGGTCTCGGCGGGCTCGACCGCTCGCGACGCCATTCCGCCAGCGACGAAAACGTCTCGACCTCGTAATCACGACTTTGAGAGAGCAGGGATGAAGCCAGGCAATCACGGATCAATTGCCTGGCTTCGATGATGACGATGGCGGCAGGCTGCTCTCGGAGACGCGAAATCTCTTCGGCTCCCGAGCGAGTCAAGGATGGCCGCCGATCGGCCATGAGCGGCAGATTCTCATGTATATTTTCGAATATCATAACAATATCCTCGAATTAAAAGCGCATCGCCCCATAATTTTGCCAGAAATAAGTCTAAAAGGAGAACTGCCGCCGCTTTCTCCATGTATTAAATTTTACATCAATTCTAAGCCGGCCAAAGAAAATTATTCGGCGAACCAAACAAATGTTACCTTTTCAGCTCACCCTCTAGGACAAAAAATCGTGAAGACCTCATCAGAGGACTGTCTCTGCCTCTGCACCATTGACGGAGAGACCAGCCATACGGCGTAGCCGCTCCATGTCGTAAATGCTGAACTGGCCGGTCGCGAAGGACATCACCCGCTCAGCCTGCAGGAATTGCATGACGCGATGCAGGTGAACCCCGGTGACTCCGCAAGCCTCCGCCAGGTGGCGTTTCCCGAGCGGCGTCTTGAAGCCCCCGTCATGCATCAGCCCCCGGATCTGCAGGCGATCGTGCAACGTCACGACGAAATGGGCGAGCGCACGAGACGTCCGCCCCGCACCGAGCGCGGTCAGCGAATCCACGAGGCGGCGGCGCCCGGCAACCGCAGCACGCGTGATACTCCGCATGAAGCTCTCGTGCCGGAACATCTCGTCGACTCTCGCAGCAGCGAAACTGCACAGCATGACGGGGGTCAGGGCAATGATGGTGCTCTCTGAGGGGCCCGCCATCACCGTATCGAGACCGATCAGATCCCCGGGGAGGAGGATGGCGACGAGCTGACGCTCGCCGGACCCCAGAGCCCGGTACTCTGCAGCCCAACCGGAGAACAGCGTGAACAGGCCCGGCCGCGCGCCTCGTTCCAGGATCACGCTACCGGCTTCCGCAAACCTTTGCCCCTGCTTGAACTCTTCCAGGGTCGTAGCATCCGCATCCGACACGCCATGGAGCGCGGGGATCTGCCGCAACGGGCATGTCAGGCACCACACGCGTTCCCGCGCGACGCCCGCATGGCTCGATGCCACGGCCGACTGGATGCGATGCATAACCCCCCTCCGCCAAGGCCGCGCGATGGCCCGAAGGGTTAACTTATGTTAACCGCCAATCCCCGATAAGCTGCATTTGTCGGACCCAGTTTCAAACGTTTCATTGTACTTTGGCGCCCCAAAGGACTCCCCCACCGGGAAACTGCGCGTGGTGACGATCAATGGCTTCACGCATCGGCCGCGTGGACGTGCCGCTCCTCGCAGCACCGGATAAGAGCGGAAGCGACCCGCGCCAGCTGGGGTGCGACAAGTTCCGGGAAGATCGGCAGCGAGAGAAAACGCCGCGCCAGCCGCTCCGAGACTGGAAAGTCGCCGGGCACGTAACCCAACCCGGCATAGGCCGGCTGCAGATGAACCGGGCGGGGATAGTGGATGCCGGTCGAAACCCCCGCCTTGGCGAGTCCCGTCCGCAGCCTGTCCCGCTCTTCGCTCTGGATCGCGTAGACATGAAAGACGTGTTCCGCACGCCGGGCCGGAGCCGGAAGCTGCAGCTCAGTGTCGCCCAGCAGCCGCTCATAGGCCGAAGCGATCCGTCTGCGCTTCTGTGTCCAGCCATCGAGATAGGGCAGCTTGACCTGCAGCGCCACGGCCTGGATCGCGTCGAGGCGCAGATTGAAGCCGGGCCTGACGTGATTGGATCGTCCCTCCTGCCCCCAGTCGCGCAAGCTGCGCAGCAGCTGAGCGGCCTTGGAATCGTGAGTGACCACCGCGCCCCCCTCGCCGCAGGCCCCGAGATTCTTGCCGGGATAGAAGCTGAAGCAGCCATATGAGCCGAAGGCGCCTGCCCGCATGCCATCGCGCTCCGCGCCATGGGCCTGGGAAGCATCCTCGATCACGGTGATGCCGTAGCGATTGGCGATGGCGCCGATCGCCGCCATATCGGCAAGCCTGCCATGGAGATGGACGGGCACGACGGCACGGGTCGCCGGCGTGATGGCAGCCTCGAAGGCTTCCGGCGACATCGTGAAGCTGGTGGGATCGACATCGACCAGAACCGCCTTCGCTCCCGCATAGTGGATCGCGGCCACCGTTGCGACGAAGGTCATTGGTACCGTGATCACCTCGTCCCCGGGCTCGACACCGGCCGCGAGCAGGGCCAGGTGCAGGGCTGCTGTGCCGCTGCTCACGGCCACGGCTTCCCCGACACCGCAATATTCAGCGAACGCGCGCTCGAAGGCCGCGACCGGTTCGCCCAGGACATAGTTGCCGCTGCGCAGGACGGAGAGGACGGCCGCCTCAAGCGGCTCCTGCACCGTCTTGAACTGAGCCTTGAGATCGAGAAATGGGATCATGAGGTTTCCCCCAGTACGGTTTCAAACAACCTGGGCGCAGTGGCGTTGGCTCCGGCATGGCCGATGACGCTGGCCGGGACCCCGGCGACCACCGCGCGGGCCGGCACATCACGCATCACGACTGCGCCGCAGCTGACCACGGCGTAGCTTCCAATCTCGACCCCACAGCCAATGGTGGCATTCGAGCCGATCGACGCCCCTCGGCGCACGACCGTGGCGTCCTGGGCCCATGCCTGCGCCTCTCGCGATCCCCCCGGCCTGACCGCGCGCGGCATGCGGTCATTGGTGAACATCACGCCATGGGCGATCATGACCTCATCCTCGAGCACCACCCCCTCACAGATGAAGGAATGCGAGGATATCTTGCAGCGCCGGCCGATGCGGCTGCCGCGCTGGATCTCGACGAAGGGGCCGATCCGTGTGCCCGAGCCGATCGCACAGCCATAGAGATTGACGAGATCGGGGTGGCTGACGACGACATCATCACCGAAGTCCACATCGATGATGGGCATGGCGCTCCCCTTCCCTGCTCCGGCAGAACGCTAGCGTGCAAAAGCGGAACCGGAACGATGGGAATAGGGCGCGCCTCGTTCGGATGAAGCCTATAGGCGGATCGCCCGGAGCAGTAGGCTCCCTACACCTTCCGACGAATTGCTTCTCCTCCCGTGGCAGCAGGACCTTGCAGGCCGCGCCACCAAGGTCTGCCGCACCCCCGCCCGACGCAGCGCCTGACAATCGCCGGGGAAGACCGGAGGCGCGGCCTTGCGCACTGCCGCGGGCAGGATCCTCTCGATTTTTATTCGTGAATGAGCGGCCCGGCTGGCCGTCGCAGGGCAGATGCGCGCTCTCGCTCAGTGGACCGTTATCGCCAGCGCTCGACCCTGTTGGACAGAGGGGCCTCCGCTTCGGCAGATCGGCCCTTCCGGTTCAGTGAACGTATAGGTGACGGCGACGCATGATCCGGTCGAAGGCAGCGGCGCTCCGACGCGACCGGGTCGCCGCTCTCATGGTCGCCCGGCATCCAGGAAGCTGCGGACCAGAGCGACGGTCGCCGCAGGATTCTCCTCCATGATCCAATGTCCGCTACCGGGCACAACCGCGCCCTGGACGTTCTCGCCTGCGAACTTAATGACCGCAGCCATGCCCAGTCCGAAGGATTTCTCCCCCCCGATCGCCAGCACAGGGATCGTCAGCTTGCCCTTTGCCAGGAAGGCCTTGTTGTCGACAGCATCCTGATCGAAGGCGGCGAACTGGGCAAAGCCCGCGCGCATCGCCCCCGGCCTGGCGTAGAGCGCCGCATAATGCTCTCGCGCAGCTTCGCTGAACCGGCTGGGGGTCGCCGAGAATTCATTCCAGAAGCGATCGAGATAGATGCGCTCGCGGCCGGCGACGAGCCGCTCCATGTCGGGGCCGCCGAAGCGAAAGTGCCAGAGCAGCGGATTCTTCAGGATCTCCTCCCAGGGGCCGACGCCCGGCAAGGGGGCATCGATCAGCACGAACTTCGTCACGCGATCGCGATACCCGGCGGCAAGCGCAAATCCGACCATGTTGCCGATGTCATGGGTCACCAGCTCCGCCCGGTCCACCTTCAGGGCATCGAGGACGCCGGCAATGTCGGCGGCCTGGTTCTTCTTGTCGAAGCCCTTTTCGGGGATGGCCGAAAGGCCCATGCCACGCAGGTCGGGAACGATCACGGTCCGGTCCCGCGCGAGATCGGCCGCCATCTCGCCCCACATGTCGCCGGTTTCACCATAGCCGTGCAGCAGGACGACCGCCGGCCCCTGTCCGCCGACCCGTACGTGCAACGTCGTACCGTTGGTCGGGATCTCCTGCGTGCGGAAACCCGCCGGAAACGGAACAATCTGAGCCAACGCGGGGGCAGCGAAAAGAAGGGCGCCGGTAGCGGCGGCCAGGAAGCGAAGCATCGCGATCTCTCCTCATGTCCGGCCGGGCACTCCAGGGCACGGCCTTGCTCTCGACGAGATGATGGCGCTGCGCCATTGTCTGGAGTAGCCGCCAGAAAGCGAAACTGGTTTCCGGAAATAGCGAACAATGATGAAGCTCGACGGAGTCGCGGCATTCGTGATGGTCGCGGAAGCCGGATCGATCACCGCTGCGGCCCAGCGCATGGGACTGGCCAAATCCGTGGTCAGCGAACGGCTGGCGGAGCTGGAACGGCTGGTGGGCACGCGACTTGTGCAGCGAACCACCCGCAAGCTGTCGCTGACCGAAGGCGGCACCGCCTTCCTGGAGCGCGGCAGGCGCTTGTTGCGCGAGGCCGAGGAGGCCGTGGCAGAACTCGCCGAACGGCGAAGCGAGCTGGTCGGACCACTGCGGATCTCCGGACCCGTCAGCTTCGGGGTCCTGCATCTCGGCCCGGCGATCTTTTCCTTCCTGGCGACCAACCCCAAGATCGAGCTGGCACTGGAGCTGGAGGATCGCTTCGTCGATGCGGCGGCGGATGGCTACGATGCCGTCATCCGCCATGGCCCAATCCATGACACGCGACTTGTCGCGCGGCACATTGCGAGCAGCCGCCGCGTCCTCGTCGCCTCGCCTGCCTATCTGGATGCCTGTGGCAGACCGGGGACGCTGATCGAACTCAGGCAGCATCGCGCGATCCTCTACATAAACCGGGACTCGGACTGGCGGTTTCACAGCGAGAGCGGCGCAGTCGTGGTGCGAGCGCAGCCGGCCGTGCGCGTCAATAACGGGCTGATGATGCGCGACGCCGCCCTGGCAGGGCTTGGCATCACCTTGCTGCCGACCTTTGTCGTCCATGAGCAGGTCGCCCGCGGCGACCTGCAGATCGTCGATGTCGGGATCGAGGCCGAAGGCGCTGAAGTCCACGTCGCCCATCCCCGCGACCGCGCAGCCTCCGTCAAGGTACGCGCCTTGACGGAACATCTGCGCCAGAGTTTCGGGAATCCGCCCTATTGGGAGACAGCGGTCGCCCAGGCCTCGCCGATGTCGTGAACACGACACATTCTCGGCACCGCACTGCGCCGCCGAGGCATTGGATGCATCTGCGCTCAGACCGAGCGGCTGTAGCTGCGCCCCGGCTGAGCGAGATAGGCATCGAAGACCGAGGCCACCTTGCGGACAAGCAGGCGCGAATCCTCCGGCATCAGCACGCGACTGCCGTCGAAGTGAATGACCCCGTCCTGCGCCAGCGCCTTCAGTCGCGGGAAGGATGGCGCCAGATCCTCCGGGTTCGCCTTGTGCTTGGCGCAGACGGCGCCGATATCGACCGTGAGATCGCACATCAGGCGTTCGATCAGCTCGGCACGCAGCCGGTCGTCAGTACTGAGCCGGAAGCCTTTCGCCGTGGCCAACGCCCCGCTCAGCACACGCTCGGCATAGCGGCCGATGACGACCTCGTTCTGGACATATCCGCCGGGAAGGCGGCCGATCGCCGAGGCGCCGAAGCCGATCAGCGCCTCGGCGCCGTCAGTGGTGTAGCCTTGGAAATTGCGACGCAGCACGCCCTCTGCCCCTGCCTGCCCCATGCTATCGTCCGGCAGGGCAAAATGATCGAGGCCGATGCGGACATAGCCGGCGGCGACCAGCGCCTCGGCCATTGCCTCAGCCTGTTCGTGACGTTCCAACCCGTCAGGCAAATCCGCCTCGTCGATCCTGCGCTGATGTTTCTTGAAGCCGGGCACATGAGCATAGCCGAAGACCGAGAGGCGGTCCGGCCGCAACGCGACGCAGCGCTCGACGGTCTCGATGCAAGATCGGACCGTCTGCTTCGGCAGGCCGTAGATCAGGTCGAAATTCAAGCCGCTGATGCCGGCAGCTCTGAGCCCGGCGACGACGCTTGCCGTCTGCTCGACGCTCTGGATGCGGTTGATCGCCTCCTGCACCACCGGATCGAAGCTCTGGACTCCGAGGCTCGCCCGATTGACGCCGGATGCAGCCAAGGCCTCTGTCACCGCCCTTGTCAGCCTGCGGGGGTCGATCTCGACGGCGATCTCGGCCGAGGGGGCGATGACAAAGCGCTCCCGCAACAGCGCAACCAGACGAAGGAAATCGTCCGGCGCGATGATCGTCGGCGTACCACCGCCAAAATGGACATGCTGGACCTGGAGCGGCGCAGCGAGCCGATCGGCAACGAGCGCGATCTCGCGGCGCAGGACTGCGAGATAATCGACGATCGGCTGGTCGCGCAGGGCAACACTGGTGTGGCAGCCGCAATACCAGCACATCGAGCGGCAGAACGGGATGTGGAGATAGAGCGAGGCCTTCGTTCCGGGCCTCAGCGCCCGCAGCCAATCGCCATAACTTTCCGCACCGATCTCGCCCGTGAAATGTGGCGCAGTCGGGTAGCTGGTATAGCGCGGCAGGCGCTCGTCGAAATACCGCGCCCGGACATTGGTCATGACACGTATCCCTGTCTTGCCAGAGTCGATTTCAATGGCATGTGTCTAGCGCGCCCCGGCGAACGATCCTTGATCCAGGACAAATGCCGCCCCGATCGATGGGGCGTGCTACCGACTTGAGAGGATTGGGCTCTGGCGCGACCGCCATGGCTCCCAACGCAGTTCCGCCCATCGCTCAGAGCTCTTGCCAAGCACGGGCTCCTCTTCTGGAATACGCCACGCGCCGCCTGCGCTGTCGTCGCAGGTTGCTGCCGAGGCAAGCCCTCCGGGGTGCCGCGGCAGTTGCGTGCACGAAAATGGGGAACAGACCACACATGACGAAAACGCGGTTCGATATCTGGCTCGACCAGCATCACGCTGAGTTCACGGCGATCCGGCGCGACATCCATGCCCATCCGGAGCTCGGCCTGGAAGAACACCGCACGGCCGCGCTGGTCGCGGGCAAACTCCGGGAATGGGGCGTCGAGGTGACCGAAGGCGTCGGCGGAACCGGCGTAGTCGGTGTCATCCGTGGCCGCCGGCCGGGCCAGGGCGCGATCGGACTGCGCGCCGACATGGACGCGCTTGCGCTCATCGAGGAGACAGGGCTGCCCTATGCCTCGCAGAATCCGGGCCGCATGCATGCCTGCGGCCATGACGGGCACACGACCATGCTGCTCGGCGCGGMGCGCTACCTCGCCGAGAACCCCGATTTCGCCGGCAGCGTGAATCTGATCTTCCAGCCGGCGGAGGAAGGGCGCGGCGGAGCGCTCGCCATGCTGAAGGACGGGCTATTCGCGCGCTTCCCCTGCGATGCGATCTACGGGCTGCATAACTCACCAGGCATGCTGGCCTCGTCCTTCGGCACGTGCAACGGCCCGATGCTGGCTGCGGCCGATAGCTGGCAGGTGATCTTCCGCGGAGTCGGTGGGCATGGCGGCTCGCAGCCTCACCTCTCGACCGACATCACCTATGCCCAGGCCCATTTCGTGCTCGGATTGCAGGGCATCATCGGGCGCAATGTCGCGCCGCTCGACACCGCCGTGATCAGCGTCGGCTATGTCCATGCCGGCTCGGCGGAAGCCAGCAATGTCATCCCGGCAGAGCTCGTCATCGGCGGTACGGCGCGCACCTACGCGCCGGAAATCCGCGATCTGGTCGAGCGACGGATTGCTGAACTTGCCGCGGCAACCGCGCAAGCCTGGGGCTGCACCGCGGAGGCCTCCTATCGGCGCGGACCGAGCGCCTTGCGGAACCAGCCGGATCAGGTCGCAGTCGCAGTGGCCGCCGCGTCCGCTTCGGTCGGCGCCGCCAATGTCAATGGGGCGATCCGGCCGGGAACCGGGGCCGAGGATTTCGCCGAAATGATGCAGATCAAGCCGGGCGCCTTCATGCGCATCGGCAATGGCGTCGAGGCGGACGGCTCCTTCAAGGGACTTCACACGCCGCTCTTCGACTTCAACGACGAGATCATTCCCGACGGCATTCGCTACTGGGTGAACATCGTCAGCGAAGAGCTTGGCGAGGATCTGCGGGCAGCCGCGGCCTGAGGCTACCTGCACCACTATCCCGCGCCGCCGGAAGCGGCGCGGGACCATACTCTGCTGTCGAAGGGGCGCAGGTCCGCCCTCTTGCCGTTACGGTTACAGGCAACAGTTCCAGGCGCGCAAAACTGCGCCACGCTGGCAGTATGCCCTGCAGATGCGGGCCCTCAGTGCTTCGGCCGGAGGCTGCCATGGAGCAGGCGAAAAAGCGTGGATTAACGAGGCTCTTGCTGCGCTGGCCAGAACGGCGCGCGCAGCTGCGGGAAAAATTCGCCCGCGACCCCGGCTTTGCAGAGCTGTGCGAGGCTTATGAGGCAGCCTGCGAGGCCGAGTCCTATTGGACGAAATCGACACTGCCTGTGGGCCCGGCGCGAGCCAGGGAATACGACGCCCTCGTCTCCGCGACAGAACAAGATATCTTGATCCGGCTAGGTCTTTCTTAAGGGAGCCGACCCGGATTCTGGCGGAATTCATCGAATACTGCCTTGATCCATGCTGGCTCGCAGGGCATCATTGGGCTTTCAAGAGCTAATTACGGGCTTTCTTCAGTCCTAGCTGTCGAGGCGAGTGATGGGCGGGCGCATTGCAAGGCTGCATGACGGGAATCCTCCTCCCCAACTCGTCCTTGCAGCGTTGGACACTCTGCTGGCGCACGAGGCCTTGCGCCTTTCCGAGCGCAACCGGCGCTTCCTCTCTTTTGTCGTCACGCAAACCGTTGCGGGCCATTCCGACCGTATCAAGGCCTACTCGATCGGCGTCGATGTCTTCGGCCGCGACGACAGTTTCGACCCTGGCACCGACCCGATCGTGCGGATCGAGGCGACACGCCTGCGCTCGGCGCTGGCAACCTATTACGAGACGGCGGGAGCAAGCGCTCCCGTCAGAATCGCGATGCCACCCGGCAGCTACGTTCCATCCTTTACGTGGCGGCCGTCAGGGAATGGATCCACGAGACCGGCTTTCGCTACCGAGCCAGCGAGGATCGCGTCCGCCGGCGCCAGCCTGCCGACAATCATCATCAAGAACCTGACGGACCGCGCGGCCCGGCTTGCGGCAGTTCATGGCGACCTGCTTATCGAAACCATCATGAAGCGGCTCGTCACAGCCGGCTTCAGACTGTTCGCGATGCCGTCTGCCGAGCGCAGAGCTGCCGCGATCGCGATCAGCAAACTCCTCCTGCACCCCGACGAGACTTACGCGCTCGACATCGCGGTCCATCCGATGTCGACCTGCCAGCGCTTTTCCTGGTGCGCCACCGATCTGCGCAGCGGAGAGATCATCTGCTCCGACTTCGTCGATGAGACCGAACGCGACGTGCCTTGTGCGAGCACCATCGACATGATCGCTGCGCAGGCAGTCCAATCGGTGTCAAAGGCTCTCGCCGGCTGAACTGGTCGCCCGCCGCTCTCTTAGCTTACCGTAACTGTTACAGGCTTAAGCCCTTGCCGCCCCCATGCGACCGTCGCCCGGCGCGCATGGGCCGCGTCCGGCGGCTGTCGGGCTGGCCCGGAGCGTCGATCCGGCACCGGGACTGATTCATGGAACGCCACAAGTTCATGGCCGCCGCAGCCCTGGCACTGACGCTAGGGTTATCCGGCGGAGCAGCGAAGGCCCAGACTGCGCCTCCCGCCAAACCCAATATCCTTGTCATTTTCGGGGATGACGTCGGCCAGGCCAACATCAGCGCCTATACGCATGGGGTGGTCGGTTACAAGACGCCGAACATCGACCGCCTCGCCCGGGAAGGCATGATGTTCACGGACTACTACGCCGAGAACAGCTGCACGGCGGGGAGATCCTCCTTCATCACCGGGCAGACGCCGCTGCGCACCGGGCTTTCGAAGGTTGGTATCCCCGGCGCCCCGGTAGGTCTGCAGAAAGGCGATGTTACCATCGCCCAGGCCCTCAAGCCGCTCGGCTACGCCACGGGTCAATTTGGCAAGAACCACCTTGGCGACAAGGACGAGTACCTGCCGACCAATCATGGCTTCGATGAATTCTTCGGCAACCTCTATCATTTGAACGCTGAGGAAGAGCCGGAACGGCCCAACTGGCCGAAGGATGATCCGACATTCGTCAAACTGATGTCGCCGCGGGGCGTTCTGAGGACCTCCGCCGATGGCAAGATCGAAGATACGGGCCCACTGACGCGCAAGCGCATGGAAACTGTCGACGACGAGACTACGGGTTCCGCGATCGACTTCATGCAGAGGCAGGTACGCGCCAACAAGCCGTTCTTCACCTGGATGAATTTCACTCGCATGCATGTTTTCACGCATGTGCGGCCGGAGTTTCGCGGCAAGAGCGGCATGGCGGGTAACGAATACGCCGACGGCATGTGGGAGATGGACCAGAATGTCGGCAAGCTGCTGAAGACGCTGGACGATCTMGGCATTGCCAACAACACCATCGTCGTCTTCACGACCGATAATGGCCCCAACGCCTTCACCTGGCCGGATGCAGCGACGACACCGTTCCGCTCGGAAAAGGATACGAACTGGGAAGGCGCGTTCCGCGTGCCGGCCATGATCCGCTGGCCGGGCCAGGTCAAGCCGGGCGAAATCGCCACTGGCATCGTCTCGGGCCTCGACTGGTTCCCGACGCTGCTCGCTGCGGCTGGTGACACAGCCGTGAAGGATCGCCTCCTCAAGGGCTGGCAGCCGCAGGGCAACCCGACGACCTTCCGCAACCATCTCGATGGTTTCAACCAGATCGACTACCTCACGGGCAAATCCGACAAGAGCGCACGCAACGAGTTCTACTATTTCAACGACGATGGCGCCCTCGTCGCGATGCGCTTCGACAACTGGAAACTCGTCTTCGAAAAGCAGGAGCAGCCTGGCCAGATGGATGTCTGGGCGAATCCCTTCACTCCTTTGCGCCTGCCCAAGATGTTCAATCTGCGCATGGACCCCTACGAGCATGCAGAGATCTCCGGCAGCGGGTACGATCAGTGGCGGACCGAGAACGCCTATCTCGCCGCCCAGGGGGTGATGAAAGCCACGCAATTCCTCGAGAGCTTCGTGGAATATCCCCCGAGCCAGCGGCCCGCGAGCTTCGGCGTCGATCAGGTCCGCAAACAGGTGGACAGGAAGATCGACGAGTCGTTCAGGAAGCGTGGTCTGGAGTGAGCCTGTAACTCAGGTATGGTGCCAGCCGGCGTCGCGAGGCGCCGGCTGGTCTCCTTCAAATGGGCCTTAAGCTGAAAGCCGGCATGAGCGTGGGGACAGAAGCGTCGAGGCGACGTCGCGGCGCTGGGGCGATCCGGGATCGCGCCACGCCGGTTGTCCGTGCTGCGCTCACCCTGCCAGCCGGCTTGCTGTTCCTCTCAGGTACGGCCGCGCTGATCCTCCAGGTGATCTGGATCAGGCAGCTCTCGACCGTGGTCGGGGTCGAGGTCTATGCCGTGACGACCGGCGTCAGCGCCTTCTTCGCCGGCCTCGCGATCGGCGGCCTGATCTTTGGACCGATTGCCGACCGCAACCTTCAGCCCTTGCGTCTCTACGCCGCTCTCGAAGGTGGCGTCGCCATCCTCGCCATGGCTGCGACCATCGGCCTGTCGCAGGCAGCTCCGCTCTTTGCCCGCCTCGAATTGACGACACCGCCGCTCGCCTGGGCGATGGTGTTTGCGCTCGTCGGCTTGCCCGCCGTGCTGATGGGCGGCACGCTKCCGGCACTGACGCGTTTCGCCGCCACCCGGCGCGACGATGTCAGTCAGGTCGGCGGCCGGCTCTATGCGGCCAATACAGCGGGCGCCATCACCGGTGCACTGCTCGCCTCGTTCCTTGTCATTCCCGCGGTCGGCATGCGCGGCTCGGCGCTCGTGGCCGCCGCAATCTGCCTGGTTGCGGCCCTCGCGGCGCTTGCAACGAACGCTAAGGCAGGTGTCGCAAGCGTCGACGCGGTCAAGCCGACCGATAGCGGCTTCTCGCCTTCGGCCGCGCTGGCCATCGCCCTCTACTCGGTCGCAGGCGGCATCGCGCTGGGTTACGAGGTGGTGTGGTCGCAGACGATCGTGCCCTTCATGAGCACGCGCAGCTTCGCCTTCTCCGTCCTGCTCGCAACCTATCTCACCGGGCTCGCGCTGGGGGCTGCCATTTTCGCGCGCTGGGCCGATCGCGTCACGAAGCCATGGAGTGTCTTCGGCCTGCTCATCGCAGGGGCCGGCCTGTCGGCCGCTCTGGCCATCGCCGTGCTCGGCCCCTGGCTGAGCCAGCTCCAGGGCCTGGTCGAGGCAGCAGTGCTGAATCTGACGGGCAGCGCCTTTGCCGGCATGTCCGCCCGATTTGCCGTCGCCGCGATCTGCGTCGTCCTTCCCAGTACCCTGTTCCTAGGCGCGGCCTTTCCAGCGGCGTTGCGCCTGATCGTCGCCCCCCGGCATATCGGCCGCGGTGTCGGCATGATCGTCGCGTTGAATACCCTCGGCGGCATTCTTGGCACGGCCATCACCGGCTTCGTCCTCATTCCGGCGCTCGGGCTCGTCCAGACCCTCGCAGTGCTCGCCGTTGCCGCCGCGCTGGTGGGAGCCGTCGCTGCCTTGCGCGAACGGCGCGCCGGCTCAAAGGCTTGGATCGCGGCGCTCGCCATCAGCGCCGCCACATGCGCGACCGCCATCCTCCTGCCATCCGATCGCCTCGCCACGCTGATGCCCGGCGCCCGCGGCGCGAGCCTTACCTTCTATGACGAGGGCCTGGGCGGCACGGTCGCCGTCGTCGAGCGGAGCTCGGGCCGAAACCGCTTCCGCCGTCTCTACATCCAGGGCGTCTCCAATTCCGGCGATGCGATGCCATCCCTGCGCTACATGCGGATGCAGGCATTGCTGCCGCTGATCATTCACAACCGCGAGCCGAAATCGGCTTTGGTGATCGGCTTCGGTACCGGCATCACGGCGGGAGCCTTGCTGACCTATCCCGGCCTCGACCGGCGCGTCGTTGCCGAATTGCTGCCGAGCGTCATCCGCGCGGCGCCGAATTTCGAGGGTAGCTTCCGGGCCGCAACCGACCCGCGTCTCGAGATCCGCCTGCGCGATGGACGCCGCGAGCTCCTGCGCAACCCGGATCGCTACGACCTGATCACGCTCGAACCGCCGCCACCCTCTGCTGCGGGCGTCGCCAACCTGTATTCGAGCGATTTCTATGCTCTGGCTCAATCGCGCCTTGCCGAGGGGGGCCTCGTCGCGCAGTGGCTGCCCCTGCCGACCCAGAACGACGAAGACACGCGGTCTCTGGTGCGCAGCTTCCTCGACGTCTTCCCGCACGCCACCCTCTGGACCACTGAGCTGCACGAGATGCTGCTGATCGGCTCGCAAGAACCGGTTTCGCTGGATCTGCAGAGGATCGCCGGCCGCTTCGCACAGCCGGAGGTGGCAAAGGCTCTGAGTGATGTCGGCATCGATTCCCCTGCGGCTCTCCTCGCGACCTTCGTCACCGATCGGCAGGGGCTGGAGCGCTATGCAAGCGCTGCTCGCCCCGTGACGGATGACGATCCGCGCATCGAATATGCAGGCTGGGTGCGGCGGCTCGAACTGGCGCGGACCTTGCCCATTCTCCTGGAGATGCAGGGAGAACCGCCGGTCATCGGCGCCGACGATGCATTCCGGGCCGATCTTGCAAATGAGCGCAGCAGACTCGTGACATTCTACGATGCCGGCCTTGCCGCTTATGTCGGCGACCGGGCGCGCTGGGCGCGGCAGATGCGGCGCGTGATCCAGGCCGATCCCACCAACCCCTATTATAACTGGTTCACAGGGGGCCCTCGCGAATGAGCGAGCGCGGAAGCGTTCTGCGGGATGCCCGCCCCCGGAAGCCCGACATTGAGAAGGAGAACCCGGTGCTGAACGTTCGAGCTGCCCTGGCCGCGTTGTTCCTGGTCTCATCCTGGGCGTGGAATGGCGCCGTCCTCGCCCAATCCGACCCTCTGCCATCCTGGAACGACGGCAAGGCAAAGACCGCCATCGTCGAATTCGTCAGAAGGGTAACGCAGGAGGGCGGCCCCAATTACGTCAAGCCGGCGGAGCGCATCGCCACCTTCGACAATGACGGCACGCTCTGGGCCGAGCAGCCGGTCTATTTCCAGCTTCAGTTCGCCTTCGACGAGGTGAAGCGGCTCGCTCCCCTGTATCCGGAGTGGAAGAGCAAGGAACCCTACAGGTCGGTCCTGGCCGGCGACATGAAGGGGCTGGCGGCCTCCGGAGAAAAGGGCCTCCTGCAGATCATGGCGGCTGCCCATTCCGGGATAACGACACGGGAATTCGAGCGATTGGTCGTCAGCTGGCTCAACACCGCGCGGCACCCGACGAAGAAGCGCCCCTATACCGAGATGGTCTACCAGCCGCAGCTGGAGCTGCTGACCTATCTGCGCGCCAACGGCTTCAAGACCTTCATCGTCTCGGGCGGTGGCGTCGAATTCATGCGCGTCTTCGCCGACAAGGTTTATGGCATCCCGCCCGAACAGGTGGTCGGCTCCGCCGGTGCAGTGACATTCAGGCTGAGCCCGAGCGGCAAGCCCGAACTGTTCAAGGACGCCAAGGTCGAGTTCATCGATGACGGTCCCGGAAAGCCTGTCGGGATCAACCGCTTCATCGGCCGGCGACCGATCCTGGCCTTCGGCAATTCCGACGGCGACCTGCAGATGCTGCAATATACGACGGCCGGCGATGGGCCACGCCTGGCCCTCATCATCCATCACACCGATGCCGAGCGCGAATGGGCCTATGACCGCAAGTCGCCTATCGGTAAGCTCGACAAGGCTCTCGATGAGGGCCAAGCCAACGGCTGGACCATTGTCGACATGAAGTCGGACTGGAAGGCTGTCTTTCCGCCGGAGCCGTAGCGATGAACAAGGAAGACGTGGTCAAGCGCTTCAGGATCACGGACGGCGACAAGTTTCGGCTTTCCGACGTCGACCCCGCCGATGTTTGCGGTTTCGACAGTGAGAAGGACGACGCCAAGGAGTTGCTGGCAGCCGGGGTCAAGCGTCTGCACGCGCTGCAGGAGCGGCTCTACGCCGAAGGGCGCTGGTCGCTCCTCGTCATCTTCCAGGCGATGGATGCGGCCGGCAAGGACGGCACGATCGAGCACGTCATGTCGGGCATCAACCCGCAAGGCTGCGAGGTGACGTCCTTCAAGGCTCCAAGCACCATTGAGCTGCGGCACGATTTCCTGTGGCGCACCACCTGCGCACTGCCGGAACGCGGTCATATCGGGATCTTCAACCGTTCCTATTATGAAGAGGTCCTGGTCGCGCGGGTCCATCGCTCGGTCCTCGAAGCGCAGAACCTCCCGCCCAAGCTGATCACAGACGATATCTGGCGCGAGCGTTTCGAGAGCATGCGCGATTTCGAGCAGCACCTTTCGCGCAACGGCGTCGCGATCCTGAAATTCTTCCTCCATGTCTCGAAGGACGAACAGCGGCGCCGTCTCCTCGCCCGGATCGACGAACCGGACAAGAACTGGAAATTCGACTCAAGGGATCTGGCCGAGCGCGGTCATTGGGACGAGTATATGGGTGCCTATGAGGATGCGATCCGGGGCACCGCGACGAAGAGCGCGCCCTGGTACGTCATTCCCGCAGATCACAAATGGTTCACGCGGCTCGCCGTGGCGGCAGCCATTGGCGAAAAGCTCGAACAGCTCGACCCACAGTTTCCGACGGTCGACGACGACATGCGCAAGGCCATGGCACAGGCGCGCAAGGTATTGGCGAGCGAGGAGCGGTCCGAGCGCGCCAAGGCGGATTGAACAGCAGCGGAGGCCCGACGACCATGACGGATGGCGCGGTACTGGACAGGATCGACACGTTGAGCGGCATGATCCGCATTCCCGGCGGAACCTTCCGCATGGGCTCGGACAAGCACTATCCGGAGGAGGCGCCGAGCCATCGCGTCACGGTCGATGGTTTCTGGATCGACGCGACTCCGGTCACCAATGCGCAGTTTCGCGCCTTCGTCGAAGCAACCGGCTACGTCACCTTCGCCGAGATCCCGCCGGACCCAAAGGACTATCCCGGCGCCCTGCCCCATATGCTGCGAGCAGGCTCGCTGATGTTCAACCCGCCGACCCATGCGGTCGACCTGCGCGACTGGTCGCAATGGTGGAAATTCCAGTTCGGCGCGACCTGGCGCAAACCCTATGGGTCGGGGTCGTCGATCAAGKGGCTCGACGACCACCCGGTCGTGCATGTCGCCTATCGCGATGCCGAAGCCTATGCAGCCTGGGCCGGAAAGGCCGTGCCGACCGAGGCCGAATGGGAATTCGCCGCACGTGGCGGGCTTGAGGATGTCGAGTTCGCCTGGGGCGACGAGTTGACGCCTGGCGGACGTCATATGGCCAACACCTGGCAGGGCAATTTCCCCCACGAGAATACGCGGGAAGACGGGTTTGCGCGCACCTCTCCTGTCAGCGCCTTTCCCGCCAACGGCTATGGCGTCCACGACATGATCGGCAATGTCTGGGAGTGGACAACGGATTTCTGGTCGACACGCCATCAAGGCGATGCACCCAAGGCCTGCTGCGTGCCGCAAAATCCCCGCGGCGGCCCCGAGGCCAACAGTTATGATCCGCGTCAGCCTGCGATCCGCATTCCGCGCAGGGTCCTGAAGGGCGGCTCGCATCTCTGCGCACCAAGCTATTGCCGGCGCTATCGCCCGGCCGCCCGCCATGCCGAACCGGTGGATACCTCGACGAGCCATGTCGGCTTCCGTTGCGTGGTCCGGACCGAGCCCATCCCCCCGACCTGAATGCAGCTGTAACGGTTACGTTGCTGACTAGAGCGCCGCTTCGTTCAGAATTCCGGCGAAAGCCCCATTCGCATTCCGGAGGGAACAGGCTGATGAGCGACGGCAGGGGATCGGCGGCTCGGGATGCGGTCGTCGATCTGCAGAAGCGGATCAACCAGGACATCATCGGCCAGGAACGCGTCGTCGAACGGCTCGTCGTCGCACTGCTTGCCAATGGCAATGTCCTGCTCGAGGGCCTGCCGGGCCTCGCCAAGACCCGCGCCATCAAGAGCCTTTCGAATAATCTCGAATCCGACTTCAGCCGCATTCAGTTCACGCCGGACCTTCTCCCCTCGGACGTCACCGGCGGCGAGATCCTGCGCGGCGACGGTCAGTTCGAGTTCCGCAAGGGCCCGATCTTCGGCAATCTTGTCCTGGCTGACGAGATCAATCGCGCCCCGCCCAAGGTCCAGTCGGCGCTCCTCGAAGCGATGGAGGAACGGCATGTGACGGTCGCCGGCAAGCGCTACGACCTGCCCGACCTCTTCATGGTACTCGCGACCCAGAACCCGATCGAGCAGGAGGGAACCTATCCTCTCCCGGAAGCGCAGATGGACCGCTTCCTCATGCATATCCGGATCGACTACCCCACCGATGCCGATGAGGTGAAGGTGATGCGGCTCGTTCGCGGGGAAGCTGCTGAGCCGACGGGTGCTGCCGCGCAGCCTCCGCCGAAGATCCCGCAGAAGCTGATCTTCGAGGCGCGCTCCGAGATCGACCGGGTGACGACGAAAGCGGTCGTCGAGACCTATATGGTCGCCCTTGTCGCCGCGACGCGCAGGCCCGCCGAATTCGGCGACAAGCTGAAGAACTGGATCGCAGTCGGGGCAAGCCCGCGCGGCTCGCTCGCACTCGATCGCTGCTCGCGCGTCTATGCCTGGCTCAACGGACGCGATTATGTCACGCCCGAAGATGTCCAGGCGATTGTCCATGACTGCCTGCGCCATCGCCTGTCGCTCAGCTACGAGGCCGGCGCCGACGGCGTGAATGCGGACGGTGTGCTGGACGAGATCATGAAACTGGTTGCGGTCGCGGCCTAGGGCGGAGCGGCTCATGGCGTTGATGCGGGAAAGACAGGGAGCAGGCAGCGCCGTTCCGGAAACTGGCGCGCGCGTCTTTGTCTCGCTCGATGACCTGCTGCGGCTGAAGCACCGTGCAAAGGGTTTCAGCTTTCTGCCTCGCCAGCCGGTTCACAGCCTGCTTGCCGGCCGGCATGCCTCACGCCTGCGGGKACGCGGCCTGAACTTTGAGGAGTTGCGCCACTATTTCGAGGGGGACGATACCCGTTCGATCGACTGGCTGGCGACGGCTCGTCTCGGCTCTCCTCATGTCCGCGTCTATTCGGAAGAGCGCGATCGGCCGGTCCTTTTGATCATCGACCAGCGCAGCACGATGTTCTTCGGCAGCCAGCGGGMGATGAAGTCAGTCGCAGCCGCCGAAGCCGCGGCACTCAGTGCCTGGCGCGTCACCTCCCTCGGCGATCGCATCGGCGCGGTCGTCTTTGGCGATCGGCAGATCGTCGACATCAAGCCGCAGGGGCGTGATATCGGCGTGATCCGCGTGCTTTCGGAAGTGGTGAAGCAAAATCACGCCCTGGGCCAGCCAGAACCGACGTCGGCGGCGGCCCAGCTCAATGAAGCCCTTCGCCATGCGGTCCGCATGGCGACGCATGACTGGCTGGTCTGCCTGATCTCCGATGCGGCCGGCGAGGATGAGGAAACGGCGCAGCTGATCACCCGCCTTTGTGCTCACAACGATGTTCTGGCCGTCTACGTTCACGATCCGCTCGAGCGTGACCTGCCGGATGTCGGCCCCGCCGTTTTCAGCTCCAGTCTTGGCCAGATCGAAATCGATTCTTCCTCTCAGGATCTGCGTAGCCGGTTCGCGCGCGAGCATGCAGACTGGCGCGCACGACTGGCGGATCTCTCCCGCCATCGGGCGATCCCGATTCTTCCGATCTCGACAAGCCTCGATGTTGCGGCACAGTTCCGCGAACTCATTGGCAGACGCAGCGAACGCCGGGCCGCGGCAGCGCAAGGGCGGCCGCTGCGATGAGCGACGATCCCGGGAGCCTGGCCAATCTTCGCGACCTGGTGCTGCCTCCGGACATTCCGTTCTGGCCGCCCGCGCCGGGTCTCTGGATCGTCGCGGCAACGTGCCTCGCGATGCTCGCGGTTCCGGCCTGGCGCGCGGTCCAACGCTACCGCGCCGCCGCCTATCGTCGCGCGGCGATCGCCGAACTGGAGACCATATCGGCTGGGATAGAGCAGAACGATCCCGACGCCGTCGCCCGCATCTCCGCGGTGATGAAGCGCGTCGCCATGGTCGAATACGGCCGCGACAAAATTGCCTCGCTCAGCGGCCCCGCTTGGGCCGATTTCGTTGCACACGAGGCAGGCACGGGCTTCGATCCGGCCACGATACATCGGCTGCTCACCGAGGCCTTCGATGGAAGGACCAAGCCGGATCCGTCTGAACTACGGCTTCTCATCGGGCATGCCGAGCTATGGGTCCGCGCCCACCGCACGCCTACCGTCGCGGAGGCCTGACCATGCTGACCTTCGCCTATCCCTGGCTGGCCCTGATCACCCCCCTGCCGATAGCGGTCTGGCTGCTTCTGCCCGCCCATGCGAGCAATCGGACAGGCTTGCGCGTTCCGTTCTTCGGTCGTCTTGCGGCGCTCAGCGGTCAAACCCCGCATCTCGGAGGAGTGATTGCGCCACGTCGCACTCTTCCCTTGTTCGTCCTGATTCTCTGCTGGCTGCTGGCTGTGGCGGCGCTCGCGCGCCCGCAATGGATCGAACCTCCGTTGCATCAGGACCGTCCTACCAGGGACCTGCTGCTTCTGGTCGACCTGTCCGGGTCGATGGACACGAAGGACTTCGTCGACGCATCGGGCAAGACCGTCGACCGACTGACGGCGGTCAAGCAGGTGCTCGACGAATTCCTGTCGCGACGCAAAGGCGACCGGGTCGGCGTCGTCGTCTTTGGCGATGCGCCATTCGTCCTCGTGCCGTTTACGACCGATCTCGAACTGAGCCGCGCGTTGCTGCGCGACACCGTCGTCGGAATGGCCGGTCCGCGCACGGCCTTCGGTGACGCGATCGGCCTCGGCATCGGGCTCTTCGACCGCAGTACCGTCAAGGCGAAGACGATCATTGCGCTGACCGACGGCAACGACACCGCCAGCAAGGTCCCCCCCGTAGAGGCCGCAGGTGTCGCGAGGGACCGGGGCATCGTCATCCATACAGTCGCCGTCGGCGATCCCACGGCGGCCGGTGAAGACAAGCTTGACGAGGGCGCTCTCAAGGAGGTCGCCAGTACGACGAAGGGAGGCTTCTTCCGCGCGCTCGACCGATCCCAACTCGCCGAGATCTACCAGCGGCTCGACGAGATCGAGACCCGCAAGATCGATACGGTGAGTTTTCGCCCGAAGCGCGATATTTATTGGATGCCCTTGGCCGCGGGCCTGAGCCTGTCGCTGCTGCTGCAGGCGCTGCGAATGCTGCGGCGCCGATACCTGCGTGCTGCGCTTCGGATCAACGATCTCGCGATCTCGAAGGGGGCGCCATGATCGAAACCCTTTCCGCATTCCACTTCCAGCGCCCACTTTGGCTGTTCGCCTTCCTTCCGGCGCTTGTCCTGGTGCTGCTTGAATACCGGGCCGCTGATACAGCCGGCCGGTGGCGCCGCATCATCGATCCCGAGTTGCTGAAATATCTTCTGGTCGACAATGGCCCCGTGTCACGCATCACCCCCAATGCCGTGCTCTTGGCGGCCTGGACGCTCGCAACCATCGCCGTCGCCGGTCCGGCCTGGCAGCGCGAACCCTCGCCCTTCGCCGATGCGAAGCCGCCGGTCATCATTGTCCTCAAGGTCACTCCGTCGATGATGACGGAAGATCTCGCCCCGACCAGGCTGGACCGGGCTCGCCAAAAGCTCTCCGACCTGCTGAGCCTCCGCGAGGGGGCAGCAACCGGTCTCATCGCCTATTCCGGCTCGAGCCATCTTGTCCTGCCACCAACCCAGGACAGCACGGTGGTGCTGGATCTCGCCAAGGCCCTGTCGCCCGCGATCATGCCCAAGGAGGGCGACGACCTTGCCAATGCACTCGCCTTGGCGCAGCGGGTACTGGCCGGCAACGGGCATGGCGGCTCGATCCTGGTGATGGCCGACACGGTCGCGAGTGATCAGCTTGCCCGACTGGGCGAGACCGCCGCAGTAGCCGCGACCACCATCCTGTCTCTACTACCGGCCAATCTGGATGCAGCCAGCACCGGAGAGGCAGCCCGCGCGCTTCGCGCGACCGTCGTCGCGACCACGCCGGATCAGGTGGACATCACCGCGATTGAGCGCAGGCTCGATCGCGTCGGGCGCACCGCCGACGTCGCTGGCGAAGGACAGCATTGGCAGGAGGCAGGATACTGGCTGACGCCCCTCTTTGCCCTGCTCGCGCTGCTCTGGTTCCGCCGTGGATGGGTGCTGACATGACCCGGCCGATCGTCAAAATGTGTGCCCCCTATGCGCTCATCGCGGCCGTCGCCGTCCTCCTGCTAGCGCTCCTCGCCCAACGCATCGGCTGGCCCAACCTGTTCCTGACTCCGGACCAGCGCGGCCGCATCCTGCTCGATAATGGCCGACCTGCCGACGCAGCCAATGCCTTTCGCAATCCGATCTGGCGGGGCGTTGCCCTCTTCCGCGCGGGAGATTTCAAGAGTGCAGCGCAGGCCTTTGCCGCGGTCGACAGCGCCGAGAGCGCCTATGACCAGGGCAATGCCCTCATCATGCTCGGCCAGTACGATGACGCCATGCAGCGCTACGACCGGGCGCTGACCTTTCGGCCCGGCTGGCCGGAGGCCGTTACCAACCGCGAGATCGCCCGCATCCGCGGCGAGCGCAAGAAGGCGGAAGGCGGGGTCAATGACAACACCGAGTCCAAGCCCGATGAAATCGTCTTCGACAAGACGAAGAAGGGCGGCGAGGACACGACAATCGAGGACCCCGCCCAGGCGATGTCCGATGAGGCCGTGCGCTCGCTCTGGCTCAAAAGGGTTCAGACCCGGCCCGCGGATTTCCTGCGCGTGAAGTTCTCCTACCAGCTTCAATCGCCCGCCTCAGGGACGCAGCCATGATGCGCCATGTGGCGGCTGTCGTCGTTGCGCTCGCGATGGCTATGGCCCCGGCACTGGCGCAAGCCCCCGCTGCGACGCCGCTGGTTCGGACGACGATCGCACCCTCGGAAGGTATCGTGATCGGCCAGCCGGTGCAGCTGCATGTCGAGGTGCTGTTTCCCAGCGAGATGCCACGGCCGCCGCTGGTCAAACTCGCGGAGGCTCCAGGAGCCCAGACCCTGCGTTTCGAAACTCAGGCGATCACGATTCGGGATCGCATCGGCGATCAGGATTATGTCGGTCAGAGATTCGAGTTCGTGATTTTCCCAAGGCGCGGCGGCGATATCCAGGTGCCGGCAGCCGATGTCACCCTTCTCGACCGAGCCGGCGATCCCGTCGGATCGGCCAAGGGACAACAGATACATTTCTCGGTCACCGTTCCACCGGGTATCGACCCTTCCGGTCCGGTTCTTGCCGCATCCGACGTCCGCGTCAGCGAGACCTGGTCTCCCGATCCGGTGTCGTCTTCCTTCAGGGCCGGGAGTGCGATCACTCGCGCAATCCAGCGCAAGGCCACGGGCGTGCCGGCGCTCGGCATGGTCGATTTTCGCTTTACCGCGCCCGAGGGCGTGCGTGTCTATGTCGATCCGCCGGTCGTCGACGACAAGGTCGATCGCGGCTCCGTCGAGGGCTCTCGAACCGACAAGGCCACCTATGTCTTCGAGAAGCCTGGCAGCTATGTTCTGCCGGGTCTCTCGCAGCCCTGGTGGGATACCGACGGCAGGCAAGCCCGGACGGAGACGGTGGCCGGGGTCACGTTGAAAGTCGCCGCGACGGCGGCCGCCCCGGCACAGCAGCCGCCCTGGCGCAACGCCATTGCGAACTGGCGCAAATTCGTCATTCCGGTGCTCGGCGCCGCGCTAGTCCTGCTCGCATGCGCCATGCTCTGGCCCTGGCTGAGCTCCCGATGGCGCAGGCGCGAGCAGAGACATCTCGCCTCGGAGACCTTTGCCCGAAAAACTCTGCGCCGGATTGCCAGCACCGGGGATGCTCCGGCGAGCTATCGTGCGCTCGCGACATGGCTGGAGCGATTGCCCCCAGACGGCAAGGACGCCGCGCGACGGGACAGCCGCTTGCAATCGTTGATCACGCAGCTCGAGCACGCCCTGTTCGGAACGGGCGGCAGTTGGTCAAAACAGAACGGAGCGGAGTTGGCAGAACTGGTCGCACACTTCCCTACGCTCAAGAAGGGCGGCCTCGTCCACGTCTCGCCACCCCTCCCTCCGCTCAATCCGCCCCCTCCGTCGCGGCGCCCTGCGTCTCAGGAGAGTGCATGACTGCGCAATGTAGTGCCGATCATGCCAGCGCCCAGCGTCTCATCGGAAATATCTCGCGGCGGCTGGGCTCCACGCAACCGCACGACAATTCGCCCCGACGGTTCGGAGCCATCGCTCCCATGTGAAATTTCCATGCGATTTCAAAGCGAAGACTGACATGCAGCATCCCCTCAAGGCCCGGTTCCAGCACACGGTCGCCCTCATTGCGACGGTGACCCTCCTTCTCCCGCCGCCCACCATCGCCCTGGCCCAAACCCGCGAACGGCAGCCGCCTCGACAACCGCGCCGCAGGCAAGCCCGACCCAGTCCTGGCCGCGCACCGTCGCGGATGCCGCGGAGGACATCACCATCTATCAACCGCAGATCGAGAGCTGGCGGGGAGATATCCTCGAAGCCCGCTCGGCCGTGTCGATCCAGCGTCCCGGCAGCCAGGCGCCGACGCTGGGCGTGATCTGGATGAAGGCGAGAACCTCGGTCGACAAGGAAAGCGATCTCGTCTCGCTGGATGGCATCGAGCTCACCAGGGCGAATTTTCCCTCGGACACCGCCAATTCCAACGCCTATCTGACGACGTTGCGCGAGCATGTCCCCGGTGGCCTGCGCACGATCTCGCTATCTCGCCTGCAGGCCAGTCTTGCCGTCTCCGAGGCCGAGACCGACCAGACGCAGGCTGTGCGCAACGAGCCCCCCAAAATCGTCTACAGCGAAACACCGGCCCTGCTCGTCCTGATCGACGGCAAGCCCCAGCTACGCCAGGTTGCCGGCAGCAAGCTGCTGCGCGTGATCAACACACCCGCCCTGATCCTGTTCGACGAGGCTGCCGGCGTCTACTACCTGCGCGCGCTGAAGACGTGGTGGAATGGCAAGGCGCCTGAAGGTCCCTGGGCCGTGGCGCCACAGCCTCCGGCCAGTCTGGCCGGCGCGTTGAAGGCAGCCGGGACCCAGGTCAATCTGATGGACACGCCGCCAGTGGACATCGAGGCAGCAGTTGCAGGCCGGGCGATCCCGACCCTGCATGTCAGCCTCGGACCGGCGGAGCTGATCCAGACGGCGGGTCATCCGGAATATCTGCCGATTCCGGATACGCAGCTGCTCTATATCAAGAACACCAGCAGCCATGTCGTCATCGACGTCGCCAGCCAGGAGAACTATGTCCTGATCTCCGGGCGCTGGTTCAGCTCCAAATCGCTTTCCAACGGCCCTTGGAGCTTCGTTGCGGGCGACAAGCTGCCAGCGGATTTCGTCAAGATCCACGACAGCCACCCGAAGGGCGCCGTGCTGGCCTCGGTGAGCGGCACGGTCCAGGCCCAGGACTTCGGTAACGGGGCCGTCTCAGTCAACTGGATTTTGGCGCAGATCATCGTTCGGCCGCTCTGATCGCGCGGTCGCGTGGCGATCCACATTGRCCGACACCGTCCAGCYTGGCTGGCTACGCGGCCTCGCCCTGAGATCTCCCCGGGTTCATGCTTCGGTCCGTGGTCAGCGCGACGGCTGCCAACATGATGCTGGTCCAATACGGCGTCCGATSTGCCTATCTCATAGGCGCGCTCGACCGAGGTCGGCGACAGTCC